>JAGHRY010000101.1 GCA_018066145.1 Candidatus Colimorpha merdihippi | reverse complement strand
CTAACAAAGAAAACCAAAACGACAAAAACGAAAAAGGGCTGCCGCCTTACGAAAACGAAAAGGACGAAAACGAAAAAGGGCTGACGCCTACGAAAACGAAGAACGAAAACGAATAACGAAAACGAATAACGCTTTACGAAAACGAATAAACAATAAACGAATATACAAATAGACATTAATACTACCAATTCCACCAAGCATGAAAAGACTCAATGTAATGTTATTGACCGTACTGCTGGCAGTCGGTTGTGGCAAAAAGCCTCAAAACACAGCATATAACCCCGTAATAGATGTAGAAGCCATTGTGATGGGCCTGACAGATGGTACGCACCATCGCACGTATATAGGCCATGTGGCTAGCGACATGGAGGTGGACTTGGGTTTTCCGATGGGAGGCAAGCTTACGAAGATATATGTGCACAACGGTCAGCGCGTGAAGAAAGGCGATGTGCTGGCATGCGTGGACGAAACATCGGCACGCAGCATGCACGACATTTCGCTGGCTACCTTGAAACAGGCTGAGGACGGCTACAACCGCATGAAGCAGGTGTATGACCAAGGCGGCGTGAGCGAGGTGCGGTGGATGCAGATGGTTACCGACTTGGAAAAAGCCCGCCAATCGGAAATTGCCAGCGGCAAACGTTTGGACGACTGCACCCTGCGTGCCCCTGCCGATGGCATCATCAGCATGGAACCCCACATCGTTGGCGAGGATTTGAGCCCGATGGAATCGCTCTGCAAACTGCTGGATTTGCGGAGTCTGCATATTGAATTTTCTGTTCCCGAACAAGATATCCATCTGGTGAACCGCGGCGAGCGTACTACCGCTACCATGCCCTCGTTTCCCGACAAAGAACTGAAGGTGAGCATCAGCGACAAGGGCTTGATAGCCAACCCCATGGGACACACCTATACCGTGAAGGCCCACATTACCGACAACGATGGCGTGGAGATGCTTCCCGGCCTGGTGGCCAAGGTAAGGCTGAACAGCACCGCTGACGACGGCCTTACGGTGCCGTCGTGGTGCATTCAAACGATGGAAAAAGGTCTCGTGGTGTGGGTGGTGCGCAACGGCAAGGCCTTCCGCGCCCCGATACAGGTGAAGAGCTATGTGCGCAACGGGGTGCTGGTGGAAAAGGGCATTGAACCCGGCGACACCGTAATTACCGGCGGGTACAGCAAACTGTACAAAGGAGCCCCGGTGAAAGTTGCAGTACAAGAATAAAGGAGGAACCATGGGCAAGAAAAATATTGTAGAACTGGCCATGAGAAAGCACCGCATGGTGTTCTTCTTCATCATGGTGACCATCATATTCGGCATCATAGCGCTGCCGAAGCTCAACAAAAACGAATTTCCGGAGGTTACCATCCGCACCGGCGTGGTGGCGGTGATATACCCCGGCGCCACCAGCAACGAGATTGAGGAGCGTGTGGCCGGCAAGGTGGAGCAATACCTGTTTACCTTTACTGACGTAATGAAGAGCAGGACCTACTCCTACTCGCGCGACGGGGTGCTGTATGTATTTACCGAGCTGGTGCCCACCGTGAAGGATGCCCCCGTTACCTGGGCCCGCATCCGCGAGGGACTGCAGCTGTTTCGCCTCACCGATCTGCCCCAGGGGGTGATGGCTACCGCCGTGATAGACGATTTTGGCGCAGCCTCGTCGATACTGCTGGCAATAGAGAGTCCCGACCGCTCGTCGCGCGAGCTGCGCGAATATGCCGACCAGTTGTCGGTGTATCTGCGCGAAATACCCGAGATGGGCAACATTAAGATTGTGGGCGAACAGAAGGAAGAGATTGCGGTGCACATAGACCCCGTGAAGATGAGCCAGTATGCCATCTCGCCTTCGGTGGTTTCGGCCGAGTTGGCAGCCCACGGTTTCCGTACCATTTCGGGACAGGTGGACAACGAGGAGTCCAGGGCCTTGGTGCATGTGTCTATCCCCTACGACGATGTGTACGACCTGCAGGAAATGGTGGTTTTTTCAGACCCCATCACCGGCCAGTCGTTCCGCTTGGGCGATGTGGCTACCCTCGAACGCCGCTACGAACCCAATAAGAAATATGTGACCTATTCCGATAAGGATACGATCCTGACGACCAATAATGTGCATTGCCTGGTGCTCTCGATGGAGATGCGGCCCGGCAATAATATTGTGAACTTCGGTTCCGAGGTGAGCAAGAAGATTGAAACCTTTAGCGCCTCGGTGCCCAAAGATGTGAGGATTCACCGCATTACCGACCAACCCAAGAATGTAGACCGATCGGTGCTGAGTTTTCTGAAAGACCTGATGGAGGCCGTACTGGTGGTGATACTGGTGATGCTGATGCTGTTTCCGTTGCGCACAGCCCTGGTGAGCTCGCTTTCGGTTCCGGTGTGCATAGCTGCCTCATTTGCGGTGATGTATCTGGCCGGCATCGAGCTCAACACGGTGTTGCCGCCTTGATAGTGGTGCTGGGCATGATAGTGGATGATTCGGTGGTGGTGATCGACGGGTATACCTCGCTGATGCAGAAAGGGCACAGCCGGTGGTATTCGGCAGCCGTTTCCACCAAGAGCCTGATGGGATCGATGTTCATCTCTACCTGCTCGATCTCGGGCATGTTCTTTCCGATGCTCGCCACTATGAAATCATCGATGCTGGGCGACTTCATCAGAATGTTTCCGTGGGCCATCTTTATTGCCCTCACCTGCTCGTTCCTTTTTGCCGTTTGGGTGATTCCGTTCCTGGCTACGCAGATGATACGCGTTACCGCTTCGTCGAAGATGAGTCCGCTGGAAAAAGCACAAAGCCGATTCTTCGGATGGCTACAGAATGGCTACAAACGCCTGCTGGACCTCTGTTTCAGACACAAGATAGCCACCGTGGTGGTGGCAAGCGTGCTGACGGCGCTGGGCGGATTCCTTGTTACCCGCATCAATGTGCAGTTGCTGCCCAAGGCCGAGGGAGACAGTTTTGCGGTGGAAATACACATGGAGGCCTCGTCGGATATACGTGAGACTGCCGCCGTGGCCGACTCGCTGGTGCAGATGCTGCTGGCCGATAAGCGGGTGGTGTCGGTAACCTCGTTTATGGGACAATCGTCGCCCCGATTCCACATGACTTATGCGCCACAGATGGCCGACGACGCTTACGCGCAGTTTATCGTCAACACGAAGTCTGAGAAAGCCACAAAATCGATTTTCAAGGATTATCCCCAGAAATACGAAAACCGTTTTGCCGATGCCCAGATTAGATTCAAACAGATGGACTACCAGGCGATTGCCTCCCCGGTGGAGATTTTCCTCAAAGGTGACGACTACGAAAAGATGGAGCCCATTAAGGATTCTATTGTAAGGGTGATGAAGCAGAACCCCAACCTGTTTTTTGTGCATTCCGATTTCGACGAAACAACCGAGATAGTGGAGATACAGCTGGATACTGAGGAGTCGAACAGGCTGGGCATATCGCAGTCGATGCTATCGATTTATCTCTCCGGTTCGCTATCGGGAAGCCGGCTGTCGTCGACCTGGGAGGGCAACTACGATGTTCCCATTTCGGTGTACACCGAGGGGGTAGAAAACCTCTCTATAGAGGCCATAGGCGATTTGCTCATACCCTGTGCGCAACCGGGCATGTGGGTGCCGCTGCGCCAGATAGCCTCCATCACGCCGTCGTTCCACCACAACAGTCTTACCCACCGCAATGGGGTGCGCAGCATTACCATAGCGGCAGATGTAGTGCCCAATGCCAGCCAGATGAAGGAGGCCCTGAAGGTGGGCGAATATCTCGACAAAATAGAACTTCCCCAGGGGGTTAGCTGGCAGTATGGCGGCGCGGTAGACTTGACGCGTCGCAATATGGGTCCGGCCTTGCTTTCGGTGCTGGTGGCTATTTTGGTGATGTTCCTGGTGCTGGTGATACACTATGGCGAAATAGGCATATCGGTGCTGACCATCACGCAGTCGCTTATCTGCCTGTTCGGCTCGGCCCTGGGATTGTGGCTCTTTGGATTGGAACTTTCCATTACCGCGCTGCTGGGTCTGATATCGCTTATAGGCATTGTGGTGCGCAACGGTATCATCATGTATGACTATGCCGGCGAGCTGCGCAAAGAGAAGCACCTGTCGGCCCATGATGCCATATATGAGGCCGGACTGCGCCGCATGCGCCCCATTTTCCTCACTTCGGCTACTACGGCCTTGGGCGTGGTGCCCATGATACTGGCCAAAACCCAGATGTGGGAGCCGATGGGTGTGGTTATCTGCATCGGCACCCTGGTGACCCTTCCTTTAGTAATTACCCTGCTCCCGGTTACCTATAGCTTGGTGTTCAGTCGCGACGAACACCGCAAAAAACGCATGAACAAGATGAGTAAGAACTTTGAAAAACAGCTGCAAGCACGCGAGAAGCGCATAGAAGAATTCAATCTCCGCAACCAAAACAGCCAACCCAGTCCCCTGAAGATGGTGCTGCCCTTTATTCTGCTACTTGGGGCGGCAGCCCAAGCTTTCGCCAGCCAGCCGATAACGCTAGATTCCTGCATTGCCCGCGCCAAGGAGACCAACTGCACCATACGCACGGCCCAGATGGACATTCAGAAGGCTAAGGCGGTGAAGCATCAGATGTTTACCAAGTTTTTTCCGCAGGCTACCGTCAACACGCTTACATACAGTTCTTCGCACCACCTGATTGGCGTCAATTACTTCCAAACCGATGATTTGGGAAGAGAATACCTCGACCAGATTCTGCGCGACGAGACAGGCGAGCTTATTGCCGACGAGGTGGGTTTGATGAAGAGCGGTGTTACGATTGGGGCTACCATCATGCAGCCGATATATGCCGGCGGGCGCATTCGTGCCGCCAACCGTTTGGCCAACGTGGGTATTGAGGCTTCGGAACTGAAGGCCTCCATGACCGAACGCGATGTAATAGAGGAGATTGTCGACTCTTATCTGCTGGTGCTCGGTCTTCAGGAGAAGGTGGCTACCGTTAATGCCGCCTTGGCGTTGCTCGATTCGCTCGACCGCGTGGTGAAGGCCGGCGAGAAGGCCGGTGTGCTGGAACCTACCGACGCCCTGCGGCTGGAGCTGAAGAAGAACGAAATTCGTGCCAAACAGCTGCAACTGAAAAACGGCATAGAGCTGGCTTCGCGACTGCTGTGTTTGCAGGCGGGATTAGACTACCCCGCCGAGGGACTCACCCTGGCACCTGTTGACGATGTGCTTCCCGCCAATGCAGTGGGGCCCCGTCCGGAATTGCGACTCCTGCAGCTCAATATCGATGCACAGCGGCTTCGTCGCCGTTTGACGATTGGCGAAACGCTTCCCACCATTGGCATGGGGTGGATATTGAATTATGGCAACCTCTTTAAGAATGGTACCGCCTACCAGATGCTTTCGGGCAAGGTGTCGGAGTTTAACGCTAACGCTATCTTCCTTACCCGGATTTCGATTCCTATTACCGACTGGTGGGAGACCGGACATAAGATTCGCGAGCATAATATTGCCATCCAGCAGGCAGAAATCAGCAAAGACGACCTGCTGCAGAAGATGCAGCTGCAAGAAGATAAGGCCCGTGCCGATATGATGGAGGCGCAGGCCCTGATGGAATCCGATGCCGCAGCCCTGCGTATGGCCCAAGAGGTGTACCGCCTGGCCGAGCTGAACTACCATGCCGGAATGGAAACGATGACCAACGTTCTTGAGGCTAACACGCTGATGCTCCAAGCCCAGAACGCCCTCACCGACCGCCGCATCTCTTACCTATCCTCCCGCCTCCGCTATCACGATCTGGCAGGAGAGTGATGGGGGAGGGATGAATTGATGATTGATGAATTGAAGATTTGAAGATTTGACGATTTGTTGAATCGATGAATTGATGAATCGATGAATTGATGATTTGACTGCGCGGCAGCCCAATCGTTAATCGTTAATTGTTTATCGTTTTCGTCCTTCGTATTTTCGTTTTCGTAAGGCGTCAGCCCTTTTCGTTTTCGTCCCTTCGTATTTTCGTTTTCGTTAGGCGTCAGCCCTTTTCGTTTTCGTCCTTTCGTCCTTCGTTCTTTCGTCTTTCGTCCTTCGTTTTTCGTCCTTCGTCTTCGTCTGTTGGTAGCTGTAGTATATCCTCTTTGTCGGAAGGCAGTTGTTTGGGAGACTCTCAGTAAAAGTGTCAAAGTGTCAAAGTGTCATGTGTCATTTTTGATTGTTGTTGATATATTGATTTGACGGTACGGCAGGCCTATCACCCAAATTGAATTTCAACTGCGAAATACGCGAAAAAAATATGATTCCCTACTTGTCGCTAATGATAAAAATGGCCGAAAGACGCGAAAGCAATTTGGCCAGCCAAATATTGGAAAGGTCTCCCAGCGGCTGCCCTAAGTTTTGCCTGCAAAACTACTTTCGTGCCTTTCGATATTGTTTTCCAATAGAAAAATGTTGCCAACAAAACTTTCGCGCTTTTCGCGTTTTTCGCGGTGGATTATTTTGTTTCGTATTTTCGTTTTTTCGTAAGGCGCCAGCCTTTCTTCGTTTTCGTATGGCGTCAGCCTTTTTTCGTATTTTCGTAAGGCGTCAGCCCTTTTCGTTTTTCGTAATGCGTTAGCCTTTTTTCGTCCTTCGATTAATCGTTTCTTCGTTTTCGGTGGGGAGTGTTGTTGGTACGCGGGGTGTTGTTGCGGGTGTTGTTGTTTCGGGTTTTGGGACGGGCAGAGGGGATGCTGGGGGAGCCGAGGAGGAGGGGAATGTAGGATTCGAGGTGGTGGCTGCGGAGGGCGCGTCGGATATCGTCCTGGCATTCGAGTTTGTAGAAGAAGAACATGAGATTTTGCTCTTTCTTTTCGTTGGGGGTGGTGGCAACATATACGGGCTCCATGGTCTCGGGGTTGATGCCGGTGTAGTACATCTCGGTGCTGAGGGTCATGGGGGTGGGGGTGAAGTCCTGGATCTGCTCGAGTCGGTAGCCAAGGCGTTTCATCTCTACCGCCAGGTCGGCCATGTCTTTAAGGTCGCAACCGGGATGGGAACTGATGAAGTAGGGGATGAGCTGATATTTGACGCCGGCCTGACGGCATACAGCATCGAACTGGGCTTTGGTTTTGAGGAACTGGTCGAATTTGGGTTTGCGCATCATGCCCAGCACTTTGGCGCTGGTGTGCTCGGGGGCTACCTTGAGTCGGCCTCCGACATGGTGGAGGACCACCTGGCGGAAGTATTCGTCGCCTTTGTTGTCGGCTGTGAAGAGGTCGCAGCGGATGCCGCTGCCGATATAGAGGTGCTTGATGCCGGGCACCTTGCTGACCCGCTTGTAGAGTTCGAGCAGCGGGCCGTGGTCGGAGTTGAGATTTTTGCAGATATTGGGCTGGATGCAGCTGTAGCGCGGACATTTGCGGCAGAGGTCTTTGTTTTTGCCCGACATCCGGTACATGTTGGCAGAGGGGCCGCCGAGGTCGGAGATGACGCCGTTGAAATGTTCGCTTTGGGTGAGGAGTTTAACCTCCTTCATGATGGAACCTTCGGAACGTGAGGCTATCTGCTTGCCTTGATGGGCCGAGATGGTGCAGAAGGAACATCCACCAAAGCATCCACGATGGATGTTGATGGAGTTTTTGATCATTTCGAAGGCGGGGACGGTGCCGCGTTTTTTGTATTTGGGGTGCGGGAGGCGTGTGTAGGGAAGGTCGAAGGAGGCATCAATCTCGGCGGTGCTCATGGGCATTTCGGGAGGATTGATGACGACGACCTTGTCGGCATGGGGCTGGAGGAGAGTGGCGGCTTCGATTTTATTGCTCTCGACCTCGATTTTATGGAAGTTCTCGGCCTGAGAGCGTTTGGATTTGAGACATTGCTCGTAGCTGTGCAGGAGGATGATATCCTTATCGTCGGCTTTGGCTATAAGGGGGGCGACGCTGGACTTGGGGGCGAGGTAGCCCACCTGGGGGATGTTTTGGATTTTGTACAGAGGCTCGTTGTCGGCGAGCATGTGGGCAATCTTGACCATGGTTTTTTCGGCCATGCCGTATGCTAGGAGGTCGGCAGGACACTCGGCCAGGATAGAAGGTTTGAGGGTGTCGCTCCAATAGTCGTAGTGGGTGAGGCGGCGCATGGAGGCTTCGACGCCACCGATGACAACGGGGGTGTTGGGGTAGAGCTGCTTGAGGATACGGCTATAGACATAGGTGGCATAGTCGGGGCGGAAACCGAAGGCTCCACCAGGGGTGTAGGCATCATCGTGTCGGAGACGGCGGGCGGCGGTATAGTGATTGACCATAGAGTCCATAACGCCCGAAGTGACACCGAAATAGAGACGTGGCTGGCCGAACTTGCGGAAATCGCGGAGGTCGTCGCGCCAGTTGGGCTGCGGGATGATGGCTACCCGATAGCCTGCAGCTTCGAGGGTGCGGCCGATGACGGCAGTGCCAAAAGAGGGGTGGTCGACATAAGCATCGCCGCTGACGATAACAATATCGACTTGGTCCCAACCCAGGCGTTTAACTTCTTCAAGGGTGATAGGAAGAAAAGTGTTGTCCTGCATCATTAATTATCATAAAAATCCCCCTCCCGGTGAGGGGAGGAGGAAATTATATGGAAGGTGTATTAATCTTCTTGAATGGCAGCGATGCCAGGGAGTACCTTGCCTTCGAGGTATTCGAGCATGGCGCCGCCACCGGTGGAGACATAGCTCATTTGGTCGGCAAGACCCATTTGTTTTACAGCTGCTACGCTATCGCCGCCGCCGATGGCAGCGAAGGTGCCGAGCATGCAGGTGCCGGCAACATAGCGGGCAATCTGACGGGTGCCTTCGGCAAAGCGGGGAATCTCGAATACACCAGCAGGACCATTCCAGAGGATGGTGTTGCTGCCGCGGAGGATATTGCGGATGGCCTTGCAGCTATCGGGTCCGATATCAACAGACTCCCAACCATCGGGAACATCGTCGGAGGCTACGATGGAGGTGTTGGCATCGTTGCTGAAGCGATCGGCAATCATGCTGTCGGTAGGAATATAATAGTTGACGCCATGAACGGCCATCTTGCGCATGAGGTCGCGAGCGAGGTCGAGTTTATCGTCTTCGCAGATGCTACTGCCGATATGTCCACCGAGGGCTTTGGTGAAGGTGTAGCGCATGCCACCGATGATGATCATGTTGTCGACTTTGTCGATAAGGTTTTCCAAGATGCCGATTTTGCTGCTGACCTTACTGCCGCCGATGATGGCGGTGAAGGGGCGCTGGGGGTTCTTCATAAGGGTTTCGAGATTGGCTACTTCGCTCTCCATGAGGAAACCGAAATACTTATCGTTGGGGAAGAACTTGGCCACGGTAGCGGTGGAGGCATGTTCGCGATGGGCGGTACCGAAAGCATCGAGGACATAGCAGTCGCCCAGCTTGGAGAGCTGTTCGGCAAAGGCCATATCGCCGGTGGTTTCGCCAGGGTAGAAGCGGATGTTTTCGAGGAGCATGAGCTCGCCGGGTTTGAGGTTGGCAGCCATGTTTTCGGCGCGGCCGTCACCCAACAGAGACTGGGTGAAATGGACGGGGCGCTGGAGTACGGTTTCGAGATACTGGGCCACGGGAAGGAGCGAGAAGTCGGCATCGAAGCCATTGCCCTTGGGGCGGCCGAAGTGAGCCATCATGACGATAGCGGCGCCATCGTTGAGGAGCTTATTGATAGTGGGAAGAGACTCGCGGATGCGGGTATCGTCGGTTACATTGTGGTGGTCGCCCATGGGGACGTTAAAATCGACGCGGAGCAGCACTCGCTTTCCACTGAAGTTTACATCTTTTATTGATTTCATAATGGAGTAGAGTTTTGTTATTGATTTGTTTTTTTTTTCGGTGATTAGTGAAGCGTGAAGGGTAATCGGATGATACGTTATTTTTGGAATTATTTTTCTATTTAACCTATTTACTGATTACATATCACGCATCACTCGTTATGATGGTCCTCTACGGCCATGCCGATGTACAATGCGGTGAGCATGGTGAATACAAAGGCTTGGATGTAGGCTACAAGACATTCTAATACGCTGATGAAGACGCTGAAGAGTACCGAAAAGACCGATACGGCAGCGCCGACACCCATGGAGAGGGTGTTGCTAAGGATGAAGATGATGACCACAAAACCCAATACAACGATGTGGCCCGCCGTCATGTTGGCAAAGAGACGAATCATGAGGACGATGGGTTTGGTGAAGATGCCCACTACCTCGATGAGGGGCATCAGGGGAAAGATTTTGAGCCAGGCGGGTACGCCAGGGGTGTTGAAGATATCGATCCAATAGTGCTTATTGCCACTGATATTGGTGATAAAGAAGGTGATGACGGCTAGCGTGGCGGTGACAGCTATGCAGCCGGTGACATTGGCTCCTGCAGGGAAGAAGGGAATGAGGCCCATGCAGTTGCTTAGGAAGATGAAGAAGAAGAGGGTGAGCAGGTAGGGAAGGTACTTTTGGTATTTGGCTTGGCCTATCATGGGGATGGCGATGCTGTCGCGGACGAAGCATACCAACATTTCGACAAGCGATTGAAGCCCTTTGGGAGTTTGGTTTTCGCGTTTTTTGTAGCCGTGCTTGGCTATCATCACCACCACGATGAGTATGATGGAGATAATCATGATGGCGGCGGGGACTTTGGTGATGGAGAGGTCGATGGGTTTGATGACAGCCCCGGTGGAGTCCAGAAGGGGTTGTCCATCGGCATCGACACAGATGATTTCTTCGGCTTCGAGACCTCCACCTATGAGGCGGTAGCCTTTATAGCACTGGTGGCCGTGGTGGAATCGGGAGACACTGAAAACATCGAGATGCCCATTGTTGATGAGGATGATGGGCAGGGGCACAGCAACAGAGTGCTCGACACCCTGTTTGTCGACAAAATCGAACATGTGCCACGAATGGCTATTGGTAACGTGACCAATAATGATAGAGCCGGGATTGAACTGTTCCGGCTCATCAGACGCATGAGATTGCTGGGCATGGATAGGGAAAGCCCAGAAAGCGGCTGCGATTACGAATAGGAGGGCTATTCTTTTCATTTTTCGTCAAACATTTCTATTTGAACCATGTCAAAAAGACCGAGTTGGTTGTCGGGCTGGATGTCGCGTTTGGCAAGGCTCTGCTTATACTGCTTTAAACTTTCGCGCACCATGCGACGGATGGCAGCCGGACGGGTAATCTTGTGCTCTTTAGCATAAAGACCCAGCAGCTCGCCCTCCCGCTCGGGGAGGGTGATGCTGAATCTTTTGGTTTTTTTAGCTTTCGGTTTTTTTTGCATAAACGAAAGTAGGATGTTACAATTGGTAACCTTGCTGCTGGATGATGTCGGAGCATTGCTGAGCGCGAGCATCGTCGTGCAGAACGAGGGTGGCCAACTGGTTGAGAGCGTACATCATTTGGAGCGATTCCTGCATAAGGGCAGCAACGCCTTGGGCCTTGTTGGTGCCGTTGTACTGGAGGTAGTAGGTGAGATGCTGGTTGTAGTATTCGAAAATACCATCCCAAATCTGGGTAGCGCGATCTTTACCAAATACATCGTAGTAGAGATCCACCATCATCATGCTGTATTTGTCGTAGCAGAAATTCTTCTTGGGGAAGAATTCGCTGCCCAATTCAAGCATCTTGCGAGCGCGGGCGGTGTCGCCTTTCTCGAGGAGTTCCTTGGCAGCAATGCAGAAGGTTTGACGCTGAACGGTACCCATATTCTGGCTGACGGGATCGACATAGATGTCGGCATTGAGGTTGCCCCATTGGAGGGGATGCATCTGGCCGTCTTTGTCGGCATAGCCATTCAGGAAATAATCGTAGCTTTCCTCGGTGAAGCACTGGAGTTCGTAGCGGTTTTCGCGCTCGTTGAAGAGCACAGGCTGAACCTCGCTGGCGGGATAGGGAAGGAGTTTGTAGTTCATACCATCCTGAATGCTGTAATTGCGAACAGGAGTAAAGACTTTTTGAATGTATCCGGGATTCATGATGTTGATATCGCGCTCAAAACGGTTGGTACCAAGCATATCGAGAATCATCAGTTCATGACGCAACAAGCTGCCCTTGGTGATGGTCCACTTGATTTCGGGATCTACCTTGTCGGCAATAGCGGCAGGGATGACGCCTTTCTTGACCAAAGCGGGAACATCAAGCGTAATCTTGAAATGGGTGGTTGGGATGACGGTGACCTCTTCGCCACGAGCGTCGCGGGCAACGAATTTTTCGGGATGGTCGCGGAGCAGTGCGAGGACATCGGTGACTTCGTAATAATCGCCGGTGCGGTCCTGCAGATAAACTACATCTTTGCCGACGCCATAAGCCTCCTTGGGCAGGGTGAACTTGATGGCTTCGCTATCATATAATTTATTGAAGAGCTGCTCGCAATACCAGTGCATGCCGCTGAGGGTATAGTTGAGGATGCGGACATCGGTGCGGAAGCCTTCGACCTCCTGGGCATACCACAGGGGGAAGGTGTCGTTATCGCCGAAGGTGATGAGAACGCCATTCTCGTCGACAGAAGCCAGGTAGTTCTGGGCGAAATCGCGGGCGGCATATTTCTCGCTACGGTCGTGGTCGTCCCAGTTCTGTTTGGCCATAAGTACGGGCACGCAGAGCATGGACAAGACAAATACCACAGGCATGATGACCTTATAGAGGCTCTCCTTTTTGACGAGCTTGGTGAGCCAGTCGGCCAGGGCCATAACGCCCAAACCAATCCACATGGCGTAGAAGCTGAAAGAACCTACGAAAGCGTAGTCGCGCTCACGGGGCTGGCGGGGAGGCATATTGAGGTAGATGCCGATGGCGATACCAGTCATGAAGAACATGATGAAAACGATGAAAGCATCCTTTTTGTTCTTTTTGATATGGTAAATCAAACCGCAGAGACCCAGCAAGAGGGGGAGCATGTAATATACGTTGCGGGCTTTGTTGTTCTTCATTTCCTCGGGCAGATTGTCCTGGGGACCCAGTCGGGCCTGGTCGATGGCCTTAATGCCAGAGATCCAGTTGCCGTTCATGTAGTCGCGGCTACCGTCGTCGTTGAAATAATGACCTTGGATATCGTTCTGGCGGCCAGCGAAATTCCACATGAAATAACGCTAGTACATGAATCCCATCTGATAGCCGTGGAAATATTTGATATTCTGCGAGGGAGAGGGTTTGTGGTCGCCACGGACCTTACCAGCCCACAACTCGTAGAACTCGGGGTGACGGCGGTAAGCGTCGTTGCTATACATACGGGGGAGTAAGCCCGTGTGGTTTTGGCGATAGATAAACTTTTGCTGATAGGAAGCAGCAATATACTTATCCTTGCCCTTCTCGTCGGTGCCGCGTACATATTTGGTGTAGCCGCGTTTGGCATCGATGGGGTCGCCGGCGGTGTAGTACTGACCGGTGAGGAGGGGGGTATCGCCATACTGTTCGCGGCCGAGATAAGCACGCATGGCAACAGCATCCTTAGGCGCATTCTCGTTGAGGGGGGTATTGGTGTTGGCGCGGATAACGAGCACAAAGAAAGTGCTGTAGCCGATAACCAGCATCAAGAAGCCGAGGGCGGCAGCATTCAGCACAGGTTTGTTCTTCTTTTTGGGCGAAGTGAACCACAGCGACCAAGCAATGAAGGCGGCCAAAAGGAGGAAGAAGAAAATGGTGCCAGAGTTGAATGGCAGACCTAAAGTGTTAACAAAGAATACGTCGAAAGCGGAATCGACATTGACGATGCCGGGGATGATGCCCCACAGGATAACTGCCAACAGAAGCACGCTGATAATGCCGCTGAGCATGAAGCCTTTGAAGGTGGTTTTCTCCCACTTGCGGAAATAGACAACGTAGACGATGGCGGGAACGGTGAGGAGGTTGAGCAGGTGGACGCCGATGGCGATACCCACCAATAGGCACACGAGCACAAGCCAGCGAAGCGAACGAGGATCGTCGGCCTGCTCCTCCCATTTGAGGATAGCCCAGAATACAACAGCGGTGAAGAAAGAAGACATGGCATAAACCTCGCCTTCGACAGCTGAGAACCAGAAGGTGTCGCTAAAAGTGTAGGCAAGGGCGCCTACGATACCAGCAGCAAACACACCCCAGGTGCGGAAATCTTTAATGTCGGGGTTTTTAGGGTCGGGGAGCAAGTGCTTGCCCACCAGGGTGATGCCCCAAAACAGGAAAAGAATGGTAAAACCGCTGCATACAGCCGACATGACATTGACGGCATGGGCAACGTTCTCTGGCGAAGAGAACATCGAAAAGAGACGTCCAATCAATTGGAAAGAGGGGGCTCCCGGAGGATGGCCCACCTGAAGTTTGTTGGCAGTAGCGATGTACTCGCCACAGTCCCACCAAGAGGCAGTAGCCTCGGCGGTGAGGATGTAAACACTACAGGCGATGATGCAGATAGCCCAGCCTATAATGTTGTTCATCAGATGGTACTTTTTCATTGTATTAGAATTATTAATGTTGATAAAATTATTTCGCTAGCGTATGTGTGTTAATCGCGATTGATGGGCATGGTCATGCAACGGGCACCGCCGCCGCCGCGGGGAAGCTCGGAGGCTTTGAAGGTGACAACGAACTTATTATAGTTGTGCATATCGACCTTGCCAGCGCAAATGTCGTCGGCATCGAGGACTTCGAATCCGGCATCGTTGAGGGCCTGGATGGTGTTGACATTGCGTTCGTAGCCAATGATTTTTCCATCGTCGAGAGCAAAGAAGTTGGCGCCACTGTGCCACTGTTCGCGATCCTGATACCAGCTGTCGGAGCCGCCGCAGAAGACTGGTTCCATCGAATGACCGCAAGCTTCATGGGCCTTGAGGATATTGTCGTATTCGGTGGTTTTGAACTTGCCGTTGTCGCACTCGATAACGGTGGTGGCTTTGCCGGCAAATACACCCGTTTTGGTGATCATGGGCTCATAAACCATCACCTGGCTGCTGCCCAAGAAGGTGTGAACCATATCGAGATGGATGAACGAATCGGGTTTGTGGGGGAGTTCCTGGGTGATGATGCGGAACTTGCCTCGCTCCTTGGCAAATTTTTCAGCCAGGTACATGATGCCCTTGGCATTGGTGCGGATACCCTGGCCGATGCAGAGATAGTCTTCACCAGCAATCTGTACATCGCCGCCTTCGGTGCGGGCATCTTTGTTGGCATCCATAGCGCAGATGGTATTGCAGCGGAAACAGCCGTCGAAAATGGCGCGATAGATGAGCGTTTCGCGTTGGCGTACGGCAAAGGACATGGAATTGATAAGCACCTCGTTGTAGATGGACGAAGAAGCGTCGCGGGTGAAGAAAAGGTTGTAGAGAGGCTTGATGGTATAGCGGCTAGCAGCAAAACGCTGAGGGTCGGTATCGGCATGATAGGGGAGACCCTCGATAAGATATTTGGCCAATTGGCGACTCTCGACACGCATGAGGTAATCCTCAAGGTGTTCGCATTTTTCGAGCTTGCAGCTATTGTGAACAATGGTTTGACGGAAATCGTCGTCGTCCATCAATCCGGCCAGAAGGTCTTCGACATAGTAGACCTTGGTCCATTTCTCGAAAACACCGCAGAAAGAGGCGTATTCTTTATCTACAATATGTTTGCTTAAGATGTCGCTATAAAGCGCTTCTTCGGCATTAGAAGGGGTCATACGTTCGATCTCGATGCCGGGACGGTGCAGCAGCACAGCATTCAAATGTCCGTATTCGCTACGTACATTTACAGTGGTTTCTTTAGTATCTCCAATTAACGTCATATATATAAATACTTGTTAGACGTTGCAATACAACGCCTTTCATTGCCGCTATGATATAGTAGCGGTTCTGCAAAAATACAAAATTTCTTCGAAATAACAAAAAAAACTTTTATTGGAATTATAGAATAACTCGTTGGAAGAATTGATGTATGGTAGTTATCGAAAAAATGATTTCTAATGATATTGTAGTTTATTCCCTTATTTTCCATCATTTGGAATAATCGTTCAATTTTCGGGTGTTATCTGCAATTTGTTATAAATCAGTACTAAATCGGGAGTGAGTCCGTAGCTGGTCCGCCCTATGTCCGTTCTGGAACGGATAAACGACGGAGGCACTCCTGGGCTACCCCTAAATTACTATAGTATCTGCTGATTTGGGATAATTGGTTGTAGGGTTTTGTGTGGGACTTGAATGGAAATTCTTTGGGTGCGATAAAAAGGTTTGTTGAGAGCTTTTCGTCCAGTCTGATGATTGACGGGGCTCTCCATTTCATCCATCCAAATGAATCTTTAGCAATATAATTGGATGAATGTGATATCAAAGCCTCCTGATACTGAATTGAGTGGGTTGAATTGAAGGGATGTTCATCAGCCTAATCCAAATATAATTTATTTCGCCAACAGAATTGAATTCACAGATAACATAAAAAACATCAACAGGGGGTTGATGTTTTTTATGATGTTATGAAAAGGAGAATATGTCGGAGTGGGAGGATTAGCGCTGCTTGAGTTGGGAGATGAGGCGGATAAAGAGTGTAAGGCAGATGGGGAGGATAGCGCTATTGAGCTGTTGGGGCAGGGGGCCAAGAGTCATGACCATGGCTGCGAGGAGCATGAATAGTTGAATGGCAATGATCCAGCGGTTGCTTTTGCGATGGCGGATGGCAAAATAAAGGAATAGGGGGGAGGCCCACAGGATATTCAGATTGGGTTTGGTGCAATAATGGTCGGTGAAGAACCACAAAAAGATGACCAAGATGCTGATGATGAAGGGGAGGATGAATAGGATGGTGTCGAGCCAGCCGAGTCGCCATCCTTTGATCCACTGGTAGATGGTGAGAAGGTTGACGATAGCAAGGATGAGCCAAAAGAGCAGTGTGGGGTTGATGCTGCGCGGGAGGGGTTCGCGAGTTTCGGCCAAAAGTTCCTGGGTGGGTTCCACCAGGGGCTGGCGGGTGTCGGACACCAGCATGGTGTCGAGCTGGTGCATCATCTCGATGGGTGAGAACATGTACTCATAGTTGGAGCAACGATGGTCGCAATGCTGACCGAGTGCGATGTCGACGCCCAGTCGCCACCAGAGTAGGCGCGACTCGGTATAGCGATAGATCATATTGCGGTAGGTGAGGTTGGTATCGGCAGTAATTTCTGGGCTCAAAGTTCTATGACACAAGCAATTTTGAATCATATCGCGGACGCGTGTGGCACAGTTGTCGCGGAAGAAATCATACCAATAATGCCTATATTCGGGAAGATAGTTGGTTTCCAGAAGAACAAAGAGGTTGTTAACCTCCTGGCTGCTCAGAAGAAGGCGCTGCTCCCAAACAGAGCGACCCTCATAGGCATACTCGAAGAGGAAATTTTGGAACGAGCTGCGACTGAGGCTGTAGTTGAGACGGCCACGGGCAAAGTTCCAATAGAAATGGGGGATGCCGAAATCGAAGGTGCCGTAATTGTATACCACGTCGATATTCTGGACGGTATCGCAGATGCGGATGGCGCTGTGTCCGAAAGAGGAGTAGAATTCGTCGCCGGCGCCGCAGGTGATGACGCTGGCAAAGGCCGAATCGGTTAATCGGATATTGACAGTTTCTTGCGCTTTAGCAAAGATAACCATCAACGACAGGAATAGGAGTAATGCGATTTTTTTCATAATCAAAGTGTATTGTTATTTGTCCAGATGGACATCCATTTGAGGGAATGGGATTGATATGTTGTTCTTATATAAAGCTTTATATATATTCTCACGAATTCGCATCCACACGGTCCAGTAGTCTTCGACCTTTACCCACATCCACATGGACAAATCGACTGAGCTGTCGCTGAGGCTGCTGACGGTGACAATAGGTTCTTTTGGCTGGTGGAGGATAAGAGGGTCGTCGTTCATTACATCCATGAGCACCTCCTTGGCTTGGTCGAGATCGGTGCCGTAGGCTACGCTGGCAACCACGTCGAGGCGGATGATGGGTTCTTTGGTATGGTTGATGAGCGATTTGTTGGACAGTTCGCTGTTGGGAACCACAATGGTGCGTCCATTGAAGGGTTGGATGGTGGTGTTAAATATTTTGATTTCGCGTACATACCCCTTATAGGAGCCGCACTCGATGTAGTCGCCTACTTTGAAATGGCGGAGCAGCAGGATGATGACGCCGCCGGCAAAATTCTGCAAGGTTCCTTGCAGGGCCATGCCTACTGCCAATCCCAATGCACCGAGTATGGCGATAAAGGATGTAGCTTTGATTCCTATCACATCCATGGCCATGATGATGATTAGGATTTTGAGGAGCATGTCTACCAGCGAGGCCAAAAAGCTTTTGATAGACGGTTCGGCATTTCGTTTTTCTAATACTTTGGTAAAAGAACGTTTGATGATTTTGGCCAGCTTGAATCCGAGCCATAGGATAAGGATAGCGCCCAAAAGTTTGGGGATGAATGCAATGAGTAGATTCATTGCTTCGCCCATGGCGTCACGCAAGAGAGTGTTTTCGCCGGTGACAACGCCTTTTAGATCCTGAATATTCATATTGGCAAGGCTGTCTTTAACCGCCCGGCTGATACTATCGGTAGTATGGAGGTTTTGGCTGAATTGGTCGGTAGGAGCAGGAGGAGTTTTGATGGCTCCGCCCAAAGCAATGGAAGTAATGTCGGATTGAAGCATTATTTGATATTTGATGAAACTCGAAATGCGGGATAAGAAATAAATGTGATAAATAAAGTAGATTGTAGATTGAGATTTGCTAAGGTATTGCGACCTACATGCAATCTACAATCCACAATCTACATTATAATTATATAGTGGTTCAAAAAATCAATTCGGATGAATTAGTTGAACACACCTACGAGTACTAGCAGAGCTCGTGGATCACGAGGCCGGAGCGGAGCTTAGGCTCGAACCAAGTGGTCTTAGGAGGCATGATGTTGCCAGTGTCGGCGATGTCGATGATCTGCTGCATGCTAACGGGATAGAGAGCGAAAGCAACTTTCATCTCGCCATTGTCGACGCGACGTTTGAGTTCGCCGAGGCCACGGATACCGCCAACGAAATCGATGCGCTTGTCGGTGCGGAGATCCTTGATGCCGAGAACCTTGTCGAGGACGAGGTTGCTGAGGATGGTAACGTCGAGAACGCCGATGGGGTCAGCATCGTTGAAGGTGCCGGGCTTAGCATTCATCTTGTACCAATGACCATCGATATAGGTGCTGAATTCGTGGAGCTTGGTGGGCTTGTAGATTTCGGTGCCCATGTCTTCTACTACGAAAGCATCGTTGAGAGCGTTGAGGAACTGCTCCTTGGTGAGGCCGTTGAGGTCTTTAACAACGCGGTTGTAGTCGATGATGTTGAGCTGGTTGTCGGGGAAGATAACAGTCATGAAGAAGTTGTATTCTTCCTTGCCGGTATGAGCGGGGTTGTTCTCTTTCTTCTCTTGTCCTACGAGGGCTGCAGCAGCGCTACGGTGGTGACCGTCGGCGATGTACATAGCGGGAACTTTCTTGTCGAAGAGTTCGACGAGTTCGGCGATGCACTCTTTGCAGTCGATGACCCAGAAACGATGACCGAAACCATCTTCGCTGATGAAGTCGTAGATGGGTTTCTGAGCGGTGATACCGGCAACGATTTCATCGATGCGGGCAACAGCGGGATAAGCAAAGAAAACGGGCTCAACGTTGGCATTGGTGATGCGAACGTGTTTCATGCGGTCTTCTTCCTTATCTTTGCGGGTGAGCTCGTGCTTTTTGATGACTTTGTTGACATAGTCCTCGCTATAAGCGCAAGCAACGATACCATACTGCCATTTAGCGTCGGCAGCAGTGGGGTTCATGCTTTGAGCATAGATGTAGAGTTTTTCCTCTTCGTCCTTAACGAGCCAGCCGAAATCTTTGAAAGCGTTGTAGTTTTTAACGACCTGCAGGTAGACCTGAGGATCGTGCTCGTCCATACCCTGAGGGCAGTCGATCTCAGCCTTGGTGACGTGCAGGAGGCTGTAGGGGTTACCCTCGCATTCTTTGCGAGCTTCTTCGCTATTGAGTACGTCGTAGGGACGGCTTGCGAGTTTTTCTACGATATCCACAGGAGGACGGAATCCTTTAAAGGGCTTAATGATAGACATAGTGATTGTAGATTTTTGATTGTAGATTGTTGAATTCCGGGTACGGGGTGTAGTAGGGATATCGACAATCTACAATTGTTAATATTTATTTTATTGTAGATTTAGATTGTAGATTGTAGAGTTCCGGTTGAAGGAACAATCTACATTCTACAATCTACATTCATTTATTATCCTTCGTAGAAGGGCATTTTAACGGTGACGGCTTTGACGAGTTTCTCGCGGATCTTGATGTAGATCTCGGTGCCTACTTTGCCGTAAGCAGCCTGTACGAGAGCGGTGCCGATGTTCTTGCCAGTGCTGGGGCTGGGGGAACCGGAGCGAACCTCACCAATCTTGTTGCCTTCTGCGTCGCAAACATCATAACCGTTACGAGCGATACCGCGGTCGATCATTTCGAAACCAGCGATTTTTCTCTTCACGCCAGCAGCTTTCTGGTCGATAAAGAGGCTCTTGTTGATGAAGTTGTTGTTTTCGGCTTTGAGTTTGGTGATCCAAGCGAGAGGAGCCTCGAGGGGGCTGATGGTGTCGTCCATCTCGTGGCCATAGAGGCAGAAACCTTTCTCCAGACGGAGTGTGTCGCGGCAACCCAGACCGGCAGGCATGATGCCAAATTCTTTACCAGCCTCGAAAACAGCGTTCCAAACGTCGATAGCTTTAGCCTTGGGGATGTAGATTTCGCATCCGCCAGCACCGGTGTAGCCGGTGGTGGAGAAGATGATATCCTTTACGCCAGCGAACTCGATGATCTGGAAGGTGTAGTATTCCATATCAACAACATTGGCGCTGGTGAGTTTCTGCATAGCCTTCAGAGCGTTGGGGCCCTGGACAGCGAGCTGTGCCCAATCTTCGCTCTCGTTCATGAAGTCAACGCCGAGGGTCATGCCCATTTTGTCGGCAATCTGGCTCATCCAAGCCCAGTCTTTGTCGATATTGGCAGCGTTGGGAACCATGAAGAACTCTTCCTCGTTTACACGATACACCAACATATCATCAACGATACCGCCTTGACCATTGGGGAGGCAAGTGTACTGAACTTTGCCATCGGTAAGGGTATCGACGTCGTTAACGGTGCAATACTGCATGAATTTTTTTGCCAAAGGACCTTTAGCGCGGAACTCGCCCATATGGCTTACGTCGAATACGCCAACGTTGTTGCGGACATTGTTGTGTTCTTCAACGAGACCGGTGTACTGAATGGGCATGTTGTAGCCTGCAAATTCGGCCATCTTAGCTCCAAGCTGGATGTGGAGTTCGGTGTACGGAGTAGTTTTCATTATGTAAATATTTAATTTAT
>JAGHRY010000128.1 GCA_018066145.1 Candidatus Colimorpha merdihippi | reverse complement strand
CTATTATTCAATATCCTTATTTATAATTAAGTAATAACGTATTCAAAACACTATTATTGTGGACCGCAACCGATTTTTGCACAAAAAAAACCGGAATGCCATCAAACATCAGCCTACAACTGTATGGCCTACAACATCTTATTTCAGATTTGCCAAAGCAGCCTTGATGCGGCGGAGGGCCTCGCGCAGGAGGTCTTCGCTAGTAGCATAGCTCAGGCGGATACAGGTATCATCACCGAAAGCAGAACCCATAACGGTAGCCACATTGGCCTCGTTCAGCAGATAGAAGGCCATATCGGTAGAGTTGTTGATGGTCTGGCCGTTGAAACTCTTGCCATAATAGGAGCTAACATCGGGGAAGAAATAGAAAGCGCCCTGGGGCAGACCTACCTTAACACCGGGGATTTCGGTGAGAAGCTGGTAAACCATGTCGCGACGCTTGCGGAAAGTTTCGCGCATGTTGATGATATCCTCGCTGGTAGCGGGATCCATGAGCATAGCACGCACGGTAGCTTTCTGAGCGATAGAGCAGGTAGCGCTGGTAACCTGGCCCTGGAGCTTGTTGCAAGCTTTGGCAATGGCCAAAGGAGCAGCGATGAAACCAATACGCCAGCCTGTCATAGCAAAGCCCTTGGCAACACCGTTGATAGTGATTACGCGGTCCTTTACCTCGGGGAACTGGGCGATAGACTCGTGCTTGCCAACAAAGTTGATGTGCTCGTAAATTTCGTCGGCCATAACAAACAGATTCTCGTGCTTAGCCACAACCTCGGCAATAGCCTTCAGTTCGTCCTTGGTGTAGAGCATACCGGTGGGGTTGCTGGGGCTGGAGAACATGATGAGCTTGGTCTTGGGGGTGATAGCGGCCTCGAGCTGCTCGGCAGTTACCTTAAAATTGTTTTCAATCTTTGTTTTAACGAAGATGCATTCGCCGCCAGCCAGACGGACGAACTCTTTATAGCTTACCCAGAAGGGAGTGGGGATGATAACCTCGTCGCCAGGGTTGATCAAACACTGCACCAGCTGGTAGATGCTCTGCTTGGCACCAGTAGAAACAACAATCTGCTCGGGTTTGAACTCAAGGTTGTTGTCGCGTTTGAACTTGGTACATACAGCTTCGCGCAAATCGGCATAACCGGGCACAGGAGGATAGTGGGTGAAGTTGTCGTCGATAGCCTGTTTGGCAGCTTCCTTCACTTCATCAGGGGTGTTAAAATCGGGTTCGCCAATCGAAAGGCTGATTACATCTTTACCCTGAGCCTTCAGCTCGCGGGCTTTGGCAGTCATAGCGAGGGTCTCGCTCTCGGCCATGTTCAAAACTCTGTTGCTTAAGATTTCCATTGTTTATTGTTATTAATATTATTTATATCGTTGAATTCTAATCATATATAGGCGCTATTCATTGTTTTGGAGCCTATTTTTCAATCTGCAAATATACAATTTTTTTTTCAATTATTCTATTTTCAGTCAAGTTAAAAATAGTTCATCCGCAAAATCTCGAAAACGCATTAATCGTATATCGTTGCCAAAGAAGGGTTCGCCGCCGGAATGTCGAATACAACGAAAAACATCTATCCAAATGGCGGAACATCGTTAATACTACGCATGCTCCACGTTTATTCCTTGGCGAGGCATGGGATTGAGCATTTCGGCAGGGGGTAACAGTTTCTAACGATGGGACAAAATCGAACAGCCGATGAATCCCTGCTGCCAGCCATTACCCAATTGCATGAAACAAAAAAAGCGGGAATCCTTCTCATCGGATTCCCGCTTATAGCAAGATAACTTATATTAGACGATTATTTGTCTGCTTCGTAAATCATCAGTTCGCCACCGATATAGAGGAACAGAAGCGGATCTTTATCCTTTTTCTTCATAATCCAGCAGCCGCCGTTCTTAGCATCAACTTCCATCTTGATATACTTGCGGCTTACCTGCTGCTCGGCCAGCATCTTATCACTCTTGTCGTAAATCTGGATATAGGTGTGGCCATCGGGGTCGTTAACCAATGCGTACATATAATCTCCGCTCATGGCATAGGCAATCAGATCCATGCTGTAGGTTTCCTTTACATATTCGTGAACCACGCGGATATCGGTAACATGATAATCATACCAGTAGCTGTCGCAATACCACCAGAAGCCAGGCCAGTAGAAAGGACGCAGGGGGCATGGATCCCAATACAGTCTGTGGCAATGAACCATACAATGGTGATGGGGGTGCCAGAAATAGGGAGCAGGATGCATGGGGCGATGCGAAGGAGGCACAGGACCGCCATGAACACCGTTAGGATGAACATTCGGTTCGCCGCCAGGGCGACCGCCGCCTACACGGCCAGCACCAGTGTTTCCAGAACGTACTGCAGAATTTCCACCACGAGCGGCTTCGCCGCCACGGGTAGCTACGGCACCATTTCTACCGCTGCCAGTAGTGGCACGGCTTCTAACCTGGTCAGGCACGCTGCCAGAACGAGAGACGGCACGATTGGAGCCAGATATGCTTGAACCGCGACTATAGGAATTGCTCGAACGAGAACCTGAGTTATCGTACGAACTGCTCGAACGAGAACTTGAATTATCGTATGAACTGCTACGACTAGGAGTGTAGCTCGAACTTGGCGAGGAACTACTACGGCTAGTAGAGTAACTCGGTGAGGAACTGCGGCTTGAACTATAGCTGGGAGAACTTGAACGATAACCCGAGGAACTGCTGCTGCTTGAATAACCGCTACCGCGGCTACTGCTCGAATAACCGCCGCCACCACGGCTGCCGCCGCCACTATAGCTCGAACTGCTGCCGCCGCTACTGCGACCGCCACCGCCACGCTGTGCATACACCGGGGTAGCAACCAAAGCTACACCAAGAAGAGCGATACTTATCAAACGAGACATTTTCATAATGATTCTCCTTTCTTATTTTTGTTGTTGTTTTATTTGACTTATTTTATAAAGTTTTTTTGTTCGTCTTTTTTCACGATGCAAAAGTACAACCAATTTTTGAGGAAAAATCCCTTTTCTCAACCTAATTTTCCAAAATAAGTTTTTCAAAAAACGATTATTTATTTAGTACTCTGCATTATACGGCGAAATCATCCGCCTATCTTTGTGGCTGAAAATACTCTCATGCAACAGTTTTTGCAGTCGAAACCGAGTTTAAAATAGTTCTTATTGTTACGTAAGTACAGCTCATTGACCCCTTGGAATGAGCCTGATTGGGGATTTTTCAAGCATTCCCCCAATTCATAACGAATGCAATATTTAGTGGTCATCAAAGCTTTTTCGGAATAGTTGTGGGTACTTTCCAAGCCATACTCTATGATATTGGCGCCATGACGGCGATAAAACTGGTCCATTTTCGCATTCAGCACATTTGCCTTATAGTCCAGCTCGGTTTCAAAGTATGGAGCATTATTAAGCTGACGCTCTTCCAAGGATGGGCAATGTCCTCGGCGAGATTGATGCCATATTAATCGCGACTCTTCCAAAGCATTTACCGCAGCTCGACGCAATTCGTTTATTACCGACATTGGAATAAAATACGGAAACTCTTTGTTATCAGTACATTGCATTCCAAATATCATCATCTCCCCTACTTCGAAAGCGGTGTCGCCCATTTTCGACAACTGCTTGGTTATCTGATCCATAGCACGTAGCGGATTTTGCGCTTTTTCCTTGGTGATTACCGACAAAGCCGATGCCGTGCAACCATCGCTATCGGTTAATGTGAGCTTCAATCCTTCTGGCGCATCTTCTAACTCGGCTTTCACGGTTATTTTTCTACTACAGGTGTGCCCCAGCAGTTGTTTTTCAAATGCCTGATCATGGTTGCGCCACAAAGACACCCCCACTTCGAGTCCTTCGGGCATACGATTCGGCTGAAATGAAGTACCATTGACCTGATTTACATAAAAACCTTGCAGAAGCCCCTGAGCGTCGAAGAAACACAGTCCGTCGCCAGCAGTTAGCGGCTCACGGCTTTTGAGCGTGATGGTGTTGCGTTCGATTCGCGTTACCTGACCTAACCGCTTGCCTATTGACTTTTGGGTGCTCATGGTAGCCATCTGCTTGCGTGCGCTTAGGAAATAGTCGGTAAATCCGCGATTGAACGTTTTCTCTAAATCGGGCATAAAGAAAAACTCGCAACGACCCGAAGAGGCTGGGTGCCAACGACCATCTGCAGACATAATGTCGTCCAAGAGGCGTCGGTAATAAGCAGTTACATTCTTTACATACCCCATATCCTTGAGGCGGCCTTCGATTTTGAAACTGCAGATACCGGCATCGGCCATTTCGGCCAAATGACGAGCTGCCGAAAAATCTTTCAGCGACAATAAATGTTCGCTTTTGCGCAAGATATTTCCATGCTCGTCAAGCAAATCATACGTCGAACGGCAAGGCTGGCTGCAGCAGCCCCTGTTGCCACTACGGCCGTTGAGATACTGGCTCATGTAGCACTGGCCGCTGTAGCTTACACATAGTGCCCCCTGCACAAAAGCCTCCAATTCGCAGCTGGTATGGTTGCGTATTTCGCGCATTTGGCTCAGCGAAGTTTCACGGGCTAGTATCACCCGCTTAAACCCCACCTGCTCCATAAAATGAACCCTCTCCGGGGTGGCATTGTGGGTTTGGGTGCTAGCATGCAGCTCGATTGGGGGCAAATCGCATTCCAGCAATCCCAAATCTTGTATAATTGCAGCATCAGCTCCTGCATTATAGAGCCGATGCAACATGGCTGAGGCCTCTTCTATCTCATTATCGAAAAGCAACGTGTTAACCGTAACAAACACTCTGGAATCATAAATATGGGCATACCGACACAGTTTTTCGATATCCTCAATACTATTGCCGGCTGCCACTCGTGCGCCAAAAGATGGAGCACCAATATACACAGCATCGGCTCCATGGTTTATTGCCTCGCGGCCTTGTTCGAAATTCTTTGCTGGCGAAAGCAGCTCTAAATAATTATCCAAAACGATAAATGTTAATTGTTCTTCTGGATAACGACAAATCCCCCCGAATTATTGTGTTTTGCAATAACTCGGGGGGAAAACATCCTCATCATGTCAAGGTTTTTGCACCTTGCTAGATTTTGAAACCAAGCTTTATAGGATATATTTTCGCACCTTCAACAAACTGAGGTAGTGTGGCCACTTGAAGGAACACTCCTATTCCGCCAAAATCTATATCTAACCGAACATCCAATTTATAGGGATTCAGGGCCTCCTTGAGATTGTACTGGTCCTGGGTATTTTTACCAGCCACATGCAATTCGTGTTTCAGCCCCGTATGCTTACCGCACCACCCTAAGGCCGGAATCGCACTCAAGCAGACGTTAAACGCGCTTCTTTTTCTATTCGAGCTCCAACCAAGATGAATCGGCAGCTGAACATAACGGGTTACAAAACGAGTGGAATAGTATCCAAATGGGTTGGTAGTATCTATAGTAGCAAAAGTGTTGTCATTAAATACCACATACGAATTGTTGAATTTATAAACATCTGATTCGTAGCCAAGGCCTATTCCTAAAATGAAGTGTTTTGTCACCTTTACATTGCTTGAATAGCTCAACTGATAGCTTGAAAAACTGGTTCGCAAATCGTATCCCGGGTCACTCATTCCCATTAGTCCATTTATTGGGGTGCTTCCCCAATTGTTAAATCCCCAATGGAAGTCGAAATCGTTAAAAAACTTCTTATCTTTCTTCTTTTGCCGATTGGCACTAGTATTACTATTACTGGTTGTATTTACAGTCAAATGTTCTCTTTCATTGGTGGCAGAATTAAGGGCAGCAGAAACAGCCTTCATGCCATCTTTCGAACTTGCAAATAGGGTTTTCATGAACACCTGCATCACTATAGGTGATTGCATTATCGAACAACTCTCAGCAAGATTGATTATAAGATCTCTTAGCTCATTTAATTCTAAGGGGTCGTCTAATAGATATTCGCTGGCCCCGTTACCAACACAATCAATTGTACAGCGATCTTGATCCGACTTCAAATGTACAAGATATATCGTTTTAACTTTATTGTTTAGTCTTACAGTATCGCCTTCGCAAGTAATCGGGACAACGTTATTCGAGTCAGCATACGAATACATATACATAGATTCTATTTTATTAATTGTGTCAGTTGCCCAAAGAAGCTTGGCATTACCGGTTACTACTATCTGAGCAATATTCTCTGGTAGCATTTTCTTTGTATAAATAAAGCCTTTTTTATCTCCAAAATCGAAGGACTCATGGGAATAGCCATACTGTGAGGTGAGGCCATCTTGTGCTTTTAAAATGCCAAACAACATTATGCTGGCAATAATTACCAATATCTTTTTCATGTTATTATTATTTAGGTTAAATATTAGATAATACTATGCTTACAAATCGGTTATTAATAATGCGATTACTCAGATTTACCAAACGGCATGCAAACAATGCTATCTTTGATACTTCTAATGGATACCGCTCAATTGCCTTATCAATTATGAAATCTGCCAATGTAACATCAGAATAATCGTGAAAAATCGTAGTAACGCTGTCAACAATAATTAACGAATCGGGCTCAGACAAATACTCTAATAGTTCGTTTTCAGCTATACATAGCGATTCTTGATCTATGGAGGATGACATCACCTCAGGAAGTTCTTGATGGGATTCTGCAACACTTATAGAATCTGCAACACTTTCTTCAATCCGGGAATCAGCTATTACCTCATTAGTTGATTGAGCTTGTTTTGCTCTTAGCTGGTTGGAAGCAATCGATAAACCGGTAATTGAGGTCGATTCATTCGCGCATAATGTCTTTGCTGAAATAGAAGGAGACTGAATACAATTATTCTCGGCAATTACTCTGGAAGATTGAGGCACAAAATGAGAGCTGAAAAAATAAATAAACACAGAAGTGGCCAATAGTACCACAGAAGCTACGGCAAAGCGCCAGTAATATAAAGGAACTATCTTATGCTTCAATTTATCCTTATCCGGATAAGGAATCTCCTCCGGCTCGATGAAAGGGGCTTGAGCATACAACGATAACTCTTCACTCAATGAAGGATGCAACTGAGCAAAAGACTCAACTTCTCGACGGGTTTCCGGGTCAAGCATTCCTTCCTGATATTGGAAGAAATAAAGTTCATAATTGTCAATAGTAATCATTTTCTATACTCATTTAAAAGTTTCTGCAGAGCAACGCGAGCTCTGAAAATATATACTTGAACCTGTTGGTCGCTTATATTTAATATTTCTGCGATTTCTTTGTAATGATAACCCTCTACGTCGCGTAATTGAATACATTCTCGTTGAATAGGAGGGAGTAACTGTAGAGCACTGCGGATGGCATCATGAATATCGAAAGTCAAATCTGGTTCAACTACTGAGACAAGGGATTGTTTGGCATGGATCTTTTCTGCCACACGATCGTGACGATACTGGCTCATCAAATTATTATGAACAACGCTCAAAAGCCACTGCTTTCCTTTGCTAGTAGAAACCTCTTTACGATGCTCCCATAAGTTGGCAAATGCATCTTGAACGGCATCCTTGCAACGATCGTCATCGTTGCAACATCTCCGCGCAAAACGATAGGCACTATCGGCCCATTCGTCAACATTATGATTATATTCTTCTCCTGACATCAGCTATATAGACGCACAAATACCCAATTTTATTACACAAAGATTGAAATTTTTATTCCTATTATAGAAACAAAGTATACAAT
>JAGHRY010000283.1 GCA_018066145.1 Candidatus Colimorpha merdihippi | reverse complement strand
TCTTTATATAATCTATACCCATTGTTGTGGTACAAAAAAATGATTCACAGCACTCTATTACATTATTTTTGATGGTGCGTTGCGAACCAAAAGTATAGCTAGCAAGCTGGCAGCAAGGCCGTAGTAGACCGGGTCGGCCGGAAGCGAAAGAAACTTCGCCAACAACATCACTCCCGTACCCAAAAGCATGGCCAGCACTATGTTGCTATGCTTAAAACGCCCGGGAGCAAAAAGTGCAAAACTAAGAGGCCATAACAAAGCTACGGCTCGCAATCCCAGCGAAAGGAAACCCAAATCGTTGATAAAACTGCCACGAACCCCCAACGCTACAACCACTGCCACAATTAGGATAGCAACAATACTCAGCCGTGAAAGCAACAGCTGATTGGTCCTGCGCAAACGTGCCGACTGTCCCAAAACATCACGCACCACAATGGTGGCTGCTCCCAGCACCAATCCGCTGCCGCAACCCATGATATTCACCAGCATAGCACCCAAAGCTATGCCCCCCAGCCATGCCGGGAGATAACTCAGCACAAAACGAGGGAAAGCCTCAAGCGAAGTTTGCATGATACCAATGCCCTCCGGCACAGCCTCTCCAGCCGCCAGCATTGCCTCGGCCTCGGCCTGGGTGACATAATGGCCGCGCATATACAACCCCACCAAAGTGCACGCAGCACCGATAAGCGGTATAAGCAAAGCACAATAGATGCCGCCCCTACGAGCTTTTCGGGTAGTAGCCCCCGACCAGATTCCCTGAGCGTATGTTTGCGTTGTAACAACACCCAGCATAAGCGAAAGGCAACCACCTATATCTTTGAGCTCCCCACGCGCCACCATGCTCCCATAGCGGTGGTGAATAGCCTCAAGGTCAGCCAAATGGTTGACCTGGCACAAAATAGGCGAAGAATAAACAGCACGTATATCGGCATATAGGCCACTGAGTCCATGGCCCAGCAGCCACACCATCACCCCCGCCGCCAAACAACTGACATAGAGCAGCACCAGCTTGATGATTCCCCCGGCACCGGCACTTTGAATACCTCCAAAAAACACAAAAAGCACGATAAGCACCGCACTTATCACAGCAGCCCATACAAGGGGGATATGGAACAAACTAGTAACCATGGCCGACGACGAAAGCACCTGGGCCATAATGCTGATAAAGATACCTATCAGAAAAAGCAGCGAACCCACCGTCTGGGCCTTACGGCCATACTCTCGGGCAACAATCTGAAGCAGCGTAGTGCAGCCGCTGCGGCGTATCGGCCCTGCATATACCAGCGACAGCACCAAAGCACCCAGCGCCGCTCCTATGGTGAACCACCATGCCGAAACACCGAACGAGAACGCCAGCTGAGCCGTACCGATAGTAGACTGCCCGCCAACCAGCGTGCCCAGAATAGCTCCGCACACCATCCAGCTACCCGAATGTCCGCCGGTAGTAAAGCTTTGTACATCACGAACCTTTCGGCCCGACAAAACACTTACAACCAACAGCAAGCCGATCGTGATGAGTATGCCAATAATATGGATAGATGTAAGCATGCGAGAATTACGACAACTGAGCAATTATATATCGATCCTTATTGCGGAAATCGCGATAGCACTCGCCCTCAAACCCTTTCAACCTCAGCATGGCAAGCATTTCGGATGCAAGCTGCTCGTTGATTTCCAGCACCAAAAAACCTTTCCGAGACAAATGTGCTGCCGCATAATCAGCTATGGCACGATAAAAAAGCAAAGGGTCTCTATCTGGCACAAACAATGCCAGATGAGGCTCATAGTCGAGAACATTAGACTGCATAACCTCACGCTCGCTGTCCATCACATAAGGCGGATTGGACACTATGAGATCGAACTCCGATACCGGGAGCGAAGGAATATCTGCCAACACATCGCCTTGGTTAAACTGCACCTCAAGTTCCAGCCGTCGAGCATTATGCTGCGCCATCTCAACAGCCTTGGGCGAAATATCCACACCACAAACTACCGCATCAGCAAAGAACGACTTTAGCGAAAGGGCGATGCATCCGCTACCGCTACATAAATCAAGCACCCGAAGCGACAATGCCCGAAGAGTACTGTCGGCAATAAGCCTTCGAACATGAAGCACCATCTCCTCCGTTTCCGGACGAGGGATAAGGACATCGGGAGACACCTGTATCCGGAGTCCGCAGAAATCAGTGTAGCCACAAATATGCTGAATGGGACGAAAACGCTTCAGATCCTCCACTGCCCAATGGAACTTGAGCAAATCAGACTGATTGATCGTGTCGCCGCGATGGAGCATATACTGCACCTGATTCCAACCGAGAAATGCCTCAAAAAGAAAAAGCACAAACATATCCAGCTCGCCCTGAGGATACTTATCGGCAAGCTCCGAATGAACATAACGACTAATATCCGCCACCTTGTTGGACGGAATATGCATACAGGTAGTATTAGGCATTCGCTTTGTTTTTGCGACCCGCATTCCATGCCTTCACAAAAACCACAGTACCATAAATAGCTGTAGCCAAGAAGCATGCACTAATAAAGAACCACTTATAGCTGCCGCCGTTGCTAACGCTGATAATACCCAGCGGAATATAGATACAGTCGCAAACCAAATAGCACATCCACGCATTGATATCCTTTCTCACCATCAAAAATGTGGCAACAGCCTGCAACGATGTAATGAGGCAATCAGTAAGCGGCAAGTTCGAATGCAGCACCCGATCGTCGAAGAAATACACGGCCGCCGTTAGCGCCGAAACAGCCAGCAATGGCCACAATGGATTGCCCCAAGTGATTGAGCGCCGATTGTCTGCCTCTTTCTTCTTCCAAATAAACACACCCCCCACGGCAGCAATAATGCTATACACCTGGAATGCGAAACTCATATACAGCGTTTCGGTAAAGAAATTATAGCATAGGATTAGGCCCGTAACGATACTGAGCACCCAAGTCCATCGATTGCCTCTAGCAGCCAAATAAACAGTAGCCACTTGCGCAACCATCAATAATACAGTAAGAATCTGTTCCATCAACATATATTAGGTTTTAGGCAACTTTCAAACATTATATCTTTCGGAGTCACCCTTTGATTATTTCCGGCCAAAGTCGGCAGGTATCTCCCCCCAATGGTCGGTATCCCATTTTCGGATTTCGGTAGTGTAAGTATTGGTCTGAAGCCAATGCTCGGCGCGGCGGATATAGTTCCACAACTCGGTCGTCTCGGGAGTGAGGGGCAACTTGGTACGGCACTCCTTGCGCCGAACCCAATTGATAGCATTAACCGAATCGCTATACATAATCTGGCTAAGACCATTCTTCTTGAGATATGACAAGCCATGCACAATAGCCAAAAATTCGCCAATATTATTGGTGCCCACAGGAGCTTTGTAATGAAAAATCTGCTGGCGATTGGCCACATACACACCCTGATACTCCATCACGCCCGGATTGCCGCTACACGCTGCATCCACCGCCAAACTGTCAAGCACCGGACCCGCCACCGGTCCCTCGGCCACTACCGTCATCCCTTCGGCATCCACCGACACCATGCTCTGCCGTTTGGGCTTGGAAGGGTGCTGACCTTTATACTCATCATAGGGGCGCTGAAACGCCAATTCGGCCTCCTCGCGCGACTCGAACGACTTGTACTGAGCCTTTGCCACTCCCTCGACCTGACGCTTGCATTCGTCCCAAGAACGGTAAATTCCAGGCGTATTGCCCTGCCAAACAACGTAATACTTATTGCCCTTTGCCATAAACGACTAGAAGAAAGGCGGCTGCGAACAGTCGCAACCGCCTAGAATATGTTAAAACACCCAGAGTGAATTAAGCTCCAAGTTCAAGACGTTTGAAACCGGTGCAAGCCAGTTCCTTATCAGTATTAGCGATGAACTGACGAACAGTCATCTTGCTCTCCATGATGTACTCCTGCTCAACGAGGGTATTCTCCTTGAAGAACTTGTTCAGACGGCCGTTAGCAATCTGCTGGATCTGAGCCTCATTAAGGGTAGCAGCCTTCTCAGCAGCAACCTCTTCCTTGATTTTCTTAGCCAGTTCTACCTGCTCTTCGGTGATCCAACCCTTACCGCAGTTGGAAGCCATATGCTCCTCGGTGTCAACGTGAGCGGGGTTGATGCCAGCCTTCTTGAGGGCAGCGTCAACAGCCTTGCCGATAAGCTCCTCGCGGGTCTTCTCAACAGCAACAGCAAGCTCCTTGTCCTTAACCTCCTGGGGTACGCTGTCAGCATCGAGAGCAACAGGACGCATAGCCACTACCTGCATAGCGAGATTGTGACCTACCTCCTCGAAACCAGCCTTGCTCATACCGATGATAGAAGCCATACGGTTGCCGGGGTGTACATAAGAGAACACCTGAGCAGCCTCCATGGTCTCGAAGTGAGCGAGCTCAATCTTCTCACCAATCTTAGCAATCTGGTCGGTGATGAGGTCGCTGACCTTACGGCCTTCGATTTCCATATCGAGAACCTGCTCCTTGGTGGTGAGGTGCTGAGCCATAGCAGTATCGATAATAGAGTTGGTAAACTCAACGAAACCAGCGTTGGTAGCAACGAAGTCAGTCTCGCAGCTAACCATCACAACAGCACCGTAGTTGCCAGCGCTCTTAGCCAGGACGCAACCTTCGTTAGCATCGCGATCAGCACGCTTAGCAGCCATTTTCTGACCCTTCTGACGGAGGAAATCAATAGCTTTCTCGAAATCGCCGTCGCACTCAACGAGGGCCTTTTTGCAATCCATCATACCGACACCGGTCAGCTGACGAAGCTCATTAACCTGTTTTGCAGTGATATTTGCCATAATTATATTATATTCTAAATTGTTAAAAGGATTGTTTTTGAAAAAGGCAATGAGTAACGGGCCTTTGGAGCTGCAAAGCCCCGAGCCCATTACTCATTACAATATGCTATGAATAATTATTCAGCTGCGGGAGCCTCTTCGGCCTTAGGAGCCTCATTTCTGGGGCGGCGAGGACGAGTTTTTCTCTCAACGGGAGTAGCCTCCTCGTTCATTACCTCTTCTTCATCTTCCTTTTGGGCGTCCTTGTCGAGCATGCGCTCGTTCAGACCTTCCTGGATAGCCTCAGTCATGTGTTTCAGGATAGCGGCAATCGACTTGGAAGCATCATCGTTAGCGGGGATGGGGAAGTCGATAAGATCGGGGTTGGTGTTGGTATCAACGAGAGCGAAAGTGGGGATGTTCAGGCGGCGAGCCTCAGCAACAGCAATGTGCTCCTTGTTGATATCGATGATAAAGAGAGCGCTGGGAAGGCGGTTGAGGTCGGCGATAGAACCAAGGTTCTTGTCGAGCTTTGCACGCTCACGCTGCACCTGGAGGCGCTCACGCTTGCTGATGTTGTTGAAATCCTTGTCGTGCATCAGCTGGTCGAGGCTGTTCATCTTCTTCACGGCCTTGCGGATAGTGGTGAAGTTGGTGAGCATACCACCGGGCCAACGCTCGGTAACGAAGGGCATATCAACGCTCTTAGCCATCTCGGCAACAACGTCTTTAGCCTGTTTCTTAGTAGCAACGAAAAGAACTTTCTTACCGCTCTTGGCAATCTGTTTGAGGGCAGCAGCAGCCTCGTCAGCCTTGACGATGGTTTTCTGCAGGTCGATTACATGAATGCCATTGTGCTCTTTGAAAATATAGGGGGCCATTTTGGGGTTCCATTTTCTCTTGAGGTGACCAAAATGACAGCCAGCTTCTAATAATTGTTCGAATTTTAACTCGTTCATTGTGTTTTTCTTTTTTGTTTACATTCCTTGTTTACCAATTGCCGGGTAGTCCTTTCTGAGTGCTGGGTTTGTCTGCTTTAGCCTTAGGCAGCAGAGATGGCAACCCAACGGAATCTCTCGACAATTTGGATTCTAAACTTATGCTTGCTGTTCCAACGATTAACGTTTGCTGAACTGGAAGCGTTTACGGGCCTTGGGCTGACCGGGTTTCTTACGCTCGACCATACGGGGGTCACGCATGAGGAAGCCTTCCTTCTTAAGAGCGGGGCGATCCTCGATGTTGTTCTCGCAAAGAGCGCGGGAGATGGCCATGCGGAGTGCCTGAGCCTGACCGGTGATACCACCGCCGTCGAGGTTGGCTTTTACATCCCATTTACCCTCGCAATCAGCAACCTGGAAAGGCTGGTTGACGATGTACTGCAGGGGGCCGGTGGGGAAATACTCTTTATAATCTCTGTTGTTGACAATAACCTTGCCAGTGCCGGGGGTCATATAGACGCGGGCAACGGAACATTTTCTTCTACCGATAGTATTGATTACTTCCATTTTCTGAATTATCTAACGTCGTTAATATTGATAACTTTGGGGTTCTGACCCTGGTGGGGATGCTCGGAACCAGCATAAACGTGCAGGTTGCGATAGAGCTGAGCGCCCAGGCGATTCTTAGGAAGCATACCGCGGATAGCGTGCTCGAGAACGCGCTCGGGGTGGGAAGCGAGAACCTTAGCGGGAGTGGTCTCACGCTGACCACCGGGATAACCAGTGTAGCGCTGATAGATCTTGTCGGTCATTTTCTTACCGGTGAAAACGATCTTCTCGGCATTGATGATGATAACGTTGTCGCCGCAGTCGACGTGCGGGGTGAAGCAAGGTTTGGTCTTGCCACGGAGGATGTTGGCAACGCGGGTAGCCAAACGTCCTACGGTCTGATTCTCGGCATCAACGAGAACCCATTCCTTCTGGACGGTGTTCTTGTTGGCGGAGATGGTTTTGTAACTTAATTGATCCATTTTTTATTTATAACGATGATGTTTTTTCAATTTGTTTAAAAAATTTTCTGCCAATTGTTGCGGAAAATGCTGTTTTTCGGGTGACGGATAACCTGAAAAACGGCTTTTTTGCCACTTTTGGACGGCATGCCTCCATCTCTTAACGCACTAGGTGTCAGCCCCGAACGGGTAATCAACAAGGCTTCGACCCACTATGCTAAGAGGATGCAAAATTACAACTATTTTTTGGATTGACAAAATTGTCGGTTAATTTTTTTGTTGAAAAGTTTTTTTTCTAGTCTCCTAAGAATCCAAGAAAAGAGCCGTCCATTGGACCCACAGCTGCAAAAAAGGAGAATCAAAGCACCTCAGGAGTAGCTGGGGAGCAGGTCCGTTGTAACTCCGTTCTACAGCGGACATTCGACGGACAATAAACGGAGTTACTCCTTAACTACTTCGAAATTAACACAGTACGCATGTCAAATGAAACAATATCCAAGAATCTGATGGCGGCAACGTCAATCGTCAGTTGTCAAATTGGAATCATTTTTTGCGGACGGCGAAAAAGACAGCCAGCGTGCTGAGCAGCATAACCATGAGGAACGTGAGCACGAAATCCACCAAGCGCATGGCCACAGGGAAGGCTGATACAACAAAATTGTCGCCCATCTTGACTAGGCCGAAACGCTGCTGAAGGTAGCAGATGACAAACCCTAGCACCAATCCAGCCACCACCCCGATGGAGGTGATAAGGATGCCTTCGATGCGGAAAATACGCCGAATGTCGTGCTGACGCAGGCCTAGGCTGAGCAAAGTGGCAATATCGCGACGCTTATCCATGACCAGCAGCGAAAGCGATGCCACCAAGTTGAGGGTGGAGATGAGGACGATGAGGGCAAGTATAAGATAGATGCCGAGGCGTTCGCTACGGAATACCTTATAATATATAGGCTGCTGCTCGAATCGGTCTTTTACTACGAATTGGCTGCCCAAGCATTCTCGCACGGCAGCTTTGGCCTTGGCGGCATTGGCACGGGGCTGAAGGGCGATGGCCAGCGCCGTACATTCGTCGTCGGAATAATTCATCAGCTGACGCACAAAGGCAATGTCGGCCACCACATATCGGTTATCGATATCCTGTTGGATATAGAAATTGCCTCCCGGCATGGCATAGCCGGTATTGAGCGCTTGGTCCATGGTGAATCCCATCGAGGTGCCCCGTTTGGGGATATGCACCGACACGGGAGTATTGGCAGCTTCGCGGATGCCAAGATTGTAATACACCTCGGCTCCGAACAGGAGGAAGTAAGCTTCGCCAAGCTGCAGGGTATAGTTGCCTTCGTACAGTAGGGTATCCAGGCCTGTAACCTTGGGATAATGCTGGTCGACACCACGGAGTGCAACGATGGCCTGATTGTGTCGGTGGGTTATCCAGGCATTTTCCTCGGCCAAGCAAGACACCGCAGCCACACCCTCTATTTGCCGCAGCTGGGCCATAGGCATATCGGCGGTGTGGAATGTTTTGCCGCTGGCGGGCTGGACCAACAATGGAGGATCGAAGGAATTGAAGAGGCCCTGGGTGAGATTGCCGATGCCGTTATACACACTCAGCACCACAATGAGGGCTGTGGTGCTGACTGCGATTCCGGTGAGTGAAATCCACGAAATGATATTGATAACTGTCTTCTGCTTGCGCGAAAAGAAGTATCGACGTGCTATAAAGAGGTGCAGATTCACTTCTTCAGCAATTCTTCGATACGCTCGACATAATCAAGCGAGTCGTCGAGATAGTAATCAATCTGGGGGATGATGCGCAACTGCTTGCCTTCGCGGTTGCCGAGACGGCGGCGGATGTCGGGTGCAAAGGTGAGGATGGCATCGATGATGCCCTGTTTAGTGGCAGGTTCGGCCTGGCGATTGCCATAGGCAGGGATTTCGCCGATGGGCATGATGCTGATATGCACGCGGGCGATGGAGAGGTCCGGCGAAATACGGACTCCGGTAACGGTGATGAGCGAATTGCCCAGCACAGGCTTCATCTCACGCAGGAAGATGTCACCCAAATCCTGCTGGATGAGGCGCGATATTTTCTGTTGACGAGTGCTTTCCAAGGGTTGATGATTTATCGGTGAGGAAAAAATATCAAACTGCTTAGGCCCCTTGAACTACCAACGCCAGCCCACGCGGACGGGGATAAAGATGGTTTGCTGCTGGAGAATGATGCCGGCTTCGACAAACCAGGCATGATAATTGCGATCCATCTGCTGGAGGGCATGGTCGTAAAACCAGTTCAATCCGGCGTAAACTTCAACATAGGGGCTCATGGTAGTGCCATAGTTGTTGTTGTTCATCAGGAAACTGCCACCCAAGCGTGCGCCCACCATAGGAGCCCAGTCGGCTTCGACGGGACGGAAATCCATATCAACAAACACTTGGCCCATGTGGCTGGCCTCAAGGCCTTCATTGCCCTGATAAAGGGGCATGCAATAGCTGTAGCCCAAACCGCCGCCAAGGAAGAAGTCCTGGCTGATATTGATACCATTGATGATGTTGAGGCCGAAAGCCTCTTCATGGTCGCGAAGATTGTAGCTGTTGGAGGCATCGGGGCTGGTGTTGCCGCCGCTGTTGTTGGATGCCTGGCCATAGTTGCCTACATTGTGGAGATAACCAGCCTCAACCTTGAACATATATTCAACATTGGGGCGATCCTGAGTAAACTGAGCCGACACAGTGGTGGCGGCAAAAAGCATAACTATCAGTAAAACAGATTTAATTTTTTTCATTGTACTATTATTTGCGACTGCAAAGATAAGAAATTATTTTTAACTAGCAAAATATATGTTCCAGCAGGCAGATTATGGCGCACCTTATCGCCGCTGTGCAACGACTTCTTCTGGAGCACTTTTCTGCCGGTGGTGTCGATAATTTCGACATTGAATTTTTGGTCATAAGCACCCAGGTCAATGGTAAATTCGCCATGGACGTCTGGATTGGGGTAAACAGTCAGTTCTACGCCCTGACCCTCTGCGCTGGCAATGCCCAACGGCATTGCCGGATCGGCTACAGCAAGGGTATATTCGCCACAAGCAAGGGGATAGGTGAAATGGCCGCTGGCAATGGTGCTAGCAGAGGTGCGCTGACGCGAAACAGGCATCCACGAATGAGTTGCATCGGGACGATACATCAGGCAAATAGAGTCGAGCGTATTGCGATGTTCGTAGAAACCCTCATCAATAAAGGAGGCACCACTGGCGCCGTTGCTCCCCTGATTATACAGGAAGCGACCCACGGCATTGCATTCTGCCGGTATATTTCCCTGTACGCTCCAATAGCGGTCGGCCATGCGGACGATGCCCTCGATGGTGTCGCCGGTAGGATGGGCAAAATGGTGAGCCACATGCAGCCAGGCCCCTGGCGTTTCGGCCACCTTCGAAATATAAATCTTGCTATAGCTATGAGGCATATCGGTAACGCCTCGCTGCGAAAAATTCATGGTATCATCGGTGCAGGCATCGGAAAGCTGGTGGTCGTAGTCAACAAACATGAATCGGGGCGAGAATGGAAGGTCGAAGGTTTGGGTGGCCACACTATCGTCAAAAGCCATCATCACATCCTTGCGGCTGGAGCGATCGGCCGAGAAGAATGTGAGCGGCACTCGGTTACCGAAAGCATAGTGGGTGGTGCCGCGAAGCAGCTGCCGCAAAGTCACCTGAGCCTGATTGCCATTAATGGCAAACTGGTCAACGGAATAGTCTACAAAGCCGGGATGGAATACATGGAAATCGAAAAATCCGGTAAGGTCGATGCCGCTATACAAACTCAAGCTGTCGCGCAAAGCCTCGGCTCCTATGTTGTCGAAGGCGCAGCGGTCGAATAGCCGCTGGAGGCAGCTGTAGAAAACAGAGTCGCCCAGATACCCGCGAAGCGAATGCCATACCATAGCCCCCTGCTGATAAGTGGTGGTGCCGTATGTGATGCGCTCGGGCATATCGTGGAGGGAGAGGTACCCGCCATCGTCAATATGGGCGGAGCGGAGCACGCGAAGCAGCATGGTTTGATAATAATCGTCTGCAGCCTCTTTGCCGAAAGCGGCCTCAGCAGCCACCTCTTCGCAGAACGAGGCGCCCCCTTCATTAATCCACATATCGCCCACGGTGGCACAAGTGAGCAGGTTGCCGAACCACGCATGGCCCAGTTCATGGCACATGGTCATCTGGCATTTCTGCTCTGTGGTGGCCATGCAAACCGAAACAAGGCCGATATTCTGCACATGTTCCATCGACCCCTGGGGAGTGGAGATATATCCTACCCTACCCCAACGGTATGGACCGAAACAGCGCTCATACATGGGTATAACATCCTCAAGTATGCGGTAGGCCTCATATACCTGTGTGCTATCATGGGTGGTGAAGCCTATGATGGCAGGATAGCTACCGTACTCGCCCTGGTAGTCGCGCTCGATTATGTGCCAGTTGGCCGACGACACCGACACCAGATACGTCGGGGTTGGCTCGCTCACTTCCCATACAATAGTATTTCCCCCATCGTCAAGGGCGGTTTCGCTCACCTTCATACCGCTGCAGATGGAGCTCCACCCCGGCTTAGACGTCACGGTCAGCCTGTAGGTGGCTTTATCGTAGAAATTGTCGCGACAGGGGAACCAGCTGCGGCCAAAGTTATGGGGGTAAACCTGAAAGGCAACTCCTAACGTATAATATATATTATTGTCCATGTGCAATCCGCCCCATCCATAATTCTCCACGCTGCCGCGGCTGGTATACCCTATGGCAACCGTGTGGGTGTCGCCGGCCTGGCCGCCCACGAGGGGAATGCGAACCAATGCGGCCGATTGGCTGTAATCATAATCGGCTACAGCCTGCCCGTCGATGGCTACACCTCGCAATGTATCACAGATAATGTCGAAGGTAACCTCATTGCACGAACGGGTAAGCACAAATGTAATCTCGGCCGTAGCGCACATCTGCCGCGAGACCATTCTGCCCATATCCAATGTCAGATCGTAATGCAAAACATCGATAGAATCGGCTTCGGCCGACTGTGCAATCGCGCTTTGGGGCAGCAAGTATAGCAATGCAGCAAACAAAATAATCAAATTATTTTTCATAAGTGTATGATATTATTAGTCAATAAATAGCGGCGCATTAGCCGAATTAGGATGCAAAGATACAAAAAATTTTTTTTGCACGAATAAAAAAAAGTGCGTACCTTTGCAAAATGATATCAAAACAATATCAAAACAAATAACACAACAAATCAATAAAACAAGAATAACAATTATGGAAACAAAAGAATTTTCTAGAAAAATGACCGTAGCAAACAATGGCTTCCTGCATCTGGCCATCAATATCGTAATGCTGGTAGTATTCGTATTGGCCATCATCAAAATGGCATCGCTCCCCATCATGGGCACTGCCGATAACCCCACAGGCTGGATAGCCCTGCCCATCATATGCGGATGTCTGTTCTTTTTCATCTATATTCTTCATTGCGTTGGTTTTATGACCATCCAGCCCAACCAGAGCCGTGTGATGACTTTCTTCGGCAAATACAGCGGCACCGTTACCGACACCGGTTTCTTTTGGGTGAACCCTTTCTTTGGCAAGAAACGCCTTTCGCTGCGCGCCCGCAACATGGACGTACCCCCAATCAAGGTGAACGACAAAAACGGCAACCCTATCATGATTGGACTCGTGCTGGTATGGAAAATCAAAGACACCTACAAAGCTTGTTTCGACATTGATATCGATGCCAAACCAGCCACCCAGACTGGCGAGAACAAGCAGGAACTGAAAGGCTACGATAGTTTTGTAAGCGTGCAGAGCGATGCCGCCCTGCGCCATGTGGCCGGGCTGTATGCCTATGACAACATGGACAGCACCACCGACGAAGTAACCCTGCGCAACGGCAGTGACGAAATCAACAACCGACTGGAAGACGAGCTGCGCAGCCGCCTGAACATTGCCGGCATCGAAGTGGTCGAAGCACGCATCAACTACCTGGCCTACGCTGCCGAAATTGCCAGCGTGATGCTGCGCCGCCAGCAGGCCGATGCCATTATTGCCGCCCGCGAAAAGATTGTTGAGGGTGCCGTAAGCATGGTCGACCTTGCACTGAAAAAACTGAGTGAAGACCATATCGTTGAGCTGGACGAAGAACGCAAAGCCGCCATGGTAAGCAACCTTCTGGTGGTGCTTTGCGCCGACGAGAGCGCCAGCCCTGTAGTCAACACCGGAAGCCTGTACTAGACCCGCATCTGAATTAGGTGGATTTCATTGTTAAGAATCCACCTTTGTTAGATAATAGCCATGAAAAAATCCTTTGCACTAAGAGTCGACGCCGAAGTCTACGATGCCATTGAAAAATGGGCTGCTGACGAATTTCGCAGTACCAATGGCCAGATTGAGTGGATTCTCTCCGAGGCACTCAAGAAAGCAAAGCGCACTCCCAAAAAGAAAGAAAAAGAATGAATATCGAAACCCGCAAGAATATTTCTATTGTTCTCTCAGCCCTGTCGGCGATAACGCTGCTGTACTGCTTCATTCGCTTGATACTGTCCCACTGTACCGATATCGAAATATGGTCTAAGCTGATAGCCGGAATAATCGTCTGTGCATCATGCGCTATAGTGAATTATTTCCCCCAGCTGAATGGCCAATACGGCTACCACTGGAAAGATCACAAATGGGGTTGGAAAAGCAAAGCCGTCAACGACCCCTTCGGCCGCCGATTTATCCTCTTTGGATGCTTAACACTGTGGTTCTCCCAACTCTTTGGTGGCAATCTGATGGACAATCTCGCGCACGAGTCGCTTTATTGGATGGTGGCAGGCATCGCATCCATAATCGCCATTCCTATCTTAATAGCTTTAATCATTTGGACTCACATTCGCATCTATAAAGACAACAAAAACATCAACGAAAGCAATCAATAACCGACAATGAAAAAGACCATCATCTTCACCCTCCTTTGCTTTGCCATCAGCATTGCGGCAGCTGCCGGCTTCTATTTCTCCGGACTGCAATACGATTCTCCCATCGGAAGCCTCTTCGCCAGCGCCTACATGTTCATTCCGCTCCTATCTGTATGGATCACCTCACTCCTCTCCAAAGACAAACCTTTTGCCGGCTGCGGCATCAAGTTCAAAATCAATCGTTGGTGGTTTGTCGCGTGGTTGGGCATGCCCCTTTTGAGCTTCGTTGTCGTGCTGGCTTCGTCACTGATGCCGGGAGTCGATTTCAGCCTGCACACCGACCTCATGAACCTAAGCATCGAATCCTTTGCCGAAAAAGGTCTCTCCATTAGTCCTTGGGCAGTGATTGGCATCTCCTTACTCAGCGCACTCATGGCCAGCATCACCATCAATTGCCTCTTTGCTTTTGGCGAAGAGGTGGCATGGCGCGGATTCCTTGCTCATGAACTCCATACCCTGGGCTTCTGGAAAAAATCCATTCTCATCGGCATCATCTGGGGCTTTTGGCATGCCCCCCTCATCCTAATGGGACACAACTACCCCAGCCACCCCGTCTTGGGCATCTTTATGATGGTGGGCATGTGTGTGCTGGTCTCGCCCATACTCATGTATCTGCGCGAGCGCTCAGGCTCGGTAATCGCGGCCGCCATCGCCCATGGCGCAATAAATGCCACCGCAGGCTTGGCCGTGGTGTTGCTCTCCGGTTTCGACGAACTCTTGTGCGGCTTCACCGGGCTGGCCGGTTTCGCTGTAATGCTAACGCTCAACATCATTATCGCCCTTACTTATCGTCCCAAATCCAACAACCCAACCCCTAAACAACCAAGCAATTAAACAAATCAACAATATGGAAGAAATCCTAAGAGTCGAAGGCATCAGCAAAACCTTCACCCTTTCTAAAAAACAACAAAAGATCGAGCACACCCATTCCTCTCACAAGGTGGCTGTCGACAATCTTTCTCTTACCGCCTATCGTGGCGAAATCTTCGGCCTCCTTGGTCCCAACGGTGCCGGCAAAACCACCACCCTGCGCATGCTTGCCACCCTTATCAAACCCGATCAGGGCAACGCCTGGGTAGACGGCTGCAGCATCGTGTCGCAAGCCGAGCAGGTACGCTCCAAAATCGGCTTCCTCACCAGCGAACTGAAGCTTGAAGACTTCTTCACCCCCAACTATCTCTACAACTTCTTCAGCGACCTCCACGGCGTTGATCCTGCCACCGCAGCCGCCCGCAAGAAGACCCTCTTCCAGCGTTTCGGCATCGACAAGTTTGCCGAGGTCAAGGTGGCCAATCTCTCCACCGGCATGAAGCAGAAGGTGAGCATCGTCATCTCGCTGGTTCACAACCCCGACATCATCATCTTCGACGAACCCACCAACGGCCTCGATGTGCTCACCGCGCGCACTGTCACCGACTTCCTTCAGGTGCTCAAGGACGAGGGCAAAAGCATTATCCTCTCCACCCACATCTTCAGTCTCGTCGAACGTCTTTGCGACCGTGTGGGCATCATCATCGACGGCAAGCTCACCCATTGCGACACCCTGGAGGCCGTATGCCAGGGCAAGAACCTTGAAGACCGCTTTTTTGAAATCTATAAAGAACTGAAAGGAGACCAAGAATGAAAAACAATGTTGGCACTATCATCCGCAAAGAGTTTGCCCGTTTCTTTGGCGACCGCTCTCTGGTGTTTACCTCTGTCATTATGCCTGGCTTGCTCATCTATGTCATATACACTCTCATGGGCTCATTCTTGGGCGACAAAGTGCAAGAAAAAATAGCCAAGGACGAACAGCAAAAGACCGAATTCATCTCGCCTCTCACCGCCGACGAGGAGCACCTGCTCGACTCACTGCAAGAGGTGCGTTCCACCGCTTACAACGAATATGAGGCCAACTTAGGCACCTCCGATGAAGACGAGCTTGGCCACCTCCTCGGCAACCTAATCCCCATGCTCATCATCATGCTTCTCTTCTCGGGCAGCATGGCTGTGGCTCCCACTGCCATTGCCGGCGAAAAAGAGCGCGGCACCATTGCCACCCTGCTCGTCACCCCCATGAAGCGCAGCGAGCTGGCCCTGGGCAAAATCATCAGCCTCTCCTGCTTTGCTCTCCTCAGCGGCCTTTCCAGCTTCCTCGGCATCATTCTTTCGCTCCCCAAAATGTTGAATATTGGCGCCGAAGAAGCCGACCAGCTCAACCTTGCCCTCCCCTACCAAACATCCCACTTTGCACTCATTTTCCTCCTCATCGTCAGCACCGTGCTCATCATCATTTCGGCCATCAGCATCTTCTCTGCCTGGGCCAAGGATGTAAAGTCGGCCGGCACCATGATCACGCCCCTCATGCTCTTCATCATGCTGGCCGCCCTCACCCCCATGATCGGTTCGCCCTCATCGCCTTTGCTCTATCTCATTCCTGTCTACAACAGCGCTCAATGCATGGCCTCGGTCTTCTCCTTCAAGGTAGAGCTGCTACCCCTAATCATCACCATCTCGGCCAACATCATCTACACCATTGGTGCTGTAATAGCCCTCGCCAAAATGTTCAACAGCGAAAAAATCATGTTCTCTAAATAACAACCTGTTCCGGTTGATTTGATTTTTGTTGCAATCTTTCATCAGTGAATGGTGATCAGTGACCTGGAGGTGCGGCAGCCTCCCATCACCGACCACCATTCACTCCTTATTCCTCATTCCTCACTCCCCACCATTTACACCCATTTTTTAGTAAAGGTAACATCTAAAAATTCAACGTTTTGAAAGAGATAATAAGAAATCCACTTTTCTATGATTTTGGACTTTTTTTGGCATCTTGCTGTTTATCTTTTTGTTCTCCGCTTCGCTATCGTAAAGTCCACTGGACGTTCCTTCACATAGCCCGCTACGTTCCTTCGCTAGCTCCACGATGGTCGCTGGCCTTCAGCTCTGCACAGCAATCTGCTATTCGCATTATTTGATTCAATTATTAAGGAGCTCATGACCTCAGTTCAAAATAAGCCTTAAAATCATTAGAAATCAATTT
>JAGHRY010000142.1 GCA_018066145.1 Candidatus Colimorpha merdihippi | reverse complement strand
GCCAGGATAACCTTCATACTCTGGCAATGTCGAAGTACCATTGTATCCAATAGACAGATATTCTTTCTTAAACATCTGCATCTGCGAATAATAGTTGTAGGTAACATATCCTACCCCACCTAATGCGGCATAAAAGATAGGCACCTTCCATGCTTGACCATTATACACTTGGCCTGCACCGGGAACTAACGACAGCAGCAACGCCTTCGTAGGATTGTGTCCTGAGCTTGCCACCACAGTCACATCTTTAGGGTTGACCGAAACCAACTCCTCTTGTGCGCGACAAGCAAATGTCATCACAATCATCAATCCAATAATCAGAAGGCGTTTATACATATCTATCTGTGAAGCAATTTCATAATGCGGTCGAAATCCTCATCGTTGTTGAAATGAATCGTCATCGTGCCTTTGCCGCGACGCGAACGTTTGATTTCAACTTCCGATTCAAGCATCTGACGCATCTGCGATTGGGCTACACTATGCGTGTTAGGCAAATCGTTCTTTTGAGCCACCTTAGGTTTGGCCTCGTTCTTGGTAGCTTTTACCAACTGTTCGGTTTGGTGTACCGACAAATGGCGATTGACGATGCTGTGCAAAATAGCCAAATGTTGCTCGGGATTCTCTATATTAATCAATGCGCGGGCATGTGCCATGCTAATCTGGCCAGAACTCAGAGCCAACTGGGTTTCCGAAGGCAATGTAAGCAGGCGCAGATAATTGGTGATGGTCGAACGATCCTTTCCAACTCGCTGACTTAATTGCTCATGAGTAAGACGACACTCTTCAACCAAAGCATTATAAGAAAGTGCCACCTCCATAGCATTCAGATTTTCGCGCTGGATATTTTCAACCAATGCCATTTCCATCATCTGGCCATCGGTAGCAATGCGAATATACGCGGGCATCTCGGTAAGGCCGGCCAACTGGGATGCACGGAAACGACGCTCACCTGCAATCAGTTGGTATTTTCCGTCGGGCATACGACGAACAGTAATAGGGGTAATGACGCCCTGCTCACGAATCGACTGTGCCAATTCCTGCAGGGCCGTCTCGTCAAACTCCTTACGGGGTTGGAATGGGTTGGCCTGAATTTCGCTGATGGGAATCATGCCTATAGATGCAGTCACATCCGACTCGCTGCCATTCAGGGTGTCAACATCGATGTTGCCCAAGATAGCATCCAATCCGCGACCAGGGATATTGGGTTTTTTACTTGCCATTAATTCCTTGTGATTTTATTTCGTTTTAATATTTCGGAGGCTAGATTCAAATAGTTGATAGCTCCGGGACATGTAGCATCGTACATGATAATCGACTTGCCATAGCTTGGGGCTTCAGCCAACTTGGTATTGCGGTAAACAAGCGTATCGAACACCAGGCGCTTGAAGTGCGAACGCACATCCTCCACCACTTGCCGAGCCAATCGCAAACGCGAATCGTACATTGTAATCAGCAATCCCTCGATGGTAAGTTTCGGATTCAAGCGGGTTTGTACGATACGTATGGTATTCAGCAGCTTGCCCAATCCTTCCAAGGCAAAATATTCGCTTTGAATGGGTATTATCACCGAGTCGCTGGCAGTTAAAGCATTCACCGTAATCAGTCCAAGCGAAGGACTGCAATCGATAATAATGAAATCATATTCATCACGTACCGGTTCCAACGCACGACTGATATAGTATTCACGATTCTGCTGGTTGACCAGTTCCACTTCGGCCCCTACCAAATCGATACGGGTAGGCAACACATACAGGTTAGGCGTATCGGCCTGAATGACACATTCATGAACATCGACCTGACCCAAAAAACATTCATATGCACTCTTCTCCAACTCGTCGGGATTGATACCCAATCCTGATGATGCATTGGCTTGAGGGTCAGCGTCAACCAGAAGTACCTTATACTCCATCGCTGCCAACGATGCGCTTAGGTTGACGGAGGTGGTGGTTTTGCCCACACCACCCTTCTGATTGGCAACAGAAATTATCTTACCCATGGCAGGTGCAGATTAGAATTTAAAGTCGATATCATCCATCTCAGCATGGTAGTCGTGGGGTTCCGGATCCAAATCGCGGAAATTGTTTTCCACCACAACGGGAGCTGGTTCTATTCCGGTTTCAATAAACGAGAATGCGTTGGCTAAGCCCTGTTGGAATTTTTCAAAATCTTCCTTGTACAGGAAAATCTTGTTTTTGTCATAATAGAATTCACCCGTATTGTTGTCAAAAATACGGCGACTCTCAGTAATAGTGATAAATTTGTCACCTCCACGAGTTTCCTTCACGTCGAAAAAGTAACGGCGTTTGCCGGCAGGAATAGCCTGCGAGTACAATTCTTCCTTTCTGTGTTCCATTTCAAAACGGTATTATTTTCCGATTGCAAAATTATCAATAATTATCCACATAGCATGGGTCACTCTCGAAAAGTTTTCAACATGCCATTGTTATACAGGCCTTACGCCTTGTGAGTCATGATGTCCAACACCATTTCGTCCACCTCGTCCATGCCTTCGCGACCCAAGCGGCCCAGGTTCTGTATCGAGCGGTCCACATCGCTTTCGCTGAGGCCGTCGGTCTCATCCACCACATTGTTGTGGTAAGCCAATTCGGCACATACAAAAGCGCTATAGATTCCGGTGCTCATCTTCAACGCGCAACTAGGCTTAGCACCATCGCAAACCATGCCAGCCAGCGTGTTGATGAGGTTCTTAATGGCGTATCCCATCTGTTCGAAACTGCCGCCATGCAGGTATACGATACCGCAAGCAACACCAATGCTGGCATTCACAATACCGCATAATGCGCTCAATCGGCCGATTCCGCGCTTGATGAAAATAGACATCAGATGATTCAATATCAAAGCTCGGGTAATCTGCTCGTCGCTGCAGCCTTTCTCTTTTCCGTAGTTGTAAACGGGCAAAGTGCAGCAGATGCCTTGATTGCCGCTTCCGCTATTGCTATATACGCTCAAAGTGCAGCCATCCATTCGGGCATCGCTGGCAGCCACGGTGCGGGCAACAACAGTATGCACCAAGTCGCCGTTGGCATTCTCCATCAATATCTTTCCGGAACGTAAGCCATAGCCTTTCAAACCTTCTTCCGATGCAGCGTCGTTATACTTCACTGTCTCGCGAATAAATTCTATTTCTTCCAGCGGGGCTGTAGTGGCATATTCATATACCATTCTGGCCGTGAGTTTTATATTGTTCATAGCCTGAGCCTCGTCCTCGCCTGTGGTATTGGCTATTTCTTTTTGCAGCACTTCTACAGCAGCCTGACTCAAAAGGACATCGTTGTTGCGGGCAACATAAATGAAGTTGGTATGACGATGGCTGATAATGGCTTTCGCCTTGTCCGACCCGGATGCGCATTCGCACTCGATATAGAGCTTATCGCAATCATCTTTCACGCCAATGGTAATGTTACCGCCGTTGTTAGCAAGCCATTTTTTGGCTTCTTCCACCTGTTCGGAGGCCACATTCAGCACCTCCAGCTGGCGGGTTGAATCTCCTGCCACAACAGCTATTGCCACAGCAATGGGCAGTCCAATCATGCCAGTGCCGGGGATACCTACACCCATGGCATTCTTATACACATTCTTGCTGAGTCGCAACTCAACATGTTCAGGTTTGCAGCCCAAGGTTTCGCATGCCTTAGCCACGCAAAGGGCCACAGCCACGGGCTCGGTACAGCCCGTGGCCAAGACCACTTCGTTCTGAATCAACTGTCGCAGTTGTCTGCGGAGGGATTCTTCCATATTATTCTATATTTTATTTTTCGAAAATCTTCTGCCAGTTCTTGTATTCGCGATCTTTCCAGCTGCCATTGTGATAAGCATAGCTTACGATGGCGGGAATCACAGTGGTACCTTCAGCATATACCATCTGCTGCAATTCTTCGCTTACCTTACCCCAGCTGCCAGCTTCGAGAAGAGTGGATGAGCTGCATGCGCCATCGCGTACATCGGCAACAGTAATCTGGATAGCATACTTGTGCATGGGAACCTCGAAACCAAGAATTTCAGCGCATACAACGGTATCTTGAGCAAAATTCTTGGGAGTGCCGCCACCCACCATAAACAGACCGCTTTCGGGGCAGGCCATCTTGATGCGGGTAAGTTCCACGAAATCGCAAACAGAGTCGATGCTCAGGTATTTCTCACCCTTCTGGGCACGCTCCCACTGATGCTTGCCAATACCGAAACCGGCGCTGCTATCGCTGAATGCGGGGCAGAAAATAGGAACACCACATTCATAGCAAGTCTGAATCAGACTGTCTTTCTTCACGCCGCGACCGTTGTGCAGCCATTTGCCCAATTCATACAAAAACTCGCGCGAGCTGTAAGGACGAGCCTCCAACATGTTGGCGAGTTCATAGGTAGCGTTATCGCAAGCCTGGAGTTCTTCTTCATCGATGAAGGTATCATAAATACGGTCAATATAGAGTTCGCGCAGCTTGGTATCGGGAACAACGTTTTCTTTAGTACCTACATAGTGTTTGAAACCCAGTGCTTCGAAAAGGTCCATATCAATAATGCTGGCGCCAGTAGCAACCACGGCATCAATCATCTTATTGCGCACCATATCAACGTATACCTGCATGCAACCTGCAGCACTGGTTGAACCTGCCAAGGTGAGGATGTTAGTACAATCTTTTTCCTTGCACATCATGGTCAAGATATCAGCAGCACGTGCGGTATCACGGCTGGTGAACGACATTTGGCGCATTGCATCAATCAGTTCGGTAGAATCGTACTTCTTGATATCGATGTGTTTGATAGTCTCCTTCAGGAGATCTTGCTTGGTGAGGTTTTCGATATTTTCCATCATAATATTTGTTGTTTAATTATATAATTCGATATTATTTCTTTAAATCTTAAAAGCCTGTTCGGTTAAAAAGGCGGCTCGTCGCTAGGTGCCATTCCTCCTGAGAAAGCCCCGCCATCCAAATCGCGATTAATCTTTGAATCTATGATAATCGAAGTGCCCCCGCTATCGAAACTGCCATTCTGGGGCATGGCCAGATTGCTAGCCAATTCGGCATTGGTTGAAAATTCAGGATTCTCGAATCGTGCATATTTGCCCACGAAACGCAGGCGCACCTCGCCTACGCCGCCGCTACGGTGTTTTGCCAACAGGATGTCGGCCATGCCGGCTGTGGTGCCCTTTTCATCCTGGTCAATACCATAGTATTCCGGACGATAGATAAACATTACGATATCGGCATCCTGCTCGATAGCACCCGATTCGCGCAAGTCGCTCAGCATAGGCTTCTTGGTGCCACCGCGGGTTTCCACGGCACGACTCAGCTGCGACATGGCCAGCACCGGAATCCTCAATTCTTTCGAAAGGGCCTTCAGCTGACGGCTGATGGTGCTAATTTCCTGCTCGCGGTTGCCATTGCGATTCGCGCCTTCGCCACCGGCGCTCATCAATTGCAGATAGTCGATAAACACCATCTGAATATCATGATGCTGTTTCAACCTACGGCACTTGGCTCGCAGTTCGTAAATGGTCAGCTGGGGGGTATCGTCAATAAATATTTTGGCTTCGTTCAGTCCCTGGGTGCGCTGTTCCAGCTGCACGCGCTCATAGGGTTGAAGCTCGCCTTTTTTCAGCTTGTCGCCAGGTATCTGGGCTTCGCCCGAAATCAAACGCATGGCCAATTCTACGCCCGTCATTTCAAGCGAGAAGAATGCCACTGGCTTCTTAAAGTCCACCGCTATGTTGCGAGCCATCGACAGCGAGAATGCTGTTTTACCCATAGCAGGGCGGGCAGCCAGAATAATCAGCGTACCAGGCTGGAAACCAGCCGTCATGCGGTCAAGATCGATAAAACCGGACGGAACACCTTGGGTTTGGCCATCGTTATTGATGGCTTCCTCAATCTGTTGTTGAGCTTCGTACACCAGGTCGCCGATGGGATGGAAGTCGGTTCTAAAGTTCTTGTCGTTGATATCCATCAGATAGCCTTCGGTCTTATCCAGCAAATCCACCACATCGGTGGTTTCGTCGTATGCCTTGCTGATGGTTTCGGTCGACACGCGAATCAGCTCGCGGGAGATATATTTCTCACTCAGCACACGGCTGTAGTATTCAATATGGGCAGCGCTTACAATGTGACTGGTAATCTCCGACAAATGGTAAGCGCCTCCGGCAGCCTCCAATTCGCCCGTCTGGCGCAGCTGGTTCAGCACCGTCATTTGGTCTACAGGCTGGTTTTGCTCAAACAGCTTGCGTATGGCGCGAAAAATCGTTTTGTGCTCGGGTTTATAGAAATATTCCTCATGCACAAGGTCAATAGCGGTATTCAAAGCATTCGCATCAAGCATCAATGCACCCAGCACAGCCTCCTCCAATTCAATAGCCTGAGGGGGCTTATTGCCGCCATTAATATTGAATGCCTGTTCATAAGACATTCTCTCCTTGCGTCTTGTAGTATTTTGAGGGATTGTATCCATGCTACAAAATTACAAAAAACAATTGAATTATAAAAATATTTTTTTCAACACTCCGCCTATTCATCCCCTTTGGGATGCAATAATCTTTCTGGTCCTGCGTTACTTAAAGCATGATGAACAAGAAGAATACTTTTTTTAATCGATTGACCCGCTACCTCAATCCCCGCGTTGGCCTTGCCAACGAACTCGATGTGCATGCTGCCGCTTCCGGAATTCGCAAAAACATTCCTTTCCGGGGCCCTAATGTTTTCATCTTGGCCTTTGCCATCATCATCGCGTCTGTCGGCCTCAACGTCAACTCCATCCCCGTGATTATTGGCGCCATGCTCATATCCCCGCTCATGGGGCCCATCGTTGGCATCGGTCTCGCCCTGGGTACCAACGACATGAAACTGTTCCGTCACGCACTTAAGAATCTCGTCATCATGGTGGGAATATCCATTGCCGCTTCGTCCATCTACTTTGTTCTTACCCCGCTCAAATTGGAAAACCCAACCGAGCTATTAGCTCGCACAAACCCAACCATATACGACGTTCTTATCGCCTTTTTCGGCGGTTTGGCAGGCATTTTTGAAACCAGTCGCAAGGAGCGTGGAACCGTCATTTCCGGTGTGGCCATTGCCACAGCCTTAATGCCCCCGCTTTGCACCATCGGCTTTGGCATATCGCAACTCAATGTCCACTATGCGCTTGGAGCATTATATCTGTTCTTCATCAACAGTACCTTCATCGCCCTTGCCGCCTTTATTGGAGTAAAGTATTTGGGCTTCGAGAATGCCGTCTATCACAACGAGGCTCAGCGCCGCAGAATCACTCGCAGTATCTGGATCATTATCACCATCATCATCATTCCCAGCCTGTTTTCTGCCATTTCTATCATCCGGCAAAACAATTTCGAGCGTCATGTGGCGGCATTCGTTAAGAGCACCCATATCGTGGGCAACGATCTCGTTTACGACTTCCGCATCAATCACGAAACGAAACCCTCTACGGTTGAGTTGTTCCTTACCGACGAAGAGCTGGGATCGGCAAACCGCGAGACGCTTTACCAGCTGGCCGAAGAACACCACATACGCCGCACCCAGGTGGCTTTCAACACCAGCTCCCTAGGCGGTCAGCGCAACAGCAAATTCATGGCCGACCTTTACCAGCGTTCCGAAGATATTATCAGAGCCAAAGATAGCACCATTCGCCAACTTCAGCAACAACTCGACGAGTTGCAAAATACAGCAGTCGACTATCCTCAAATTGCAGCCGAAATCCGCTCTCAATATCCTTCTGTAACCGAAGTAACTTTAGCTGATGGAAAATCCATTAGTACCAAGGAATCAAATAATAGCATCACATCATTTATAGTATTACTCAAAACTAATTCTCCCCTACCCGCCGAAGACATCAACAAACTACAGCGTTGGCTTGAAGTCCGCCTATCCAAATCCGTCACCGTCCTCATGGCCCCATAATCACTAAGCAATAAAACATCCACAAAAAGATTACCAAAAAGACAGCCTTAATAGCCACTTATTCGTCCCATATTTGTTCGAATTTGTACGTTTCAGATAGTGTTTTTTTATCTAAATTCTTCTAATTTTACAATGGATTCGTCGCCGCAGATGTTGCGGATTTTAAGGCGGAGGGGCTTGCCTTCGGAGCGGATGCAACCGTCCCAGAATTTAGTGGTCTTCTTGCCGTCCTCTATCACATAGCCCAGGCGGTCTATCTTTATTTCCGCATCGCTGTGCCAGGGGGCAGCCTTCTCGGCTGTGGAGCAATCTACCGACAGCCATTCTATGGTCTCCAACCCCTCTTCGCTGATGCGGATTAGGCTGGAGGCCTTGCCTTTGGCCAAGGCTTGTGCCTCGGTCTTGTGGTTGTATTCGTCTATCTTGCGGCACACGCGGTCGCTATGAAAGCTGTCGATGCGCACTTCCCAGCATGGGAGCAATCCTTCGGTGGACTGTTGCAAAGTATAATCCACCTCGTCTTCCACCACCACATGGTCCAGCACCTGCTTCAAGTCGCGCAGTTCCACTTCGGCCAATGAAGCATCGTTGTTCTCGCGGATAAAGGCCTCGATATCCTGCTTGTCGGTGATGTCGATATAATACACCACCACCCTTTTCACGTCGGTGGGCAAGTCAGGCATGGCCTCATGCAGAATGCGGTTCATCAGCGGACGGTCCAGCAGTCGGGTGGTGCCATCCATCAAGTTGGGCAGATACACAGGCATCATGCCATGGCGGCTGTCGTGGATGCTACCCTCCCAGAACTAGTCGAGTTTGTCTTCGTTGCGCAGACCCAGGATAAGGCTTTTCAGTTTCTCCATCGTCTGGATGGGATTGCGGTAGAGCGACACACCGTCCTTCACCTCCTTGATGTCGAAACTGGCTCCTGCGGTCAGCAGTCGGTCGCGGGTAGTCTGAATGCTATTGATGCCAATATCGTTGTGGATAAAGCGGCGACCCAACTTGTGAGCCACAGCAGCCGTCACGCCGCTACCGCCAAAGAAGTCTGCCACCACCATTCCCTCATTGCTACTGGCTTTGATAATGCGTTCCAAAAGTGCTTCGGGCTTTTGGGTAGCGTAGTCAACACGTTCTTGAGCCTGAGAATTTACGGGATTGACATCAGTCCACAAAGATTGTGCTGGCATTCCAGGGAGTTCATCTAGATACACTTTAGAACGAATACCGCCACTTTTGGTAAAATGCAAACGACCTTCTCTGTCTAATCTTTCCATTGTCTCCCGTGGCATTCTCCACAGAGAACGGAAACCTTTATATTCATAATCGTAGCCACCACCTTGTAGACCTTTTGCTGTCAAATTACCACTATCCCATTTACGTCCATCAGGATCCATTTGTGTAAATCGGGAAAGATAATTGTCATCATAATTCTGATAAACGGTATTGTAAGTATAACTATTTTGGTCTTTCGTATAGAAATAAATGCAGTCGAAATTATTACCATAAAACTCGGCATCAGCATGTGCTGTTGCCCTCTTCCATACAATCTCATTCCTAAAATTATCCTCACCGAAAATCTCATCCATCAGAATCTTCACATAATGGCCGATATGGTAATCCAGATGCACATAAATGCTGGCATTGTCGCTCATTACGCTCTTGATAGCCATCAGGTTTTCGTACATCCAGTTGAGGTAGCGTTCCTTGTCCCACACATCGCCATACATCTTCTCCTCAAAGGATTTCATCTCTTCCACATCCAACTCCGACTCGGCTTGGGAAATGGCCTCGGCCACCTTGGGGTTGCGGCGCACATACACCTTCTTGGCATAGTCAGCCCCCGAAGCAAAAGGCGGATCGATATACACCAAATCCACTGTGACACCTTTCTCCTTCAAATAGGCACAAGCCGAGAGACATTCGCCCCGCATCAAGATATTGCCATCGGGATTCTCGCCCACACGTTCCACATCCTCCACCTCATACAGCGGCATCCCCCTCAGCACATGCTCCACCACCATATTATTATCTCTATAAGACAGCATCCTGCGAGTCCGCACAAAATTGTCCAGTATCGCCTGCCCCTCCAAAGTGTTCGGAAAATAAGGTATATATTTTATTGCCATAGTAATTACAATTATAGTTCAGATGCAAATTCCGAAAACACAATCTTCATTTTTTCTTTCCAATTATTGGGAACATCATCCCACGAATTCCAGCAATGTACATTTTGATATGCGTGGTATGGCTTATCTGAAGTAGGAATAGGATAGCATAACTCATCTTCTATGCAATTATGCATCATCAAACGTATTGAGGAATCGTTATCCAAAGCTTCCCAAATAGGAGTATTCATCTTGACCGCACCAGGAGTGTTAGCATCTTCATCATGAACGACGAAGATATTCATATTCATAGCCCTTAAGTATTTCGCAAAAGAAATAATGACAGCCTTCCCGCCTGCTTTAATTATCTGATATTTATCATTAATTGCTTTCCGAACTTCCTCTGGCATAACTTCAATTGTTTTCTTAAAAACAATGCGTTCGGTGTCACCTTCTACAATAATAACCTTTTGAGCGAAGAATGCTCGAGCCACATAATCATCTATTTTTTGAAGCATTTTGACATGTGCTTTATCATCCTCTTGAATAGCTTTAAATGCCTCTGAATGATTAAAGGGAACTATCTTTGTAAAGTCATTTTCTTTAATGCAATAACTGTTTAATACTTGAGCATCAGATTTGGATAAATCTATCATATATGGAGAATGGGTCGTGGATATTATCTGACAATTTGGACCAGACAAACTATAGATAGTATCTCTCATGCTATTTGCAGCATTTGGATGGAGAAATAATTCTGGCTCTTCAAACCCAATAATCAAACTTCTTGCTTCGCCATTACGATTTCTTTCGTTCCACTGTTGTCTAAAACGAAGTAGCGCAAAAACAGCGGAACGAACAAGTCCTGTTCCTTGAAATTCTGGAGTTGTCTCGACATTACTACAGAGTTCTACACTAAATTGAGGTTTCAAAGAATCAGCACTTGTTAAGTCTGTTGTCACATTTATAGAGGATGATGGGAAAACAGAATCAACAACAGTATTCAGCTCGTTCATTAATTGGCCAAAATCACTTTCGTTATTGTTTGGATCCATCTCTTTTTGCAATTCAGCTAAAGCATTTTTTGTGGCTTCATAGTATTTTGATTTTTTTCGGACATCTTCAAATAATGTTGACAATATCTCAAATAGAGTCCCTTTGTTTGGTTGAACTTCTTCCATCAAAACATCAGCCTTGACTTTTAAGAATCGAGGGAGTACAGATAACACATTACCAGGAATACCCCCAGGATTTTCAAACCAATCTTCGTTTGATCCAACCTCAAAAAGTTCTGGCATGGTGTTACTCATATTTTCTTTGTCTTTTAGTGATATTTTATGAGACAAGTCCAATCCATTAAATAATAACTCTGGGGCTCCAGCATTGATGATATCCTGATATGTTTTTGCTGATTCATATTGGGATAGCATCTTCTGCGTGTACATTTTCATTTCCCGGTGAGGTTTTCCATCAGAGCCAAACCGAACCCTATAGTTGAATTTATAACCAACAGATCCATCATCTTTTGTATATTTACACAATCTATCTTTATTAAATCCGCGGACATTTATTATTGACAATGGAACATCTTGAAATTCACCTTCGATTATTATTTCTCTTTCATCCGTCTTTGTTTCACCTGTTTCTACGTCTTTATATTGAGAGCGACATGTACTATCTATTTTCTTATCCGTAAGTAAGTATTCCAATGCGGACAAAGTAGATGTTTTCCCTGCATTGTTTGCTCCAATAAGGAAGGTGGTATTGTCACAAATGATTTCAACATCATTTAATTTTCTAAAATTCTGAATTAATAGTTTTGATAATTTCATATTATTTCTATTCTGTTATTTATCCCCTTTCAAATATTTCTCCATCTCCTTGTCAAACTCGGAGACATATTCTTGGTCTTGTCTTACTCTGAAGATTTCGTATTCTTGGGTGGCTTTGGCAACGGCTTGGTCGTGGGAGACTGTGCCTTTGTCGGCCAGCACCTCGCGGCGGTTGTTGTTCAGGAACACATCTGTCTGCTTGAGCCAGTCCTGCATACTCATCAGCACATTGTCTTCGGCCATGAGTTCGGCATAGTCAATGAACATGGTCACCAATCGGTTGAGTCGAGACAGTTCCTTTTCATTCAGATAGTTCTTGGCCACGGTGACATCCCTTTTGAGGATCTTGCCATCTGGCGAGGCTCCCCATGTGGTCAGCCCCATGGTGGGCTGGGTGGAGTCGGCACGGCTGTAGATAAGCTCGGCGGCAGTCTGCCCTGTGACGGCATAATGCAACTTGTTCTGCACAAAAGAGTAGAATGCCTTGGTGGTCTCGCTCTTCTTATCATAGTCGAAGCTGCATTGCTCAAAGACATCGGCAATCTTCTGGTAGGCACGGCGCTCGCTGGCACGGATCTCGCGGATGCGCTCCAGCAACTCATCAAAGTAGTCCTTGCCGAAGGGCTTGCCATTCTTCAGCATTTCGTCGTTGAGCACAAACCCTTTGATGATATACTCTTTCAGCGTTTGGGTGGCCCAGATGCGGAAGGCTGTGGCCTGCTTGGAATTGACACGATAGCCCACAGCGATGATGGCATCGAGATTGTAAAATGTAGCTTCGCGTGTTTGTGTTTTATCTTCTATAGCACCATGCTGAGTGGTTATTTCCATTTTGGAAACTACCACTTCTTCGATAAGTTCGCCTTCAGTAAAAATATTCTTCAAGTGCTTGCTTATCGCTGGAACCTGTACCCCAAACAGCTCTGCCATAGACTTCTGTGTCAGCCAAAAAGTCTCATTTAGGAAATAGACACTAACACAGACATTAGTGCTATCCATCTGATACAGAACAATGTTCTGAGGCATTGGGTTATGAAACTTCTTTTCCATTTGTGGCATGACTATTCGTTAAAGACATTCTTTAATAGAATCTACCTCTATTCTTGGTTAATAAAACCTGCCTCGCTTAAATGTTTCAAGGAGATGTCGATATACCTTGTGTCAGAGAAAAGGCTGCGCTTGCGGTCATTCCAACTATTGAGGCCATCGATTACCGACTGGCGGTCAGAAGCCAGACCAGACTGCAACAGATAGTCAATGCTAGACAACAATTCGAGAGCAAAATCGGAATAGTAGCCACGAAGGAAATTCATGGTTTTTTCTGCAATCCCCGCAAGTTCTTTATTAGACTCAATATATGATACTATTTCGCTATAACAATCCTTAATGAGAAATATTGGCTCAAAGGCTTTCTTGTCCATTGCACTGTAACCCATGACGTAGCTTCCATTAAGCGCATATAGTACGCGTTTCACTTTACTTGAATAAGGTCCATAAAAATATGGTCGATATTCAAGATGAAAATATTTCTCTGCCCCGAAGCGTTGGAGAAAGTAACAAACCTTTTCGCTAGAAAATTCAGACACATATTCTCCTTCACGGATCAAATCGAAAAGAACATAGAGTAACAAAGCGCGAGCATCTGTTAATTTTACTCTCTCTTTCGACATTTGCTCTTTTACTTGCTGAGAAGGTTCATATATAATCACACGTGCATTCGACTCGGCAAGCTTATCATTAATCATCTGCTTTACCTTCCACCATTGAAGTCCACCATTACCTGCGCCCAAAGGAGGTATAGCAATACTCTTAATTTGATATGTCTTGATTACGTTCACGAGGTCTTCAAGTCCTTTTTCAATATACTCATATTCGGAGGGCAGCCGCCAATCTGTCTTAGTTGGGAAGTTTACAATGGTTTTCTCTGACATTAAATTGCTGTCCCGTACTACAAACATCTTTCCTATTTGGACATCGCCTCGTTTGCAAGCTTCTGCATAGGATTTAAAGTTATAGTGGTACATCTTTTTGAATTGCAAGGCAACACCTTTCCCCATTACGCCAACAGTATTCACGGTGTTCACCAAGGCCTCAGCGTCACTTTCAAAAATATTTCCAATAGTATATTCAATCATGGCGTTATTAAAAATATGATTCAGAGGTTATTTTAATCATTTCTTCATTGATTCCCATATCAATCAAACGTTCTTTTGCAGCTTTGTTATAGCAGCCGAACATACTAATTGCAGCAGGTGGGATGTCTCTTTTGACCAACAATTCAGCCTGTTTTCTTCGCTTAATATCCAAGTTTTCTTCGCCACCCCAATAATGCGCGTTAACAGCAGACCAGTCAATGATACGATTAATATTTTCTATATCGTTATAGTCATAGAACAATGTATACTTATTACGAGCATGGCCATCAGTGAAAATTATGTCTTTGGAAAGTGCAACGATTGCATCAAGCGTAACAGCAATATATACAATATCTTCAGGTGATGTGCGGTTAACATCATAACCTGTTTGAATTTCAAGCGACATGGGCATTCTTTTTCCGAAATAGAAGGGAATATAATCCCCCAAAAGGTATGATTGATTCTTAATGCTTATTTGATAATCCGACCTTACATTAATTAGACTGATATCTCCAATATTTTGATAATTCGGATTGTGATTTGGAGAATCCTTATGCGTTATTCCGTACTGCAATATGTGAGGAATATTGTCAATATGAGTTAGTCTATACAAAAATATCATACGGCTCATCCTTCATGATTATTATTGAAAAATTCGTTGATGGCATCGAAAAGTTTCTGCTTGCGTTTCTCGGGGCTGAGGGTGTCCTCAATATACAGGAACTCGAAACGGCGGTAGCCGAACTTCTCGTTGTTCTGCTTGATAAACTGAGTTTCTATGAACTTGCGTCGGTCGGCAAACTTGGCAGCAAAGCCTTCGCCCTTGGTTTCTACGATGATGACCTTGTGGATGCCACCCTCGGCATTGCGACTGAGGATGAGGAAGTCGGGCACATACTTGCCGATACGCACCCAGTATCGACCATTATGCTTGAAGCAGTCAATCTTGAACTCGGTGAGGGTGTCGTCGCCATTGTAATACACCTCCAAGGGTTGATCATCAATACAGGACAAGGCGTTTTGAAGATATTCTTTTTCAAATTTGCTATCAAACCGATAGGGCAGGTAGTGGTAGGTATGGCGACGTGCGGGGTGCTCATCCCATGGGTTGGGCTTCCCATTCGCCTTGAGGATGTCAATGGCCTGTTGCATCTCGGGTGTGATGGAAGATTGATGCTTGTCACCCTCCAATATGCGTTGCACTGTGGCCTCGTCGGGATGATAGCGGGTGTCGCCGAGATATGTGGTAACAGGCGAGGTGAGTTTTTCTATTTGAAGAAGACTGGCATCTGTGGTTATAACCTCCTCGCAGGTGGTGAAGTCACGACGTGGCACAAAGGCTTGGCGCACGAGCGAGCGGACGCGTTCTTGGTCGTAACGCTCATTGTAATGGTAACCGTCGGGTAGGAGGACCGTGAGACGATCATAGAGAGATCGTAGAGGGATCTCGTATTTCTTCAGGTTTGAAAGCGGGAGGGTTCCCAGGCTCTCTTTGGCGATGGTGTTGAGCCATTCGCGGAAAGTAACCGAAGCACCTTGGTCGGGATTGATGGCGTAGGTTTGGGTGATATTGCCTTCCAAGTCTTGCACCGAAACCAAGGTGCTGGAACGCTCAACCAGGCAGTCTTCCTCCAAGCGACGTTGGGTGTCGGGCGACTCCTCTGTGGTAAGCGTATTGTATGTGACCTTGAGTTGATAAAACTGGATGGGCGGCACCTTCTGCACCTCCATGCGAGAGTAGCGACTAATCTGGATAGGCTCTTCGGCCACCTTGGCGTTCAGCTCCTTGACAGAGGTGTTCTGCGTCTTGGAAAGCTGGGCATTGAGGGTGTCGGCATTGAACTTATTGAGCCAGATGACAGCCTCTTCGGCTTTGCCGCGCTCTACTTGTCGGAGGCATCGGCAGCTGGTTTGCAGTACCATATTCTTGGGGCAGTCGCCTTGCTGCGAAAGGATAACCCCTGTGAGGCTGCGACAGTCCCAACCCTCTTTGCCAATCTGTACCAGCAGCACCACTCGGATACGCGACATGGCGGTGTCGAGTGCGGCAAAGGCAGCTTCGGCTCCTTCAGGGGCAGGGTACTGCTTGTTGCCGTCGTGGTATTTCAACACAGCCTCGGCTGGGTTGATATGATGGGCTTGAAGTATTTCAGAGACAAGTGGATATATACGTTCCTCCAGCGTCTCGATCTTGCCGCAATAGATGGCCATTTTGGCACATAGGCCACCGGGATATACCTTGTCTTTGAACTTATCGAGGAAGTGAGTCAAGCCATTGCGGATAATGGTGTCGGAGTCGGCATCGGCAGTACGGATGTCGGGATATTTGAGGAAATTGCCAATACCATCAATGAGCGGATAGTGATACACTACGTTTGACAAGTCGGTATTGCTGATGGTGATAGTATCGGTCATGTCCACCTTCTCGGCTTTCTCCAGATAAGGCGTGCCAGAGAAACCCAGCATACAGTTGAAGTTCTGCGACTCAGCCCATTGTGTGACCACTTGGCGCAGTTTGATTTCGCTATCGGCTGCATGGTGCACCTCATCAACAAAGGTGGCTAGGTGGGGAATCTGACCGATGATGTGTCGCAGCTCGTTGGCGACCTTCATCTTGTCGAGTTCATCTTTACTAAGCAGAGTCGCCTGGGTGTCTTTGTCTAAGCGGTCGAGAATCACCTTCTCGGCATTGGTGACTGCCACCAAGCCCATAAGGTTTTCGCCCTCGGTGGCCAGGTGCATATTGAGCTTCTGTGCATTGGGGTTCTTGATGCGGTTGCTCTTCTTGGCACTTTTCTGCTCGTCAAGCACCTCAAACTTAATCATTCGGCGAATGTTGGAGGCGGCAGGCTCGGGCAGCACCCAAGAGGGGTCGAAGTTCTGAATCTTCTTGAGCGATGGGATGATGGACGACTTGAGACCCGAGGGTGCCAGAATCATGAAGTTGTGGGCAAAGATGGGGTTGGTTGGCTCGTTTTGAGCAAAATACAGGTCAAGATAGATGAATGCGGCCATCAAATAGGTCTTGCCCGCACCCATGGGAAGGCTGAACAGATAGTCGGGGTAATCTACCCCATAGAACAAATCGCGGAAGGCTTTCTCGTAATCCACACACGAAGGATTGGACTTGATAGCTTTGGCCAGTTCGGAGGCTAAGGGCTTACCATTTTTATTGGGCAGTGCGGCATACTGCATCAGGGCCAAGGCAGGGATATTATCGCCAAACAATTCTCGCTCGTCCCCATTGAGGGCAATAGAATTGGGCGATGAAAGTATGCCGTTGTGGAAAAGTTGCCAGAGTGGCTTGTTCTGACAGCCAATCTTGAGAAATAGATATGTTTTGATGGCTTCAATCTGAGCATCGCGCATCATACCCCTACCCTCCATGTAATCAACCAATGATTTGATGGGGCAAGAGGGACTTTGAAACCATGCGTTGCGCTTTATTTCAATCAGTTTGAAAAAC
>JAGHRY010000063.1 GCA_018066145.1 Candidatus Colimorpha merdihippi | reverse complement strand
GCCTAATTCAAGTGTTATGCAATCCCCTTGAGCGGCTTTGGTGCGTGCTTTGGGAGTTTGCCGTACTACCTTTCCCTGCCCATTGAAACGAACCTTGAATCCCATGCCTCTGAGCAATTTTATGGCGTCGCGAATGGTCATACCGGTGCAATCGGGTACTAAGTTGGTGGGTATAGAGTAGTTCTTATAGCATTGCTGTTCCGGATCGAAGAATATCCATCCAGTAGCAGGTTGCACAGTGTCGACTACCTGGTAGGGAATGCCCAGTAGCCTATGGGCGATAGCCAGGCGATCGTTGTCGCTCTTGGTTACTCTAGGGTTGGCTGCACGACCAGAGTCTTGCAGGTGTATGCTGCCGAGCTCTTTGTCGAAAGCAACCACGCAGTCGGCTATTTGTCTGAAAACTGGAGCTGCTGCCCAACGGCCAGCAATGCTTGTGCCTTCAATCAGCACCAAGCAAGTGTAACGGGGGGCGTTGGCAGGGAAGAATCCTACGAAAGATGAATTCTTGATGTTTTTGTCGCCAATTTTCTCGGTGGTACCCGTCTTGCCCGCAATTCCGTATACGGCATTGCGTATGTTGTTGCCGGTACCTGTTTCTACCACTTTTGTGAGCATCTCTCGCATCTGCTTTGCTGTTTCTTCGCTGCAGATATGGTTATTAAGTACCACTGGTTGTATCTTTGAACGATTGTTGTCGTTTATGATCTCGCGACAGAAAAGAGGCTTTACCATCTTGCCTCCATTGGCGATGGCGTTGTAGAAGGTGATGAGCTGCAGCGGGGTAACGGTGGCCGAATATCCGTAGCTAAGGTTCAGGAAATCTCGGTCGGAGTTTAGCTTTACTACCTGAGTTCGGGGTTCGATTACTTCCAAATCGGGATTCATTCTGCCGAAAGGGAATATGTTTTCGATTCCGGTTTTCAAGTCGTCACGACGCTTGCGATAGAATTCCCAAGCCAGTTCGCACATGCCTATATTGGACGATTTGGCTAAAACGCCCACTAGGTTGGCTGTGTCGTGTGCGTCGCCATGGCCGTCATTGATAGTACCGCTGGTGGCAGTATAGGTTTTCTGTCCTCCGGCACGCACTCTTTTGGTAGTGTCAATCGAGATTTTGGAGTCGTTGAACATTGAGATCATGGCCACGGTTTTGAACGTGGAGCCAGGCTCATATTTGTCGCTTACAGCCACGTTGCTCCAAAGCTTTTCATACGGATAGCCGTTAGAATCGATGGTAAGGTTACTGCAGGCAAGTATGTAACCTGTAGATACTTCCATTAAGATGGCACAACCGCTTTGCCCGCCATACTGTCTCATGGATTTGCGTAGCGAACTTTCTGCGATATCTTGATAGCGAGTGTCGATGGTGGCAATAATGCTTTTGCCATCGATGCGGCGCTTGGTCATTGTGGAGTCTTCGTCCGGGGTGGTTCCCTGGTCCTCGGGAAGCCAGATGCCCTTAGTGAGACGTCTGCAGATGTATTCGCCATCCTGTCCTTTGAGGATGGAATCATAAAATCCTTCTAGTCCAGTGTATCCCTCCTTCTTTTCGGTCTTAAAGTGTAGTCCGATGGTGTTTTCTCCCAGATTGCCGTAAATATGTGCTCTGATGAAGCTGGTTACGCTGCCTTCAGAAGTTCTGCTTACAACGCATTTGTTCCAGCCGGGCAATTTGCGGATGGCCTCCCACTGAGAATAGGGAACTCGTCGCTCGACGTAAAGGCATCGGCTCGGTTTCTCTTTTTGGTATTCTTTTACAATTCGGTCGTGATAGTAGGCCAAAGACTTTTGCGGGAATTGTTCGTGGAGGATTTTGCATACTTGGGGAAGGCTTTGGAAGAATGCAGCAGTGTCTGTGATGCAGCTTTCTGTTTCCGGCACACCGTTTTTCGTGATTACCTTGCCTTTAGCATCGGTCTTGGTCCAGCGCCCTAAATCAAGACATAGGTCGCATACCGGGACCGTGGTGGCAAGCACTTTCCCATCGGACGAGAAGATGGTTCCTCGGCGGGCAGGCTCAATGCGGCGGGTTTCTTCGCGACGCTTTGCCTTTTCGCGCCACATTTCACCCTCCTTCAGTTGGGTCTTCAGTGTTGCATACAGCATGGCGCCGCCTCCAATGAATACCAGGGGCAGCCAAACTAGCAGCATCTTGAAAAAGATCGTTCTATTTTGTTGTTTCTCGTCCAGGGCCATAATCCGTGTTGATTACTAGATGTGAGTTGTTTTGCTATCGTTGAAGTGGTTTGTTCTTGTCTGTTAAAATTCTATCTTTTTAATTGTTGTGCAAAGCTGTAGTTCAAATCTCATATGGAGGGCCGGCTGTAATTCCTACTCCGGTGCTATCCAACATCTCTGCAATTTTTGAGATTTTGATTGTCTCTTGGTATCTCTTTTGTAGTTCGATGCGGTTTTCGCGAAGATAATTGATTCTGGCTTGAGCATCTTCCTTGGCTTTAGTCAGCGTTTCTACTTGATACCTATTGTATACCAGCACTAGGCCGAACAGCATCAGCATCAAGATCATCCATTTTTGCCGTAGGACGAATCGGCTTTGCAGCAGGTCGCCTCCCACAATCTTCGATACCCAGTTCTTCTTTTTGGGTGATTTCTCTTCTTGTGGCGGCTGAGCGCTGTTTTGTTCCATGTTGTTGCTTTCAGTCATGTGTTTATTATATTTTTTCGGCCACACGCAGTTTTGCGCTGCGGGCTCGATTGTTCTGTTGCAGTTCTATTTCGCTAGCAGTTACTGCTTTGCGGGTTACCAGTTTGAGCGGCACAATGGGGTTGCCGTAGAAGTCTTTTTCGAGGTTGCCTTCGAAATTGCCTGTCTTAAAGAAGTTTTTCACCAGTCGGTCTTCCAATGAGTGGTATGACATAACGACCAGTCTTCCTCCTGGTTTCAATATTTCAACGGCTTGTTTCAGCATCGCTTGCAGGGCTTCCAGTTCGCCGTTTACTTCGATTCGCAAGGCCTGGAAAAGCATGGCCAGGTATTTGTTCTCGGCACCACGGGGGAGCTGCCTATTTACGGCTTCTCGCAGGTCGAAGGTGGTTTCAATAGGTTTTTCGGAGCGGGCTCGAACGATGGCTTTTGCCATGGGGTAGGCGTTGGGCAGTTCGCCATAGAGGCGAAGCAGTCGGCTCAATTCCTTCTCGTCCATGCTGTTCACTAAGTCTTTGGCTGTTAGCTCCTGTCGGCGATCCATTCGAAGGTCTAGTTCGCCGTCAAGGCGAGTGGAAAAACCGCGATCGGCAACATCGAATTGATGGCTGGAAACACCCAAATCGGCCAAAATGCCGTCGACACTTCGCACGCCATGCAGGCGAAGGTAGCTCTTCATGTATCTGAAGTTTTCATGGATGAGGGTGAATCGGCTGTCGTCCAAAGCATTGCTGAGCGCATCGGCATCCTGGTCGAACCCCACTAGTCGGCCGTCTTCGCCCAGATGCTCCATAATGGCACGAGAGTGTCCGCCACCGCCAAAGGTGACGTCCACGTAAGTTCCATCAGGTCGAATGGACAGTCCTTCGATGCATTCATTCAGCATCACTGGTAGATGATAGTTCATGCTTTGCTCCTAGTCTGTTGTCGACAATCGACGCAAGGTCGATAATCTCGTTGTTCATCTTATCGTAGGCGTTTCGTTCCCAGATTTCGATGCATTCGCCGGTGCTTTGCAGAACTAATTCCTTCGCATCTCCCAGCAGCGATTTGCGCTCGGGCGGGATCATCAGTCGGTCGCTGTTGTCCATTTCGATGATGTTCGCACGGGTCAGCTGGCGAAGGATTTGTTGGTCTTGGATGCGGTAAGGATTTAACTCTTTTCGGAGTCGTGCAACCTCATTCTGGAAACTGTCATACGTCCACAGCTCTAAACACTCGTTTGTGAATCCATGACGAACTACAAAACGGCAATCCGTAGTCTCCAACTGCTTTTTTAAAGCATTTGGAAGCTTGAATCGACCGCTCGAATCCATCTTACAGTATTCAGTACCAAGTATTAAAGCCATTTATATATATTTTTTTTCAGAATGTAAAGATACGACAAAATTTCCAATTATTGCCATTTTTTTCCAAAAAAAGTCAAATTTTCCCATTTTTTTCTGTTTTCTTATACGCAAAACCCGATAATAGGTTTCATCGCCAATCATTTTTTTTACTAAAAATGGTCGTTCATGGACCCAAAATTTAACATTTCGGGGCAAGATTTGGGAATAAGAATCCGATAGGTTATCGACAAGCCTGTGTTGAAAACCTTAACCCAATTAAATACAATTAGTTCGGCACTTTTCGACAAGCCTGTGTTGAAAACCCAAAGGGTTATTAACTGAGTCAGGTTTATAAATGCCGAGGCCAATCGTGGTAAGGATGCTCTTTTGCAGTATCGCGATTTGATGAACAGGCAGTCCGTTTTAGGTTCATCAATAAGCCTATTCGGCCACCGCCCATTAGCGCTGGCCAATTGTGTCGGCCAGATAACATTATTTGACTATCGACTCATGAAAATACAGCAAAACAATTGTCATTCTTCTTCTATGGTGTCGAATAAATGTGTGTGAATCAGTGGCCGGCAAATCTTTTTTTCGATATGTAAAAAAAAAATCGTACTTTTGCAGTTCCAAAATTGTATAATAATAATAAAACTTAAATAATATAATAGCATGAAAAGAATCATCCTTTCCCTGACTCTCGCACTTCTTGTTTTGGCACCTGCTGCTAGCTGGGCTGATGAGGGCATGTGGCTCCTTTCGCTTATCGGCAAGAATTATCCCGATATGCAGAAAGCCGGTTTCAAACTTACTCCTCAGGACATTTACAGCATCAACCAGGGCTGCCTCAAAGACGCTATCGTTGGCCTTGGCGAAGAAGGCCATCCATTCAGCCATTTCTGTACTGGCGAAATCATTAGCAATAAAGGCTTAATGACTACCAACCACCATTGCGGATTTGGTAAGATTCAGGAACATTCTACAGTTGAGCACGACTATCTCCGCGACGGATTCTGGGCCTATACCATGGCTCAGGAACTGCCCAATCCTGGCATGACCGCTTCTATTCTTGTGCGTATGGAAGATGTCACCGACCGTGTGCTGGAATGCCTCAGTGATGATATGAGTGAGTCTGACCGCAGTAAGGCTGTTAGCAATGTGGGTATTCGCATTATTCGTGAAGCTACAGAGGGTACCGACTATGAGGGTGTTGTTCAGTCGATGTTCAATGGCAATCAATACTTTCTGTTTGTTTATTGCATCTATAAGGATGTACGCCTGGTGGGCGCTCCTCCTTCAGCCATGGGTAAGTTTGGTGGCGATACCGACAACTGGGCTTGGCCCCGCCATACTTGCGACTTCTCTATGTTCCGCATCTACACCGCTCCCGACGGCAAGCCTGCTGCTTACGCCAAAGAAAACATCCCCCTGAAACCCAAGCACCACCTCCCCGTTAGCGCTCGCCAGCTCAAGTCGGGCGATTTCGCTATGGTGATGGGTTTCCCCGGCACTACCAACCGCTTTGTCTCTTCCTATGGCCTTAAAGAAACCATGGATGTGGATAACCCCATTCGCTATGATGTCCGCACCGTGAAAATCAACATCCTTCGCGAGCAAATGGCTTCCGACCCCGCCATCCGCATCAAGTACGCTACCAAATATGCTCATTGCTCGAATTATTGGAAATACAGCAACGAGCAGAATATTGCGCTCAAAAAACTCAATACCATGGCCGTGAAACAGGATATCGAGGACGAATATTACGATTGGGCTCTCGATAAAGATCCTAAATACCGTCAGGCTTTACCCGCTATCAAGCAGGCTTATGCCGACCGTCGCGAAGTCCATGAGGCTATCCTTTATTATGAAGAGGGCCTCCTTTCCGGCCCTGAAATGCTTGGTCAGGCAATTGAGTTTGGCGAAAGCATCAAGGCTATGCTTGCAGAACAGAATCTCGACAAGCGCGACCAAATGCTTGCTGAACTGAAGGAGGAAGCAGCTAAGTTCTACAAGGACTATGACGAAAATGTCGAAAAAGCCGTTATGGCTGCTATGATGGAGTATACCTATCGTCATATCAATGTCAACTATGTGCCCGAATGCCTCAAAAACGCTGATAGAAAATACCGTGGCGATTTTACTGCACTGGTTAATTATCTGTTCAATCAGTCCTTCATGTCCAACCAGGATAAATTCAACAAGTTCCTCAAAGATCCTAATCTGAAGGTGCTCGAACGTGACGAACTGTACAAATACGGCACCGAAATCTTGGCTCGTGGCCGTCAAATCAATAGCACCATCACCAAGGAGAGCCGCGAGAGCCTGCGTAAAGGCGAGCGCGATTTTGTGGATGGCCTTCTCCAAATCAACTCTGGTCGCCGCCTGATGGCTCCCGATGCCAATAGCAGCATTCGCCTCACCTATGGTAATGTTAAGAACTACGATCCTCGCGATGGCGTTACCTATCACCACTATACCACCCTCGACGGCGTTATGCAGAAAGAGGTGCCCGGTAGCACTGAGTTCACTGTGCCCGAACGCCTTAAAGAGCTTTATGCAGCCCGCGATTTTGGCGGCTATGTTGATGCTGACGGCAATCTTCCCACCTGCTTCATCACCACCAACGATATTACCGGCGGCAACAGCGGTTCGCCCGTAATGGATGCCTATGGCAACCTCATTGGTCTGGCCTTCGACGGCAATGGCGAATCTATGTCCGGCGATATCGATTTTGAAGAGAACTTGCAGCGTTGCATCTGCCTCGATACCCGCTATATGCTTTTCGTTATCGATCGTTACGCCAATGCACAAAACCTGATTGCTGAGATGGACATCGTACGATAACCTCTTGGTATTCATGATATCTACAAGCGGAGGCCACCCACTAGGTGGCCTCCGCTGTTATTTCATATTCGGCTCAGCTATAAGGTGATTGGTGGGCCGGGCTTCATGTTAGGTGTGCTATTTCTAATGGCTGGCACATGCTAAGAAGTGAAGCCGGAGTGCCTCCGCCCTTAGTCCGTCGTTTGTCCGCTCTAGAACGGAGAAACAACGGATCCACTCCTCAGCTACTCCTGAGTTGCTTCTTGTTCTGCAGGTTTGGGTCGATCTACAGGCCTCTTTATTCGGGGTGCGGGTTGAGGTTTGGTGAGTACAAAAATGGCGGTCCGCCCCGTTCGATTGATTGAATGAGTTTTTTTTAAACGGATCAATGCGCTGAAATCATTCATTCAATACAATTATATCTTATAGATATAATTGAAAGAAGATACAGCCTGCACCTTGTATGATATGTTTTTCGCAGACGTTGTGTAAGGTTGTAGTCAACCCTAGATTATACCCCAGTTGGTTGAGTGTGCGGGCATCCATGGATGGTGGAATGTAATGCCTGAGGAATCGTTGCTGCAAAA
>JAGHRY010000236.1 GCA_018066145.1 Candidatus Colimorpha merdihippi | reverse complement strand
AACGAAGGAACGTAGCGGGCTACGTGACTGAGTGATAAACAGCAAGATGCCAAAAGAAGTCCAAAATCATAGAAAAGTGGATTTCTTATTATCTCTTTCAAAACGTTGAATTTTTAGATGTTACCTTAATATTTCCCTATATTAAATATGAACTAGAAAAGCGTGGTCGCTACGACTCCTGATTGCTATCTGTTCTGTGGAAATAGGGCAATGAGGGAGGAGGCGGAAATGTTTAAGAGCGAGTCGAGAACCATGCTGCATTCGGGTTCGATTACTTCGCGAGGCAGGGTATTGGTGATGCCTATGGTGTACATGCCGGCGGCCATGCCTGCCCTAATGCCGCTGAGGGCATCCTCAAACACCATGCACTCCTGCGGCTCCGCGCCGAAAAAGGCGGCAGCCCTCAGGTAGCAGTCGGGGTGGGGTTTCGACTGGGCGAAATCTTCGGCAGTAAACACATGGTCGAAATAGCTTTCGAAATCGGGCATCTTGCGTATCACCTTGGCCATCTTAATGCGGTTGGAGCTGGTCACCACCGCCACCTTGATGCCGTTGTTGCGCAGATTGCCTAGCAGTTCCACAGCCCCGGGAAAGAAACGGTAAGTCATCTGAGCCTCATGGGCATACAGCTCCTCAATCACCTGCGACCTAATCGATGGGTCGGGGAAATAATTATCCATAATCCTATTGAGGGTGTTGCCCTTGATGCGCACGGCAAAATCGGGAATTTCGGGATGATAGCGCAGTCCCAGCTTCTCCCAAATCTGAGAATACTGTCCCTCGGTATCGAAAAGCGTACCGTCGAGGTCGAAAAGTGTAGCTTTTAATTGACTCATAATATATATAACGAGCAATAAGGGATAATATTTTGTTGAAAGCAACACTTTAGGGGCGTTGCCCCTTAAACCCCATTTCATTTTTCTTGTCGCTGATGTTTTGTGACTGATTAGGGGCGTTGCCCCTATGACCCTATTTCATTTCTTTCTCTTGAAGACGAGAAGCCCCAGTGAGGCTTCGAGCATTTTGCCCAAGACTTCCCAAGTCTTGGAATAGCAAAATGGTCCTAAAAAAGAAAATCAAGGCTGTGCGACCGAAGGCTAAAAAAGCGACAGAAAAGCTAAAGTGATTTAAACTCGCACGGCAGCCCTGATTCGTTACGACTCCCTCATTTACTCCAAAAAGCCTTGTTTTAAAGGGAAATCCCTTATCTCTGCCCGAACAGAAATCCCTTTTTAACGCTTTTCTGCCACTTTTCTTCACGCCTTCTCCCGCAAGGCCGAGGGGCGGTGGCCTGCGATTGAAGACCACTTAGCAGTCGACATAAAGCACCCCCTTTGTCGCAAAATGGGTGCGGCATCGGGGGGGCTTGAATAAATATGTTCCTTAATTCTTGTCTTTGCGGGCGGCGAGCCGATTACAGCTGGCGCAGCAGATTCACCATTTCGATGGCGGTGGTGACGGCTTCGAAGCCTTTGTTGCCTGCCTTGCAGCCGGCACGCTCAACGGCCTGCTCGATGGTGTCGGTGGTAAGCACGCCGAAGATGATGGGCACTCCGGTTTGGAGCCCCACTTGGGCGATGCCCTTGGTGGCTTCGTTGGCCACCATGTCGAAATGGGCGGTGGCTCCACGGATGACGGCGCCAAGGCACACCACGGCATCGTAGTTGCCGCTCTCGGCCATGCGTTTGGCCACGATGGGAATCTCAAACGAACCGGGCACCCAGGCCAGGGTGAGGTTGTTGTCGTTGCCGCCATGACGCTTGAAAGCATCCACGGCGCCGCCGATCAGCTTGTTGGTAATAATCTCGTTAAAACGGCCGGCCACAATGGCTATCTTTTGATTTTCGGCCAAAAGGTTTCCTTCAATAGTACGCATATTGATGATAGTGTTTTATTGTTATACTTTTTTGATGCTGCCAAGGAGTGAAAAATCCCCTGAATGTATGCTGCTTCGATTGTAGAACGAAGAATGGACGACCCACCGAAGACCCACCGGCGAAGCATGAATACACCTCATTCGAACCCGTGGCGCAGCGCCATAGTCGGCACATCGAAGCCGATTGAGCAAAATGCGGCGGGTGGGGCGAAAGTGTTGCGCGCCTGAGCAGGCACAACGGCAATGCCGAGGCTCGTTTTCATGGCAGCGGGAATGTTATTTCTGCATGTCTTTCACGTGGAGCAGGTGGCCCATTTTCTTGTACTTGGTGTAAAGGTAGAAGGCGTCCTGCTCGTTGCAGTTCATCTCGATGGGCTGGCGGTCGACAATGGTGATATCGTAGCCGGCAAGGCCCGAAATCTTGGTGGGGTTGTTGGTCATGACCACGATGTTGCTAACCCCGAGGTCGGACAGGATGGCGGCGCCGGTGCCATAGTCGCGCAGGTCGGCAGCAAAGCCCAGGGCCAGGTTGGCCTCCACGGTGTCCATGCCCTCGTCCTGCAGCTTGTAGGCCTTGAGCTTGTTGATGAGGCCTATGCCGCGCCCTTCCTGCCGTAGGTAGAGGAGCACGCCGCGCCCCTGGGCCTCGATGCGGCGCATGGCCTCGTGGAGCTGGTCGCCGCAGTCACAGCGCAGCGATCCCAGGGCATCGCCGGTGAGGCATTCGGAATGCACGCGGCAGAGCACGGGCTCGGTGCCGGAGAGGTCGCCTTTGACCAGCGCCACATGGTGGTCGCCGGTAATGCTGTCGACATAGCCCAAGGCGCGGAAAGAGCCGTACTGGGTGGGTAGCAGGCTGTCGCTGACGCGCTCTACCAGGCGCTCGGTGCGGCGGCGGTATTTGATGAGGTCGGCAATGGAGGTGATCACCAGCTGGTGCTGCCGGGCAAAGGCCAGGAGCTCGGTGGTGCGCATCATGGTGCCGTCTTCGCGCATAATCTCGCAGCACAGTCCGCAGGGCTTGAGGCCTGCCAGACGCATGAGGTCGACGGTGGCCTCGGTATGTCCGGCACGCTTCAGCACGCCGCCGGGGCGCGCTTCGAGGGGAAACATGTGGCCGGGGCGGCGGAAATGCTCGGGGCGGGCGCCTTCCTCCACCACCTTCATGGCGGTGACGGAACGCTCCTGGGCCGAAATGCCCGTGGTGGTGTCCACATGGTCGATCGAAACGGTGAAAGCCGTCGAATGGTTGTCGGTGTTTTCGGCCACCATCTGGTTGAGCTTGAGCTGCTGCGCCAGTTCGCGGGTCATGGGCATGCAGATGAGCCCTTTGCCGTAGGTGGCCATAAAGTTGACATTCTGCTGGGTGGCGAATTGCGCCGCGCAAATCAGGTCGCCCTCGTTTTCGCGATCGGGGTCGTCAACCACAATAATGTTTTTGCCTTCACGCAAGGCTTGCAAAGCTTCTTCAATAGTATTCATGGTAATTATAATAAGTCTAATAAAGAGTGCGCGGGGGTGTCGGTGCCGACGAATTTGCGCACATATTTGGCCAGGATGTCGTTCTCGAGGTTTACCCTGTCGCCCACCCGCTTGTAGGCCAGGGTGGCGTGGTGCTGGGTGTGGCCCACCAGCGACACGGTGAAATGGCTCGGCTCTACCGCTACCACGGTAAGCGAAATGCCGTCGATGGCTATGGAGCCTTTGGCCACGATGAGGCCGAGGATGTCGGCTTCGGCGGCAATGCCCACCACCACGGCATCGCCTTCGGCATGCTTGGCTACGATGGTGCCGGTGCCATCGATATGGCCCGAAACGATGTGTCCGCCCAATCGGTCGCCAACGGCCAGGGCGCGTTCGAGGTTTACCTTATCGCCTTTGCGGAGCGAGCCCAGATTGGTGCGGCGGAGGGTTTCGGGCATCACGTCGGCAGCAAAGCCGGCAGCATCGAACCGGGCCACGGTAAGGCACACGCCATTGGTGGCTATGCTGTCGCCCATGCGCAGGTTTTCGAGCACCGTGCTGGCGGCAACGGTGAGGCGGTAGTGCGAGCCTACGAAATCAAGGCTCTGCACGGTGGCTATTTCTTCTATTATTCCTGTAAACATGCGGTTTTCGTTACTTGTTTTCAAAAATCTGCTATACCTGCAAACATGTGGTTTTTTATTGTATCTGCCTTGTATTCAAGCAGCACATCTTGTCCCATCTGCCTCACTCCGGCAAGGCTGAACGCCAGGGCGTCGGCCATGCGCTCGATGCCCAATGGGCCCACGGGGGCTAGGGCTTCGGCACCCGCAATCTTGGGGGCGACAAAAAGGTTGATTTCGTCTACCATGCCCGCCTTCAGAAACGAGGCATTGAGGGCCGCGCCCCCCTCCAGCAGGATGGAGTCGATGGCGGGGCGGCCCTCGGCAGGACGCGCCAGGGCACCAAGCATGGCGCCGATATCGCGGGTGTTGCAGCAAAGGGTTTCGGCACCAGCAGCCGCAAGGGCAGCCACCTTATCGGCTTCGGCTTCGGGGCCATGCACCACTATCAGCGGCCATTGGCGGGCCGACAGCACCAGCTGGCTTTGCAGGGGAATGCGGGCGCGGGTGTCGACAACAATGCGGTAGGGCTGGCACAGCGGGGCGCAGCCGTCGAGGCGGCAGGTGAGCTGTGGGTCGTCGGCCAGCACGGTGCCTATGCCCACCATCACGGCCATCAGCTGGTGGCGGAGCCGGTGCACATGCCGGCGGGCTTCGGGGCCGGTAACCCAGCGCGAGTCGCCGGTGGCGGTGGCTATCTTGCCATCGAGGGTGGTGGCGGTTTTCATCAGCACGTAGGGGCGGTGGAGGGTCATGGAAGTAAGGAACACTTTGTTCTGCTCGGCTATGCAATCCTGCAGAAAGCCCACCTCCACTTCGATGCCGGCCTGGCGGAGCTGCGCTATGCCGCGCCCGGCCACCAGGGGATTGGGGTCGGCAATGCCCACATACACTTTGGCTATGCCTTCGTCGATAAGCAGTTGCGAGCAGGGGGGCTGCTTGCCGTGGTGGCAGCAGGGCTCCAGGGTAACGTAGGCCTCGGCACCCCGGGGCGAAAGACCCTGGCTGTGGCAATGGAGTATGGCGTTGCGCTCGGCATGGGGGCCGCCGAAACGCTGGTGATACCCTTCGGCTATCACGCGGCCATCCTTCACCAGCACACAGCCCACCAGGGGGTTGGGGTTGACAAAGCCGGCGCCCAGCTGGGCCAGCGCAATGGCCCGTTGCATCATTTCTTCGCGATAAGACATAAAAATAGCCCTTTCGATACAATATACTGTTATCATCGTCAGGGCCACAGCATGGCGCACACCTATACGGCATACACCATGGGATACATGCTTCTTCCATCCGGACTATCACCGTCGGTCTCGGAGTTTCGCCGAGTCAGTTCCTCCCTTTTTTGGGGGGAGGAAGTAGCGGACTATCACCGCCGGAAAGGACTTTCACCTTACCCTGAAGACTTTGTTACTCAATTACTTTAACGTCTCAATCCAACGCTCGAATTGCAGACTTTCGATTTGCAAAGATACAAAGAAAAATCAAATAGCGGCAAAAATTGTTGAATTATTCGAAAAAAAAGTAATCAAGCAGGGTTGATGGGGCTTTGCCTAGGGGCGCTGCCCCAAGAACCCTCTTTTTTTTTTCTTCTTCACCCCTTCGCCCGCAAGGGCGCGGAGGCTGTGGCCGACAATGGGTTGCATTACAGCTGTTTTTTTTGCGGCAGATGCGGGGCGGCAGCTGCCAAATAGCGGTGCATCAAGTCTGTGGGATGGGTTCGCCGAGGGCTTCGAAGATGAGCTTTACCTGGCAGGGGGTGAACGTTCTGGCTTTTTTGCGGTAGCCTGTGGCATAGAGTTTGTCCATGAGTCCGGGCACGTAGGAGATTTCGCGCATCAGCCAGTGCCGGGCAGTGGTGTCGGACACCGCATAGGGGTGATACATGAGTCCCAGCTCTGCCTTGCCATATATGCGCACCTGAACCCGTTTCGGCTCCTGTTCCATGGTTGCAAAGAATTGTTTCATGATTGTTGATTTCGTTTTTTGGTTATGGTTGGTTTGATAATTGCTGATTTTGGTTCGGTGTTCCTCGTTATTGGTAGTAGAGGCTGAAATACACATCTTTAGGACGGTTGTAGCCGCGGGGGGTGGGCATTCCTTTCATGCAGGCCACGCCGTTGCAGTTGACCTTGAACAGGGCGCAATGGGTGCAGTTGTAGCCCGAGAGGTGCGACATCGACTCGCGGCATACCAGCAGCTGTCCGTCGACATTCAGCACATCGCCCGGCATCATTTGATTGATGGCTATCAGTAGTTCTCTTTTCATGATTGTGGTTGATTTGATTTTTGGTTATGGTTGAGACTCAACCGCGAAACGCGCGAAGAATGGTTGGCGCCATAGGCTAAAGCCGTCAGAATACATAAGTTGTCGACATAGCAATTTCGCGTATTTCGCGGTTGGTTTGATGGGTGTTGATTTGTTGGTTGCTGTTGATTTGTTGGTTGCTGTTGATTTGATTTTAGCCACCTGTGAACGGCAAAAAGGTTATTTGGTTATGGTTGGTTTGGTTATTGTTGAAGTGTTAAAATGTTGATGTGTTGATTGTTGAAGTGTTGAAGTGTTAAAATGTTGATGTGTTGATTGTTGAAGTGTTAAAATATTGATGTGTTGATTATTTGAGTTCATCGATAAATCGTCTCATCGTTTCATCGTTTCATCGTCTCATCAATTGTCCCCCTCCAGTTTCTCCTGGTTGATTTCGTCGAAGCTGCGTTCGGTCAGGATGTAGCCTTTGCGGCCTTTGCGGGTGCGGGAGGCGATGCCCATTTTCGAGAGCACCTGCCCTATGCGTTCGGGGCGCAAAGGCATGCGCAGGTCGGCATTGCAGCGTGCCAGCACCTCGGTGGCGGTAACAAACATGCCGCGCTCGTAGCTGTAGGGCTGGCGGTAGTATTTGGCTATGAGTTCCTCCTCGGGGCAGGGGGCCGAAAAATGGTGCTTGTGCAGCTCCAGCAGGTCGTTCTCGCGGGTGCTGAACCAATAGCGGAAACCGCTCGCTATCAGCGCCAAGGCTTGGGCGTAGAGCTGGGGGTAGTCGATGGGGTAGTCGTAGGGCGAAGCGATGCTCAGCACCTCGAAAGGCAGCCAGCGGCGGTTGCCGGTGAGGTCGGTGAGGAACTGGTAGTTGTTGCCCGTGGCGCAGAAACTGGCCAGGTGGGAGTGGCGTTCGCGGTTGCGGGCATAGGGCGAGCGCTCGTCGATAACCTCGGTGGTTACCAGCGCCTTCACGGCGTTGAGGTCGGCGTCGCGCATGGAGTCTATCTCCTCGAAGTCTACCAGGGCGCGGCTCGAAACTGCCAGCTTGTCGTCCTTGGTCACATGGCTGCTGTTGCCTTTGGCCAGGAAATACGAGTCGAGCGCTGGGGGCAGCAGGCGGCGGAAGAAGGTGCTCTTGTAGATGCCCTGTTTGCCGATGAAGGTGAGGATGGTTTCGTTCATCACCTTGGGGTCGAGCCACGAAGCCACCATGGCCACAAACCATTTGCGGAAACAGTAGGCAAAGATGGGTTCGCTCTGGCCCAGAGGGTCGTCGGGGTTGAGGGGGATGCGGGTGTCGCCGTCTTTCACGGTCACGCGTTGGGCCATGCTGCCGATATGGTCGGCACCGTCCCAGGGGGGAAGCGAGTGGAAATAATCCTCGAAGGGATTGAAAGCGGGGATGAACTCGGCGTTGATTTCGGCGGCAAAATCGTTCTGGCGCACATATTTGCCCAAGGCCGTGTTGCAGTTGTGCCAGATGAGGTTTTGGGTGCGGTCGTTCATGGGCACGAAAGCCTGCTGTTCGGGGCTGAACATCTCCACCATGCAGGTCACCACGTTGTAGCGCAGCTGCTGAGCCTCGGCCAGATACTGGCGCACCTCCTCGGGGGAGGCATAGCGGGTGTTCGATTTGTCGGGGGTGCTGGCTCCGGCAGCGGAATCCTGGCCTTGGAGCAGCTGCGCCATGGTGGGTCGCTTGCGGCTATGGTCGCTGGGTTTCAGCCCTTTCCATGTGCCGAAATCCTTGCTTCCGTTCTCGGCCACCCATTGGGCGATGCCATGGGCCTCGTGGCTGCCGCGGGGGCAATCGGGCTCGATGATGGACGCTATCTCGCCGGCATCCACCCCCATTTTGTTGAGCAGGAAAGCGCGGTATATCAGGTGCGAGTGGCGGCTGCCTTCGGTGTAGGGGATGTGCTTGTCGGCAATGTGCCTGGCCAGGTCGGCAGCCTGGGTGCCGGCGGGCATGTCGTCGATGTCGGAGGCCATCTCCAGCGCCTCGTCGGACGTGAGGATGCTGAAGGGCTGCGCCTCGGCATTGAAATAGCAATGCTCGTCGTGGCAGAGGAACGACAGGCGGGTGGGGTCTTTGGTGGCAATGTCGTAGTCGAGGCCGGTGAGCATGGCGTAGTATTGGTTGCCCCACAGCCAGGCGTCGTAGTAAGCCACCACGGGGCGCTGGCAGGAGAAGCGAAACAGCACCCGGATGCCGTGCCCGCTGGTGGTGGTGTAGGCCATAAAGGTGTGCGGGTCGGAGTGCACCTGCTGCAGGGCGTCGGCCATGCGGTCGTCGGGCACATGGTCGAAATCCACCATCGACACGCCGGTGAGGGCGGTGATAAACTGGCCGGTGCGACCGCCGTCAAACTGGGCTGCGGGGATAAAGGCTCCGCAGTCGGACTTGGCTTTGGAGTAGCCTTTGCTGTCGCCCTTGGCCAACAGTTGGCGGGCCTGGAGGGTGCTCTGGGCCAGATAGGGGTCGGCCACGATCATTTGCGCCAGATGTTCCCAGCCGATCAAGGTGGGCGGATTCTTGCTGAAAGTGCTCTGCAGCCACGAGCAGTCCAGCAGGCGTTGGGGAGTGGGATAGGAGTTCTTTCTCATGATTGGGTTTTGGGTTTTTTCGAAAGGGGGTGGGGGGTGGGTGGGGGGTCTATTTCAACTTTTCTTATTGTAACGGATTTTACCTCCTTATACCAGGACATAAAATCCGCTCCCTATATAGAGTTTGAATTTTACCCCTCACCCTACCCCCACCCCTTTTTGTTAAGTTACTGATTTTGAACGGTGGTTGTTTCTACCTTGTAGCTGTGCTGGGTTTCCTCGGAGTAGCCGATGAGGTCGAGCAGCAG
>JAGHRY010000034.1 GCA_018066145.1 Candidatus Colimorpha merdihippi | reverse complement strand
GCAGATGGGCAGCTTTTCAAGAGCCGCACCCTCGAAGGACGACCCCTTGGGGAAGAACTGCCGCAGCAGGCCGTTCCAGTTCTCGTTGCAGCCGCGCTCCCACGAGTGGTAGGGTCTTGCGAAATACACCTTGATGCCCAGTTCTTTGGCAAGGGTCTCGTGTCCCGAGAACTCGCGGCCGTTATCGAAGGTCTGCGTATGCAGGTATCCCTTGAGCGGCCGCAGCATCTCGATGATGGTGCGGGTGACATCCCCGGCCTTCTTGCCCGGGAGCATGGCCGTCCATGAGAAGTTGGTCATCCTGTCCACAATCGTGACGATGGCGCCCTGCTGGCCCTTGCCTATGACCAGATCGCCCTCGAGGTCTCCAAACCGGGCCTTGCCGTCCACCACTGGCGGCCTCTCCGATATGTCCACCCGGTTGGGTATCGTCCCGCCGTACAGGTACTTACTGCTTATCTTCCTGTGCTTCCTGCCCCGCCGTCGGAGCTGCAAGTATAGCGTCCCGCCGTCCTTCTTGTCCTGCCAGACCATCTGGTAGATTCTCTCGTGGCTCACGCAGTCGATGCCCTGGCTTCTGCAGTATCCTGCAATCTGCTCGGGGCTCCAGAACAGCGTCAGCTTGTTCCGTATCAGAGCCTTCATGCCCTCGTCAAGCCTGACATGCTTCTTCGCGTTGCGCCATCTTTTTTGTGAAACCAGGTGCGCCTCGTTGCAATTGTAGACCTTTCCGTGGGGACGCATGTTCCTTTTTAGTTCTCTGCAAATGGTTGACTTGCTTACTCCTATGGCTTTTGCGATCTCGGTTTGCGATTTATTTTCTTTGTACATCAAAGAAATTGCGTATCTTTGCTCCTTGGATAAATGTTTCATGACTGTCAATTTTGTGTTTGGCGATACAAAGATAGTCATTTATCCTGAATTAAAGAGAAAACGTCCGTCATTTTTTTGATTTCGATGTTTTCTCTTTAGCTTTGTTAAGAGTTTTTCACCTCATTCTCAGTACCTGTTGCATTTGTTACTTGAACTTAAGAAGGCTGATGGGCATCCGTCCAATAATGATGCACCTTCCTGAAACCAAACAGCGGATAGTGGAGACCTTCTTTAACCTCTTTTACCAGTTGGTGAAAGAAGATGAGGTGAACTGGAAGTCGATAGGCAAGTTGGAAGAGGCCTTCACGAGCCTGTTGCACCAGTTTGTGGAGGGAACAGTGCAGACAGACACCGCCAGCCAGCACCGCCAGGCCGCCATAGTGACCCGAAAATTCCTGATTGAGATTAACAACGGTGTCCCCGAGCGTAGCGTGACCACCTATGCCGACAGGCTGAACGTATCGCCAGAATACTTGAGCGGTGTGGTGAAGAAACAGACAGGCCAGACGCCATTGGAATGGCTAAACAAGCGCACAATACGCGAGATTCAGATGCTGCTCATCGAGAAGGAGAGCCTTACCCTAGACCAAGTAGCCGAGATTGTACACTGCAGCAATGCTTTGCAACTCGTCAAGTTCTTCAAGAAGCACACTGGCGAGACCCCCAACGAATACCGCAAGCGCATGAACGCCTAATCGACTACCAAGATTGGTGGATAGATGTTTCGCATCTGAACATCTTGATAGCTGAACATCCCCCTTTTGCACTACTTCACAGCGCTGCCGTGGCACAGTGCTTTGCCCCATCGACACTGTCCGCCACCCACAAGACAAGTCTTTTCAGTCAAACCAAGAAAAAAGCGACAAGCAATTTCAGGGGAAGACAGATCGCACAATAAATAATGCCGATCTGCGTTTTACCTATGTTATGAAACAGCGGCATAGTCTTGGTTATTTTGTCATTGCTTTGGCGTTTACTTGCACTTCGGCATTTAGTCGTTGCGCAGAATCCTCATGCCGCATATCCTACTTATGTGGGGAAGGTCAGTCCCCATCATCCTTCTCATATCCGCAAGGCCAGAAGTATCACATCGCTGCGGCCGAGTGGTTTCGACATATTGGCCGACATGGGTAGCATCACCCCTGTATTGATGGATGGCAATCTGGAGAAAAGTATTTTTCACCACCTCCCTGGCCGCAGCATACAAAATCACTTTTTTGCAGCACTTCAGCCTGTCGGTGGGGGTAGGTGCTCGACTCATCCAAGGCAACCTTTTAGTCACACCGCAAGTCTGCCTGGCCTACCAACCGCATTCGGTTAACTTCCAGCTTGCATGGGAACACGCCGCCATAGAGGGCGACTACAGCCTGGTGTATTTTGGTTTCTCTAAAGGATTGGGTCTCCGTGTCGGCCGCCTTCAGTGGGACAATCATTCCCTCTCCGCCTTCTACACCCTCACGGCCACCATACCTATCCGGCCAGCACACTAGAATGCGAGGTATTTTTGCCATAGATTGAGAAAAAATCGTATCTTTGCAAAAATGGAATTGAATTCCATATTTGCATAAGAAATATGCACAATAGTGATACTCAGACTATTCTTTGCATTACTTGCCATTAAATATTATTCAAAATAGACATTATTATGAAAGTGATTTTAACTGGTGCGACGGGTTATGTGGGCGAGGGAGTGCTGCTGGCTCTGCTGGATGACCAGCGAATTGAAAAGGTGCTGTCGGTAGGCCGCCGCAGCTGCGGTGTGTCGCACCCCAAATTGGAAGAATATCTGCTGCCCGACTTGATGGCACTGCAGGCTGGCGATACGCGGCTGAGCGGTTACGATGTGGTGTTCTTTATTGCCGGCATCACCTCGGTAGGCACGCCGAAGGACGTGTATAAGGTTATCAGCCAGGATATTCCCGTGCATTTTGCCGAGATAATGCCTTGCAAAGATCAACTGTCGTTCATCTACCTGAGCGGTATGGGCACCACCGACAAGGGCCGCCAATACTGGCAGAAGGTGAAGAGCGGCACCGAGCAGCGCATTGCCGGCATGGGATTCAGGCACGCCTACGGCTGGAGACCCTGCTTCATGACACCCTATAAAGGGCAGAAATCCAAGCAGGTGAAGGCGCAGAAAGCGGCCAAACTGTTCTATCCCCTGTTCCGCCTGCTGGGCATGGCCTGCACGATGACCGAGATGGTGGATGCCATGTATAAAGCCTGCACCAAAGGGTATCATAAGTCCACGGTGGAAGCCTGCGAGATTATCCGACTAGCAAAATAATCATGGAATCAATCAATTAAGCACAATATTACACAAACATGAAAGTATTACTTATCAATGGAAGCCCCCGACGTGAGGGCAATACGAATGTGGCTTTGAACGAGATTGCCAAGCAACTGAACCAACAAGGAGTGGAGAGCGAGTTGCTTTGGGTGGGCAACAATGCCGTGCGTGGCTGTATAGCTTGTGGAGCCTGCAAGGCAAATGGTGGCAACCATTGTGTGTTTGGCGACCAGGACATCTGTAACGAGGTGATAACCAAGATGGAGGAGTGTGATGCCATTGTGATAGGCGCTCCCGTGTACTACGGACAACCTGCTGCACAGGCCCTTGCCATCCAGCAGCGAATGATGTATGCCGGCAGTGCGGTATTCCAGGGCAAACTGGCTGCCGCGGTGTGCATTTGCCGCCGAGGGGGAGCCACCGCAGCATTCCAAACATTGCAGATGCCATTCCAGATGTGCAACATGGCCCTAGTGGGATCGCAATATTGGAACATAGCCTACGGCCGCGCAGAAGGCGAGTCGGCCCAAGACATCGAAGGCATGCAGACCATGCGCACCCTGGCCAACAATATGGCATGGATGCTGAAGAAGATGCACGGCATAGCTACTACCGATGCTCCTGAAATCGAGCCTTGGGCACCCATGCATTTCATCCGATAAAGCCGTTATTCAGCCCACACTCAGAGAATAGCAACGTACCGCAAAACCTTGTTCAGAAAAAAAAATATCTATAATATCTATTGACACAATAATAAAAAAAATATTGCGTTATTAAGTACCCTTTATTAAAAACAAGGGTATACCCACCTTAAGAGTAATTGAATATTTTTGTACAAAAAACCACTCTAAACAAAATGGATCTTTCTAACATCTTAGCCATCTCTGGCAAACCCGACCTGAACGAATTGGTCTCACGCACTAAGAATGGTGCTATTGTCAAAAACCTTGTAACTGGTCAGAAATTCCCTGTTTTCGCCACCAGCAGCATCAGCCAGCTGAGCGAAATTCGCATGTACACCACCGGCGACGACATTCTTCTTGAAGATGTTTTCGCAAACGCATACAATGTGCTTGAAGCCAAACCCACTGAGTTTGACCCCAAGAAAGCCGACAACAACACCCTCTTTGAATACCTTGGCAAAGTGCTGCCCGAATACGACTCCGAACGTGTGCATGCCTCTGATGCTCGCAAACTCTTTGCATGGTACAACATTCTGTTGGCCGCCGACAAACTGACTCCCTCCGAGGAGGAAGCTTCTGAGCAAAAAGCCGAATAACCTGTTGGCTCCCTCAATACGAACATAGCCAACAAACAATTGCCCCCGACTACCACCTATACTCGCTGGACGGGGGCAAAATATAATCAATAATCGCTTTTACCATGAGAAGAATAACAATCGCTTTGTGCACTATTGCACTCATCTTAGCTTCGGGCTGCAAGAAGGACGACGAAATTAATTCCAACTTCAATCCACCCAACCCCGTGCCTACTTACACCGAAGGCTACTACCGGCCCTATGCCCAAATAGCCACTATCGAAGAAGATGGCATCATTGCCGAAACCTGGTTGTGGAACGGCTCAGACCTTAATAGCATAGCCAAAGCCAATGGCGACAGCATCTATTTCAGGTACACGAGCAAAAACCTTCCTAAAACTTCATACGATTGGAAATACATTTCCCACGTAAACAAAATCGGCAGCCAGAAAGAAGACATCCGATACTACTATCAGGGCCAATCTATGATGAAATGTGAGATCTATTACAACAACTTTCTCGCCGTTACAATGGATCTCGCTCACAATGCCGATGGCAAAATAAGCAATGCCGACATGACTATCGACGACGAATTTCTTCTCAATATGGCCGGAAGTATTTTGGGCAAAGGTACCGCTTTCGAGAAACTCGTCGGCACAAAAACAGCCGAACAAATGATTCTTATGGCAAAACTGGCTCAAAAGGATGATTCCAAACTATCCATCGGCGACAAAAAATTCGGCATGACGCTGGTATGGGACGGCAACAATCTCAAACAGCAAATACTCAACGGCACAGTAGCCATTAACATATCGTCAGAGGATATGGATTTTCTTACTAGCATCCTTCCCATTCCCGATGAGGCACAGCAAATCGTTCAACTGATACAGCTTGCCATGATCATGGGCGGCGGCTACCTGCCTATCAATATGAACATCAACGACACCGTGAACGTCACTCACGATACCAACTACAATCCACTTTTCTGCTATTGGGGCGACATTTTCTCACCCGAAATCCTCTCAATGAATAATGTGCTCACCCAAACCCATTCGGGCTCGGCCAGCGTATCCGTTTCGCTAATGGGCCAGGCAATGGACCTCATAAACACTCCTTTCGACGATTATCAAGAATTTATTTATCAATATAACGACAAGAAATATCCCACCCAAGTGAGCGGCGATAAGAATGTCACATATACTTACAGAAAATGATTTATTCCGACAAAGACAAGCGTTTCAAACGCTATACCATCACCTCTGCCCTCCCCTATGCCAATGGCCCCGTCCATATCGGACACCTGGCCGGCGTTTATGTGCCTGCCGACGTTTATGCCCGCTATCTGCGTAGCGCTGGCGAGGAAGTAGTTTTTATTGGCGGTAGCGACGAGCACGGTGTGCCTATCACCATCAAAGCTCGCAAAGAGGGTGTTACCCCTCAAGATATCGTGGACCGCTATCATGGCATTATCAAAGAGTCGTTCAAAGAGTTAGGTATCTCTTTCGATATCTACAGCCGCACTTCCAGCCCCGAACACCACGAGACCGCAGCTGCTTACTTCAAGAAACTGTTTGAGGAAGGCAAGTTTGTGGAAAAGACTTCGATGCAGTATTATGACGAAGAGGCTCACCAGTTCCTTGCCGACCGCTATATCACTGGCACCTGCCCCCACTGCGGTAACGAGCGTGCTTATGGCGACCAATGCGAAGCCTGCGGCACCTCGCTGAACGCCACTGATTTGATTAACCCCAAATCGGCTTTGAGCGGCAATCCTCCTGTGATGAAGGAGACCAAACACTGGTATCTGCCTCTAAATGAAGATGAACAGTGGCTGCGCGAATGGATTTTGGAACAGCACAAGGGCGACTGGAAGACCAACGTTTATGGTCAATGCAAATCATGGATTGATGCCGGTTTGCAGCCTCGCGCCGTGACCCGCGATTTGGACTGGGGCGTGAAAGTGCCCGTGGAAGGTGCTGATGGCAAGGTGCTGTACGTTTGGTTCGACGCTCCTATCGGCTACATCAGCTTCACCAAGCAGCTGAAGGGTGATGACTGGGAGAAATGGTGGAAGAACGACGACACCAAGCTGGTGCACTTTATCGGTAAGGATAATATTGTGTTCCACTGCATTATCTTCCCCTCGATGCTGAAAGCCGATGGCAGCTACATCCTGCCTGAGAATGTGCCCGCCAATGAGTTCCTGAACCTTGAGGGCGACAAAATCAGCACCTCGCGCAATTGGGCTGTCTGGCTGCATGAATATCTGAAAGATTTTTCTGGCAAGCAGGATGTGCTGCGCTATACCCTTTGCAGCAATGCTCCTGAAACCAAAGATAATGACTTCACCTGGAAGGATTTCCAGCTGAAGAATAACTCCGAACTCGTAGCCATCCTCGGCAACTTTGTGAACCGCACATTGGTGCTTACCCATAAGTTCTATGAGGGTAAGGTGCCTGCTGCTGGCGCATGGGGCGAATTGGAAAACGAAGTAATTAAAGAAATGGCCGGTGTGCCCGAGAAGGTGGGTCGCAGCATTGAGACCTATCGTTTCCGCGAGGCACTGTCCGAGATGATGAATCTGGCACGTCTGGGCAACAAGTACCTCACTGATACCGAGCCCTGGAAGCTTATCAAGACTGATCCTGAGCGTACTGCCACCGTGATGAATCTCTCACTGCAGATTTGCGCTAACCTGGCTGTGCTTTGCGAGCCTTTCCTGCCTTTCACTGCCGAGAAGATTCGCAAGATGATGAACCTCAGCGACGGTCTGCGCTGGCACGATGCCGGCAATGCCGAGCTGCTGGCCGCTGGCACCCAGATGGAGAAACCCGTGCTGCTGTTTGAGCAGATTGACGACGCCACCATCGAAGGCCAAGTCAACAAACTGGTTGAGACCAAAAAACAGAACGAGTTGCAAGCTTGGACACCCAAAACGGTGAAGGAAACCGTGGCTTTTGATGATTTTGGCAAGATGGATATCCGCGTAGGTACCGTGCTGGAATGCACAAAAGTACCTAAAGCTGACAAATTGCTGCAATTCAAGATTGAGGACGGTATGGGCACCCGCACTATCGTAAGCGGTATTGCCAAGTTCTATCCTGAGCCTGAGAAACTGGTAGGCATGCAGGTTTGCTTTATTGCCAACTTTGCTCCCCGCAAACTCAAAGGGGTCGAGAGCCAAGGCATGATTCTCAGCGCCGAAGACAAAGACGGTCGCCTGGTTCTGATTACCCCCAGCCAAATGGTCACCCCAGGCTGCAACGTAGGATGAAGATTCTCCTTCTAGGCAGCAACGGCCTCTTGGGCCATAATGTTTTACTGACTCTCTTGCAGCAGGGCCATTCGGTGAATGCCCTGCTGCGCAGTGTCGGTAGTTTGCATACACAGGGATTTCCTCATTTGGAAAATCTCACTATCATCGAAGGCTCCATTCTCGATTACAATCAATTACTGGGAGCTGCCACTGGTTGCCAAGCCATCATCAATTGCGCTGGAGTCACCGATATGTCCCTCTTGCACTATGACGACTATCTGCCTGTCAACTGCAATCTATGTCAACTAATCCTTGACGTAATGCGGCAGCTGAACATCTGTTGCTTGGTGCACACATCTACAGCCAATACCATCGGCTACGGTAAACCGATGCACCCTGCCGACGAATCAGCACCTATCCAACCACCTTTTGCCCACTCTTTTTATGCCCTAAGCAAACAGGCTGGCGAACAACTGCTGCTGCAAGCTGCCAGCACCATGCCTCACGGACATATTATCATCGTGAATCCAGGTTTTATGGTTGGCCCCTACGACACCCGCCCATCATCCGGTACTCTTCTGCTTGCCGCCAATCGCAAAATCATTATGGCTGCGCCCAAAGGTGGAAAAAGTTTCATCCATGTGGCCGATGCCGCAGCAGCCATTGCCAATGCACTCACCTTAGGACACAATGGACAGCGCTACCTACTGACTGGCAGCAATCTATCGATACGCCAGTTCTACCGGCTCCAAGCCCAAACCTGCCACTATCGGCAACTACTCATCGATGTGCCCAATTGGTTACTATCAATCGCTGGCTGGATAGGCGACATGCTGCGAATGTGCAGAATTCCAACACAGCTATCTACACGCAATGTTCGCCAGCTAATGGTGCGAGAATATTACAATCACAATGCCGCAAGCAACGATCTCGCCATGCCTCAAACCCCTATCCACACAGCCATTAACGACTTTTTTACCTGGCATTATCGAAAATAATTGTCACCCCCATCCTCGGTCTATTTCGTAGCAGTACTCAACGTTACTTTTCCATCTTGCCAGTAAATGTCTACGGTCTCTCCGGTTCGGGTTCGCAACCCTTTTACATACCCATTTGGCCATGCCTTAGGAATTGCCGGCAATAGCTTGTACCCGTTTTCCGTACTCTGGAGCAGCATCTCTGCAATACCGGCACAGCCGCCAAAATTGCCATCTATCTGGAAAGGACTATGGGCATCCATCAAATTGGGATAGGTTCCCCCGCCCCTGCGGGCATCTGCTCCCTGATAGCCATCCGCACTCACATATCTAAGCAGGTTGCGCAAGGTCATATATGCCATCTCTCCATCGCCCATGCGGGCATACAGATTGATGCGCCATCCAGTACTCCATCCGGTGGTTTCAGTTCCTTTCAGTTCAAGCGTTCGTCGGCAGGCTTCTATCAGCATGCTATCACAGATGCTATGGCCTGGGTATAGTCCATATAAATGCGACTGGTGGCGATGAGTTGGTTCGGCATCTGCCCAATCATGGTACCACTCCTGCAAATTTCGATTGGCACCAATCCGATAGGGTGGCAGGCGACGGAGCACCGCATCAATCGTGTCAACAAACCCGCTGTCTACCCCCAGCTTTTGGGCGGCCTGTTTTGCATCCATGAGACACTGCCGTATTATAGCAATATCCGCCGTAGCACCATAAAGCGTGGCTCCTGCATAACCCTCCGAGGTTATGTATTTATTTTCGGGCGAAGTAGCTGGGGCTGTAAGCAAATAGCCGTCCTTCTCAACCAGCCAGCCTACACAAAAACGTGCTGCACCACAAAGCACCGGGTAATATTCCTTCAAGAAGGAATAATCCCTCGAAAAAAGATAATGTTCCCAAATATGAGAGCTCAGCCAGGCACCCCCCATATTCCAATTTGCCCACACTGGGTCACTCGTTTTTGCTCCAACGGGATTGGTCATTGCCCAAATATCGCTGTTATGGCCCAAACACCACCCTTCCGAAACGCCAAAAAGTCCTCGGGCCGTATTTGCACCATCCCTGCTGCAGTTTTTCAGGAAATCTAGCAGCGGCCTATGCAGCTCGCTCAGGTTTGCTACTTCTGCCGGCCAATAATTCTCGGCCAGATTGATGTTGGTGGTATAATTGCTGCTCCACGGAGGCAGAACATGCTCATTCCACAACCCTTGTAGCGTAGCCGGAACCCCCATTGTCCTAGAACAACAGATAAGCAGATATCGCCCATAATTGAAATAGGTCTCTTCCAAATCAGGATTCATTTCTCCCAGATCCGTATATCTCAGCAGTTGCATATCGGTAGTATAGTTCAGCACACTATCTGGCGTAGATCCCAAATCGATGTCTACACGACTATATAACTGTGCGTGATCTTCCAACATCCTGGCATACAAGCTATCCGTGCCCAATGCCAGAGCATTGTTAATCCGGCGGCGCACTATGTCGCAATAATTGTAATCACCCATGCACGGATTCTGGTCATATCCTTTAAACGAGGTAGCATTGGACAAGAGCAGTGTTATTCGCCCTTTACCTTTCACGTTCAGCCTATCATTATCACATTTTTCTATTTCGTCAGCTCCCACTACCTTTACTATGGTCCTGAAATGCGTACCTCGGCTAGGGTCATACCAAAATGAATGCTTACTCCATAGGTAGTGAGGCAGCGAATGGTATGCAGCATATCCATCCACAACTATCTCACCCACACTTAGACTCGTTGCATGCGGCAGCTGCGAATCTAATCCCAGTGTAAATGCCACCCTGCCCGAATCACAATTCTCTATATCTACCACCATAACACCATCAGGCCGGCTACAATAGTAGCGCACGCTAAAGGCATCGTCTCCTACCATATAGTCGGTCCTAACCGTGGCGCTATCCAATAGCAAACTACGCCTATACAAGCTGGGTATCGATGGCCTATGATAATCTATCGTCAGCGTCCCTAAGGGCTGATAGTTTTGGCTATACGGTCCCTGCAACAAGCGTTGCAAACTGTCAGCCTCTCGATAGTTTTCCTCAAACAATGCCTTACGTACACGTTCAAGCACTCTTGCATTTGCCACTGAGTCATATTGCACAACGGCGGGCTCGCCTGTCCATAAGGTAATGTCATTAAGCGTAATGCTGTCAACCCCTACTCCACCATAAACCATGCCCCCTAGTGTACCATTCCCTATAGGCAGAGCTTCCTCAAAGAATCGGGCCGGGCTTCCATAACTCAACACATGCTGTCCTTGGCAAACTCCTGCCAGCATCAACAAGAAAAGTATTAATACCAGTCTATTCATATGCGCTTAGTCTAATAATTTGCAAAATTACTGATTTTTTTTTAAATATCGAAAAAAAATGTGTAACTTTGCAACGTCATTTTAAACACAGCTATATAAGTATTATTTTATACAAAAATATATCTATCTTCAATTAAAGAAAGGAGTACCACTATGACCGATATCGAGAATCTGAACATCGATGCATCAGCAAAAAAAAATATCGCCACCTGGCTTAATGGCTCATACGACGAAGCTACCAAGCAAGCCATCATCGATATGACTAAGGATCCTAATGAGTTGAACGAAAGCTTCTACCGCAATCTCGAATTCGGCACCGGCGGTCTGCGCGGCATCATGGGCGTAGGCACCAACCGAATGAATAAGTACACTGTGGCTATGGCCACTCAGGGCCTGGCCAACTATGTGGCCAAATGTTTCCCCGGGGAGCAGCTCAAAGCCGCCATCTCACACGATAGTCGCAACAATAGTCGCACATTTGCTGAAATTACCGCCAATGTGCTTGCTGCCAACGGTTTCCATGTATATCTATTCGACTCCATGCGGCCCACTCCCGAGCTGTCATTTGCAGTACGCCACTTCGGCTGCCAAACAGGTGTCATGCTCACTGCTAGCCACAACCCAAAGGAGTATAACGGCTACAAAGCTTACTGGAGCGACGGCTGCCAACTGACAGCTCCTCACGATACTAGCGTTATCGACGAAGTCACTAAAATCCAGCGCTTCGAAGATGTTAAGATGTCTGGCGGAGAAGCCAACATCGAGATAATCGGCGAAGCTGTCGACCAAATCTACCTCAACCGAATCGAGCAGAATTCACTCCACCCCGAACTCATCAAGAAGCATCACGACGTTAATATCGTTTATACACCTCTTCATGGTACTGGCATCACTCTCATTCCCCGCATGTTACAACAACTAGGCTTCACCAATGTGAATATCGTGAAGGAGCAAGCTACCCCAGATGGTAATTTCCCCACTACGCCTAGCCCTAACCCCGAAGAAAAGGCCGCTATGAAGATGGCTGTCGAGCTGGCTCACAACATCAATGCCGATATCGTTTTCGCTTCCGATCCCGACGCTGACCGCGTCGGCGTGGCTGTAAAACGTCCCGATGGCGAATGGATGTTGCTCAATGGCAACCAGACGATGTCAGTGCTCATCTATTATCTAATGAAAGAATGGAAGGAGACCGGCCGTCTCACCGGCAAGGAATACATCGTCAAAACCATCGTCACCAGCGAACTGCCTGCAGATATCGCCAAAAAAGTGGGTGTCAAAGTGTACGATGTTCTCACTGGCTTCAAGTTCATTGGCGGGAAAATCCGCGAGTTGGAAGGCAAAGAAATTTTCATCGGCGGTGGCGAGGAGAGCTATGGCTATATGATTGGTGATTTCGTACGCGACAAAGACGCTGTGGCTGCCTGTTCCATGATTGCCGAAATCGCAGCTTGGGCCGCCGACCAAGGAAAGACTTTCTACGATGTACTTGTCGACATTTACATGGAATATGGTTTCTACAAGGAAGGCCTCCTCAGCGTGGTACGCAAGGGCAAAAGCGGCGCCGAAGAAATCCAGCAGATGATGAAAAACTATCGCGAGAACCCTCCTCAAACCATCGATGGAGAACGCGTAGTATGCATCAAAGACTATAAGCTCCATGAGAGTCGCAACATGATTACAGGCGATGTTGAGAAGATTGACCTACCCACGAGCAATGTGCTACAGTTTTTTACCGAAAAGGGCAACAAGGTGACTGTACGGCCAAGTGGTACTGAACCTAAAATAAAGTTCTACTTCGGTGTGAAAGGCCAGCTCACATCCCCATGCCAATTCGACGAAATCAACACCCTACTCGACTCCAAAATCGAGTCCATCAAACAAAGCCTGAATCTTTAACAATACAATACTCATCTACTAATGGTTCACGAAGTGTGTTTCACCATCTCGTGAACCATTAGTTGTATTATGACGGATTAATTAAAGTTATTGTTGCTAATGACTACCCTTTGGCGGAATTAATCCAACTAGAAAATCTAGAATGGATTCTAGATTTTCTAGCCATTGATGTGCACAAAATCAGTCGCAGTACATCCTAGGCGGATTTTGTGCTAAATATGTGTCGTCCAACTAATTTAACCTAACAAAACCAGTGCTGAAGATTCTCAGAAATGCCCGAATCTAGAATCTAGAACGACGTTTTGTGTAATGTACCCAAAAATCCATTCTAGATTCTAGATATGGTTGTTGGTTTTTTTATTGAGCTTATGGATTTAGTAGTTGATGAAGCGGATGCTGTGGAACTTCAATACTCCAATAACTTCAAATCAACTGTAAGCCGGTCTGCCGCCCTAACGCTGTTCATTATACGGGGATTCTACGGGGTCTGCCCACTCCTATAGATCGAAGCTACGCCGTAGGAACCCCGTAGTATGAGTGCCCTTTGGGTGGAGGAAGTGGGTGTCTGTTTTCGAGAATCATTTCCGCCAATGGGTTATCGACTGATTCTGTATACATTAAGAATCACGCCGAAAAACTGATTGGTTAATGATGGGTAATATTTTTCTTGCTTTGGCTTTTAATACTGTCGACCACCTGAAGAACAACAGAACTGATTATCAACAATATTCCAATATAGAAAGACATATTTAGCTCCGCAGCTTCGCCAAACAGAACCATGGCGAGGAGAATGGTATAAACAGGCTCGAGATTATACGTGAGGTTGACCGAAAAGGCTGAGATGTGTCGTAGCGCTTGAAGTTGCAAAAGGAATGGGACAATGGTGAACACTGAAGAGAAGAGGACAAGATAAAACCAGTCAGTGCTAGTGGGTACAATACCAACGTTTGGGAACATTTTAGCGTAGAATGGTGTGGTTATGACAAGCACGATGGCACCACCTATCATTTCGTATAGCAGCATAGTGCTGCTGGATTCGCCAGAGGAGGCTTGGACACGTTTGCTGCAGATGCTGAAAAATGTGTAGATTAGGGATGAGACAACACCAAGGGCAATGCCTAGGCGGTAACGTGCGTCGAGACCAAAAATCAGGCCGATGCCAATCACGGTAAGTATGCCTAGAAGAAGTTCTTTCCATCGATGTGCACGATGGTCGATAATAGGCTCAATAATAGCTGTAAGAAATCCAACCAAAGCAAAGCAAATGGCGCCTATGGAAATATTAGCGGCTTTGATACTGCCGTAGTAGAAAACCCAATGGACAGAAAGCAATATGCCGCAGCCCATGACCCGAAAAAGAGTGCCCAAAGCTAGTTTCTTCAAACGATGTTGGAAGCCAAGAAGAATTGCTAACATAAATGCGGCAAGAATCACACGAATGCACACCAGGGGTAGTTCACCAACAGTAATAAGGCGACCAAACAGTCCAGTTCCTCCAGCAATCAATACGGCAAAATGGAGTTTGACGAATGCTTTTTTGATATTTGTATCAGACATCAGTTGTGTCGTTATTATTTGTTATTCAATTACGATGCGTCAGCTATTTCTAAACAAATAGAGATGCAAAGATACGATATTATTTTAATTTGGAATTTTATTCGTATCTTTGCATAATGAAAAAGTTGTTGATTATGGTTATTGTGCTGGCCCAATTTCATACGGGCTGGAGTCAAATAGACTCATGTCGACAACTTGCCTTCTGGAACGTGGAGAATTTCTTTGACACATGGCACGACACACTAAAAGAGGACATGGCATTTACCCCCATGGGTGATAACCATTGGACTACAAAACGATACGAAGATAAACGAAATAAAATATATAAGGTACTCGCTGCAATGCAATGGCCAAGTGTGGTGGGACTGGCTGAAGTAGAGAATGACTGGGTATTGAGAGATTTGTGCCTGGGTACACCTATGCGAAAAATGAAATATGGTTTTGTTCACTATGAGTCACCCGATAGACGAGGAGTAGACTGTGCTTTGTTGTATCGGAAGGACCATTTTCGCATAATAAATTCTCAGCCAATCTGTGTGTCGGATAGTTCTGCTGACTTTCTTACACGAGATATATTATTAGTCCATGGTATACTTCAACGTTCAAACGTGGAGGATACTTGCTATATTTTTGTCAACCATTGGCCTTCGAAACTAGGTGGATCAAATTCAGACTATCATCGAATGCGGATAGCAAAAAAACTATTATCGCTAATTGACAGTATTCTAAAGGACCATCCAAATTCTTTCGTGTTGGCAATGGGTGATTTTAACTCATCACCTGAAGAGGAGGCAATTCGTTCGGGACTTGAATTCCATGGAAAAGCCAGTAATGGAACGGGTTTATATAATCTGATGCATACGCTATCTCGTGATGAAGGCAGTTACAAATATAGCGGTCAATGGTCCTACATTGACCAAATGATGGCGAACAGGGAACTGCCTGTGGAAGTTTTTCGTCCAGAATGGCTTCTGATTGATGATAGCAAATACCTTGGACAAAAACCATATAGGACATACGTTCAAACTCAATACATCGGCGGATACAGTGATCATTTACCTATTATCGTTACCATTCCATGAAAAGAAAGCTATTCATATTACTTATTCTGACAATTCTGCAACTGTCATGCTGGGCACAAGAGTCACTTCCTCAGCAATGGCAATACTACTTGGAATTATTGGCAGAGGACGGAAACGAAAATATGATAGATGAGCTGATCGATCTATATGAAACATATCACGATAATCCTGCTAATATTAATGATACAATTGGAGGATTGATAGACTTCCCATTTGTGAGCGAATGGCAACGCCATTGCCTGCGAGGTTATATTTTGGATTTTGGACCGATATTAACCCTTGAAGAGCTGTATCTAATAAATGGTTTCGACAGTACAACCATAGCACTATTACGTCCTTTGGTCATCTGTAGCCCAATAGTCTCAGGAGAGTCTTTATCTATAAAACAGCTTCTTACCCAAGGCCGTAGCAATTTAGTATTAGGGGCAAGTGGAACTATTGAGCAAGCCAAAGGCTATACCGATAACACCTACGAGGGAGATAATTTGCGACTGATGTGGCGATACTACTACAAATATAAAGATAGGGTGCAGTTGCAATTATCTGGCGACAAGGATCCTGGTGAGGCTTTCTTCTCTGGTAGCCAACATAAAGGATTCGACTTCTATGGATTTAGTTTAATGATAAATGACCTTGGCAAATATCGAGAGGGAAGACATAAACCTTATATAAAACGAGCCCTTGTAGGACAATACCATGTCCAAATTGGCCAAGGACTGACCATGTGGTCGGGATTTGGGTCGCATTATCCTATGGGAGCGTCTCTTTTCAAGACAGGTCAGGGTATTCGTCCAAGTGGATCCTTCTCTGAATATGGCTTTTTACAAGGAGTAGCCAGCAATATTGCAATAACTCCAAATTGGGAAATCGTCTTATTCTATTCCAACAATTTACGTGATGCTACTCTTCCGCGGAAAGCAACTTCGGATACCACCATTGATTGGGTTCAGAGTTTGTATAATTCCGGATACCACCGCACGCAAACAGAGATAAACAAGAAAAACCAAATTCGAGAACAGATCATCGGTTCTTATTTACAATTCAAAAAACATTGTTTTAAAGTAGGTCTGTCCTCTATGGCCACATGGTATGACAAAGAAATAATCCCTGCCAAATATGTATACAATGACCACTATTTCCATGGGAACCGCAATTTCAATTCAGGGCTAGACTTTGCCTATAGAAAAGGTCGCATTTTAGCCTTTGGCGAGGGATCCATTTGTGTCAATAACGCCACAGACCAAGACAAACTTAATATCAGTCCCGCGCTAATAATGGGGGCGGAATGGACCATTAGCAGCCTACACCTAATAAGCACTCAATTACATTATTATTCTCCTACCTTCCATAACTTCCATGCGAATGCGCTAGGCGAAAGCAGTTCTCCTCAAAACGACTTAGGCGGTTCGTTATTATATGCAGGCCGATTACCTTGGAACATAACACTCAATTCGGCAGTAACGATATCACATTTCCCCCACATGAAATATGGAGTATACGCTCCTAGTAATGCACTAGAATATAGGCTATTGATAGAAAAACCAATCCATAAGCTTAAAGGATTGAATATTCAATTGCGATACAGATATAAAGCAAAAGAACAAAACACGACTCCTTCAACTATAGTAAATGGCCAGTATCAACTAGAAGAAACTTATCGACACCAAATACAATGTAACCTAGAATACTGTAAAGGAGCGTGGAAACTAACCTCTCGAATAGCCTATGCCCATTATCATGGACAAATATCCCCTCAAAGTGGAGGATTTCTTTTGTTTCAAGACATTCAATACCTTCCGAAACTATTACCTTTATCCTTGGGGGCACGAATTGCTTGGTTTGACATTGATGATTACGATGCACGGTTGTACACAATTGAAAGCGATTTTGCATACCAATATAACAGTTCTGTTTTCCTGAATGAGGGCTACCGTGGTTACTTGATAGCCAAGTACGACATCAGCAAAAATTGGAATATCGGATTTAAATACAGCATTACCACTTATACCAATCAAGAAACTTATGGTAGTGGTGATGAATTAATCAATACAAACCACAGACAACAATGGCGTATTCAAATACGTTTGAAATGGTAAACAAATATGCAATTAAACCTCAATTGTATGGGGAGGAATGACACCCTCCTCTTGAAGCTTCTTATAAGTCTTCTCGGCAGCTAGCTGCTCAGCAGCCTTAATGGAATACTCGATTGCATGTTCTGCAGGCTCGCCATCAATTTTTACTCGCACATCATATTCTTTCCTGCTTTCTTTGCCTCGAATAAATGTTCTTTCAACCTCAAAACTAATCTTTTGATGATTCTTCTGGCCCCAATCGATTAGCTTACTCTTAAAATTCCAGTCGGTATGAGCCATGGCATCCACATCCAAATAATTGGACATGACCTTATTAATGATAACCCTACGCGTAAAGCGATACCCTTTCTCAAGATATATAGCACCCACTAACGCTTCAAAAGCATCACCATCAATGGACTTGAAAACACCCTGGGACTCACGGTTATACTGTATAAGTTGGGACAATCCAATCTTCTGTGCTAATTTATTCAGATTGGCACGACTCACCAGCTTTGAACGCATCTCAGTGAGGAACCCTTCTCCCTGGAATGGATATTTCTTATACAGAAACTCTGCTACAACAGCGCTCAAAACAGCATCACCCAAATACTCCAACCGCTCATTATTCACACGCCATCCCTGACCCATGTCTAGCGATTTGGACTTATGAATAAAGGCAATTTGGTACAACTCCGTATTGCGTGGAGTAAAACCCAAAACATTCTTGAAAAAAAGATAAAAATTCTTATTTTCGCCTTTATATCGACCAAAATTGAACATGACTAATATTTGCGGAAAGCCAAACATGCATTGTGGCCGCCGAAACCAAAAGTATTACTCAAAGCAAAATGAATTGGACGACGAGTTGGCTTATTGAACGAAAAATCGAGTTGAGGAATATTAGGATCGTCTGTAAAGTGATTTATCGTAGGTGGTACAATGTCGTTCTGCAATGCCAATATCGTAGCAATTGCCTCAACCGCACCCGCAGCACCTAACAAATGTCCTGTCATGGATTTCGTTGAGTTGAGCGTAATCTTGCCTGCATGATCGCCAAACAAAGATACAACAGCTTTTGGCTCAGATATATCACCTATCGGTGTAGAAGTACCATGAGTATTGATATGGTCAACATCGGTAACCTGCATACCCGACTCTTCAATGGCCATGCGCATAGCATTCATTGCACCCAATCCGTCAGGATGCGAAGCTGCTATATGGTATGCATCAGCTGTGATGCCACAGCCAGTCAACTCAGCATAAATCTTGGCCCCACGGGCTTTGGCATGCTCCAACTCCTCCAAAACCAACGCTCCAGCGCCTTCACCCAGAACAAATCCATCACGATCCTTATCAAAAGGACGCGATGCCGTAGCGGGATCATCGTTTCGAAGCGAAAGGGCCTGCATCGAAGCAAAACCTCCAATACCACTTTCTAAAACAGGAGCTTCGGACCCACCGGTAACAATAACGTCAGCCTTGCCCAACCGTAAGAACATAAAAGCATCGCTAATCGCCATAGCAGCACTAGCACATGCAGCAGAAGTCGAGTAGTTTGGCCCCCGGAATCCATGTTTAATTGATATCTGACCCGCGCAGATATCACCAATCGTTTTGGTAATAAAAAAAGGACTGAAACGAGGATTACCTGGATTCGCGGCAAAAGCGCTCACCTCATTTTGGAAAGTCTGTACTCCTCCCATGCCCGTACCAAAAATAACCCCTATACGATCAGGGTTAATCTTAGCTTGGTCAATACCAGCATCACGAATGGCCTCATCAGCCACAACCATACCATATTGAGTAAAAAGGTCTAGCTTGCGAACCTCTTTACGGTCAAAATAAATAGCCGAGTCAAAATTCTTGACTTCGGCTGCTATATGGCACTTGTAATTAGAGGCATCGAAATGTGTTACCAGGCCAGCACCACTTACTCCCTTTAATAATGCATCCCAAAAATCAGACACATTATTACCAATAGGAGTAAGTGATCCGAGACCTGTAACTACAACTCGTTTCAGATTCATCGGGTTGTAAACAGAAATATTAATTATTTCTGAGCGTTTTCAATGAATTTAACTGCGTCACCAACGGTGGCAATCTTTTCAGCTTCCTCATCGGGGATGTTGACGTCGAACTCTTTCTCAAGTTCCATGATCAGTTCAACAGTATCCAAGGAATCAGCACCAAGGTCAGTGGTGAAGCTAGCTTCCATGGTAACATCTTTCTCATCAACACCGAGCTTATCAACGATGATAGCTTTTACTTTGCTTTCAATTTCTGACATTTTATTTAATTTTTTAGTTTAACGAATTGCAAAGAAACGAAAAAAAATCCATATATGCACACTTTTTAACCAATTTCTTTGTATCATTTTAATCAACAACTTAATTTTCAAATGATTCAAGAAAACGAAATCCACATTTTTTAACCTAGAATTAACTCTATATGACCATGATTTTTGAACCAAATGGCAATTCAAATTGTTAAAATGAGCCATTTTGTTCGACATCAATTTGTTAATTCTCTCATAGCAGACACATAATCAATATATTAGATATGCAAAGCAACACACACTACAAACCATATTCTGTTGAACTATAAAGAGTTGCTTTATCCTTTATTATTGAATTTATCATAAAAAAATACTTGCCACCTAAACAGCCCATACAATATTCCCTCCAACATCAAACATCAAAAAATAAACCGAAATATTGCGAAAAAAGTTGTATCTTTGCGCCTGAGCAATACAATTGTTACCAAAAGAATAAATAATAATAATAC
>JAGHRY010000062.1 GCA_018066145.1 Candidatus Colimorpha merdihippi | reverse complement strand
GTATTGGTGTTTGGCATTTAGCATTATCTAAGGCCAAAATTCAAATCCTGCACCATCTTCGATAGCAATAAAACTTCCAGAATAATGCAGGATATACTTTACTTCATTCCCGTTGGCGGAATTTGAGTATTCTATTCAACCCGTTGGCGGAATTGATTCTCGAAAAGAACACCCACTTCCTCCACCCTAGGGGCACCCATCCTACGGGGATCCTACGGGGTAGCTTCGCTCTATAGGAGTGGACCGACCCCGTAGGATCCCCGTAAAATGAGCGTCGTTAGGGCGAACCTGCTTACTGTTGATTTGAAGTTAATGGAGTCTTGATGTGGAGAGTTGGGCGGAAGCAGCTTCATTAACTACATCAACCACTAACCCAATAAGCTCCATAAAAAATCATCAACAATATCTAGAATCTAGAATGGATTTTTTGATGCATTGCACATAACGGCGTTCTCGATTCTAGATTTGGTCATTTTAGAGAAGCTTCAGCACTGGTTTTTGCTAGGTTAAATTAGTTATACTACAAATATTTAGCACAAATTCTTCCGAGACTGATTTTATGCACCTCAATGGCTAGACTGGCTAGAAAATATAGAATTGATTCTAGATTTTCTAGTTGGATTAATTCCGCCAAAGGGTTAATATTTGTATGTAATCACCACCGAATATAATACTTCTACGAATGCTAGAATCATGTATCACAACCTAACATGTGTCCAATAAAGAGGTATGCCCAAAAAGACAATCTTAATATATAGCAATTTGTCGACCTCAATCTGGGAGAATGCATATAATCTATTGTAAATAAGCAGTCAAAAAGATACGTAGCACACCTAAAGGTACTTTGAAAATGAGCGTACCGAGCGTGAGGTGGGAGGTGGAAGGGCTATTCGTGGACGGTGAGGGTGCGCATGGCGTTGAGGACGGCTAGAACGGTGACCCCAACATCGCCGAAAACGGCCAGCCACATGGTACAGTTGCCGGTGGCTGCCAGCAGCAGGATGAGCAGTTTGATGGCAATGGCAAACCACACGTTCTGGTTGGCGATGCGCAAGGTACGGCGGGCGATGCGTATGGCTAGGGCTATTTTGGCGGGATTGTCGTCCATAAGCACTACGTCGGCGGCTTCGATGGCAGCATCGCTGCCGAGTCCGCCCATGGCTATACCGATGTCGGCACGCGCCAGCACGGGAGCATCGTTGATGCCGTCGCCTACAAAGGCCAGTTTGGCGCCTTCAGGCATGGTGCGTAGGCGTTTTTCTACCTCGTTGACTTTATCGGCTGGCATCAGCTCGGCTCGGTATTCGTCGATGCCGATTGTGTGTGCAATGGCTTGCGCTACAGGCTCTCTGTCGCCGGTGAGCATGGCGATGTGTTTTACCCCGAGGGCTCGCAGCTGCCGTATGGCGGAGGCACTATTTTCCTTCAGGGTGTCGCTGATGGCAATATGGCCGGCATACTGGCCGTTGATGGCTACGTGCACCACGGGACCGGTATGATGGCATTGGTTCCAGGCGGCCCCCATGGCATCCATCATCCGGGTGTTGCCTACGCATACCATTTCTCCGTCGACGCGGGCTCGAATGCCTTGTCCGGCAATTTCTTCGACTTCGGTGACTATGCATTCTTGATCGGTGTTGGGGCTTGCGGCACGCAGGGCGGCGGCTATGGGGTGGGTGGAATACCGTTCGGCAAGGGCTGCTATGCGCACTAGGCGTTGGGAATCGTATTGCACAGGATGTACTGATTCGACAGCAAAACGGCCATGGGTAAGGGTGCCTGTTTTGTCGAAAACCACCGTGTCTGTTCGAGCCAGAGCATCAATATAGTTGGCCCCTTTGATGAGGATGCCTTTGCGCGAAGCGCCACCGATACCGCCAAAGAAGGTGAGTGGAACGCTCAGTACCAAGGCGCAAGGACAAGAGACCACAAGGAACATCAGGGCTCGGTTGAGCCATACTGCCAGCGTGCCGCCGAAGCATAGCGGCACCAGGGTGATGAGCAGGGCTGCCAGTACTACAATGGGGGTGTAGATGCGGGCAAACCGGGTGATGAAGTTTTCGCTGCGCGATTTTTTTTCGCTGGCATTCTCCACAAGATCGATAATCTTGGACACGGTGCTCTCGGAATAGGTTTTGGTAATGCGGACGCGAATGACGTTGCTGAGGTTGATACACCCCGACAGGATTTCGTCGCCTTCGCAGATAGGGCGGGGGGCGCTCTCGCCTGTAAGGGCAACGGTATTGAGGGTGCTGGATCCCTCAATCAGGATGCCGTCGAGGGGGATTTTCTCGCCGGGTTTGATTAGCACCACCTCGTCTGGTGCTACCAGTTCGGGGGCAAGCACCTGAAGGCGGCCGTTGCGTTCGACGGTGGTAGAATCAGGCCGAATGTCCATCAGGTGGGCTATGCTTTTGCGGCTTTGTTCTTCGGCGATGCTTTCGAAGAGTTCGCCTACCTGAAAGAAAAGCATCACAAACACGGCTTCGGCGAATTCGGTGTCGCCGACGACGAAACCGATGGACAAAGCTCCAATGGTGGCTATGCCCATAAGGAAATGCTCGTTGAACACATTGCCGCGTGCCAGCCCTTCTGCGGCCTCTTTGAGGGTGCCTAGTCCGATGGTAAGGTAAGGAATGAGGTATACCAATAGGAGCACCAAAACGGGCATCGGCAGCACGTGTTCCACGATTACGGCACCTATAAGAAGCAGGGTGCTGATGCCAATCAAAAGGAGTTGATCTTTGAGGCTGCGGTGGTGACAATGGCAATGTTGGTGGCCCTCCTGTTTGCAGGTACAGGTGGCTTCCATTTGCCGCATGAGCTTTCTCTTCTTGAAATTCATATAGTTGCGTTTGTGGTATTTTGATTTCTTCGGAACGCAAAATTACTCAGTTTTTTTTGCAATCGAATTGCAAAGGATTGGATTGTGGGGTGAGTGAATGGACAAATGGTAGGCGGTGGTGCATGGTTGATGATTGGCATGATGGTATCGTTCGATTAGCAATCACTCCACTTTCGATACAATAAAAAATGTCAAATGCCGTTTATTTAATATGGAAGAATGCCAACATCACGATTATGAGCATCTGCTGAGGCAGGAAGGCATACGTATTACCGCCATTAGGCTGATGGTGCTGAAGACGGTGCATACTTGTTTTTGTGGCGCTTTTTCGCTTCAGGATGTGGTGGAAAAATTGCAAACTGCTGACAATTCATCGGTGTTTCGTTCGCTGACGTTATTTGCAGAACATGGTTTGCTGCATTTGATTGACGATGGGTCGGGCATGCAGAAATACTGTGTGTGCCACTGTTCCGATAGGAATCACCACCAAGGGCATGTGCACTTTACCTGTATGCGTTGCCATAAGACTTATTGCATCAACGAGGTGTCGATACCGTCGGTGTCGATACCCGATGGTTTCGAAGTGCAGGAATCCGAATATATCATTAAGGGCATCTGTCCCGATTGTAAATGCTGAAATTATGAGAAAAGAAAGTCGCGCCATGAGCGCTGAATGGGCCCAAGAAGTAATGGATAGTGCACCGTATGTAACCGTGAGTATGGTGCGGTCTGACGGCACAGGGTATGGTGTGCCGCTGTCGGTGGTGCGCAATGGAGAGAATGTGTATTATTTCCATTGTGCCCTCGAGGGCGATAAGCTGGATGCCATCCGCTCGAATCCCAAGGTGTGCTTGTCGGCAGTATCGAGATGCAAGCCTACTGTGGGACCAAAGGATGGGTCGTTTACATTGGAGTTCAAGTCGGCCATCGGATTCGGAATAGCCGAAATGGTGACGGATGAACAGGAAAAAATAACCGCCCTGAGGGCAATATGCCAGCGTTTCCTCCCGGGGAATATGGACAATTTCGAACCCAGCATAGCACGATCGCTCGGGCGTACGGCAGTGGTGCGTATCACCCTTACCGAACCCCTATCGGGGAAACGCAAGCAGTATGATGCCAATGGCGACGAAATGAAATATCAAAGAATGGAATAACATGAAAAAAACAGTATTTTTTGCAATGGCGGTGATGCTGATGGCCGCATGCAACCAAAAACAATCAGTTGACGAAAAAATGATGGATACCACTATGGAAAACAAGGAATGGACAGAAATAAAGCCGGAAGAATTGAACGCGAATGTATTCGATTTGATGGATAAAGATTGGATGATACTGTCGGCAGGCAAGGAGGGCGACATGAATATGATGACCATCGGATGGGGTCAGCTGGGCGTGCTTTGGAACAAGCCCGTGCTTACGGTGTATGTATCTACGTCGCGTTATACCAATGAGTTTGTGGAGCGCGAGGGCCGTTTTACGGTGACGGCTTTCCCCGAGCAGTATCGCGATGCGCTCAAATACCTCGGTTCGGTGTCGGGCCGCGATGAGGACAAGCTCAAGGGAAGCGGTTTTACGACCGAATTTACCGAGAATGGCAGCCCTATCTACAAGGAGGCCAACCTGGCTATCGAGTGCAAGAAAATATATACCCAGCAATTCGATCAGAGCCTGCTGCGCGACGAACAGAAGGACTGGTATGCCCAGCGCGGCATTGGTCTGCATGTGATGTATATTGGCGAAATCGAACATATTTGGGTGAAAGAATAGCTGATGAACGAACGTCACCGCCAAAAACGGCTCATGGCGCTCCGCTATGTGCTGGCGATTCCACGAAGCATCAGAATCAATTACAGCCTGCTGCCATGGCGGCAGGCTTGGCATTTGCCTATCCTGATTGCGCGTAATACCGTAATCGAAAACCTTTCAGGCAAGATAAATATTGAAGCACCCAAACTCAGAATGGGGCTTTTTAAGATAGGATTCAGCACATATCAGGGGACCGACACGTTGTTCCATCGTACCCGGTTGAATCTCCGCGGCACCATTGTGGTGGCGGGCGAAAGCGACTTTGGCACTGGCAGCAGCGTGGAGGTGTCGGAAACGGGCGTGCTTACTTTGGGCCACATGTCGCATGTGGGGCCGCAATCGCTGCTGGTTTGCCACAAATCGGTTTCGCTGGGTAGCCATGCACGAATATCGTGGTGCTGCACGCTGATGGATACCGACCAGCATGTGCTGGTGGATGCGTCGGGCATGAGCCAAAATGCCGACCGCCCAATAGCGCTAGGCGAGAATGTGTGGGTGGGATGCCATACCATCATCACCAAAGGCACGATACTGCCTAACAATACCACGGTGGGTGCTGGCAGCGTGGTGCATGGCCGATTCGACGAAGAGTGCACCGTGCTGGCGGGCAATCCTGCCAGGGTGGTGAAGAAAGGCGTCAGACGGGACTAAATTCGGGGAACTTACACGAGGCGTTATCGCGAGCTTTTTTTCTTATTGAGGCGTGCTTTGACAGCCGCCAGATTATCTACTACCCACTCGTCGGTAGGATCCATTTTTTCGGCACGTTTGAGATATTTCAAAGCCGACTCGTACTCATGTGTCATGAGATAGGTGAGGGCAAGCGACCGGACGGCTTGTATGTCGGAAGGGAAAACTTGGACGGTACGCTGGGCTATGCGACGCATGCAGGAGATGATGAGGGTGTCTTGTGGGGTGAGACTTTGGCTGTCGCTCAGGTGGCCGCTCAATGTGGACAGATAGTCTTGGATGCTTTCGGTGATAAGTTCTTCAAAACCCTCTTCGACATTGGGGAAAATCCATTGGTGTTCCATCAATTCCGAACGGTTCAGCATGCGAATCGATTCGTCGGCAAATGCTTCCCAACGCTGCAGTTCGCCAAGAAAAAAGATTTTTCCAAACCGCATGTCCAAACGTTTGGGATAGCGGCTGATGCCTTCCTCGATAACCGAGAGTGCGCTGTCGGCAACCGACTGTGAGAACTGGGGCGGTTTTTCGGGGCTGTCATTATCCAGCATGGCGCTGGCGTTGATATAATAATTGTATCGTGCGATATAGAGGTCGACATCGTCGGGCGAAGCCAGCGACCAATCGTCCAAGATGCTACGCTGCAAGGGGATGTCGTCGCGGTTCAGCGCATCATAGAATTGATCGGAATATGACTGTGACCAGGCAGAAAAGCAAGCTGCCAAAGATAGCACAAGTATGTATAGGCGTTTCATGTGTGACAATGTATTAAGATTTTGCAAAAGTACATATTTTTTTTCATATCGCAACTTTTTCGTATCTTTGCAAAATGAAATTTTTGCTTATCACGCCTCCGCTAACCCAGCTAAACACACCCTATCCGGCTACCACGGTTCTGAAAGGATTCCTTCAATCGCAGGGATATCCTACATCGCAGGCCGACTTGGGGATAGAGATGATCGACAGCATTTATCGACGCTCGTGGCTGACTCGGTATGCCCAAAGCATTGCCGATGCCGAAGAACGCGAATATATGCTTCGCTGTGCGGATATAGTAGAGGTGGTGATGCGTTTCCTTCGCGGTCAAGACGACACACTGGCTCCTCGCATTGCCAATCGGTCGCTCCTTCCGGAAGGTCCGCGTTTCGGCCAACTGGCCGATATGGAGTGGGCTTTCGGCACCGCCGGCACCGAAGACAAAGCGCGCTATCTGGCAACCTTGTTTATCGAAGATGTGGCCGATTACATACGCGACCACACCGACGACCATTTCGACCTAATCCGCTATGCTGAACATCTGGCCAATTACGCACCTTCTTTTGACGAGATGGCAGAAGCCCTACAGGCCCCGGCTACCCTAATCGACGAATTGATGTTGAACCTTCTGCAGGCACACATTATCAAGGTGCAGCCCGATATCGTGGGGTTTACGGTCCCGTTCCCTGGTTGTTTGTATGGCGCGTTGCGCTGCGGCAAATATGTGATGGAACACACCTCTGCCAAAGTGGTTATAGGTGGCGGGTTCCCAAATACCGAATGGCGTCAGCTTTCAGAAGAACGCATTTTTGATTATTGTCATTATATTTGTTTCGACGATGGCGAACTGCCGCTATTGCGTTTGGCCCAGCATCTCGAAGGAAAGTTTGGCGAGGAGAGTTTGGTGCGCACCATCAGCCGCCAGCATTTGGTTTATGTGGATTCCCTGGGTCAGGCCGATGACAACATCCCCAATGAGCATCTGCCGGCTCCCGATTTTGACGAATTGCCGATAGACCGTTACCTCTCTTTGGCCGAGATGACAAATCCCATGCACCGGCTATGGAGTGCCGGAAGATGGAACAAAATGATGATGGCGCACGGATGCTACTGGCACCGGTGCGCATTCTGCGATACTCGGCTCGACTATATTGGCAGGTACGATGTGCCCAAGGCTGCCACGGTGGTGGATAGGATGGAGAGTATCATGCGGCAAACCGGAATCAGCGGATTCCATTTTGTTGATGAGGCAGTGCCTCCCAAATTGCTTCGCGAAGTGTGCGAGGAAATCCTACTTAGACATCTGGTGGTGTCGTTTTGGGGCAACATTCGATTCGAAAAAGCCTATACGGCCGAATTGTGCGACCTAATGGCTGATGCAGGATGCGTGGCTGTGAGCGGCGGTTTGGAAGTGGCTTCCGACCGATTGCTGAAGCTTATCGATAAAGGAGTTACGATAGACCAAACGATTCAGGCCTGCCGCCATTTCCGTGATGCAGGAATCATGGTTCACACCTATTTGATGTATGGTTTCCCTACCGAAACGCTGGACGAGACATTGGGTGCCCTAGAGACCGTTAGGCGAATGTTTGACGAAGGAATTGTGCAAAGCGCTTTCTGGCATCGCTATGCTATGACCTGCCACAGCCCTTCTGGACAGGAACCTCAGAATTATGGCGCCCGCAGAGTGACTAAGCAGCCGCACCCGTTTTGCAATAATGAGGTGGACTGGCTCCCTTCCGACACCGACATCCAGTTCGACTACGATATCGAGGAGGTGGGTCGCGGACTGCGCATGGCCACATTTAACTATATGAATGATTTGGGATTGGATCAGCCTGTGCGTTCGTGGTTTCCCGGATTGCGCCCACCAAAGAAAAAAAAGAAGAAATGAAACGTTGCTTTTTTCTGGTAGCATTATTGTGTGCGCTATCGATACAAGGACAGACCTCATGGGAGGGAGTGAATATGCCATGGCTCCCGGCACGTGCCCCCGAAGGAGTGAAGTGTATTCGTGAGTATGAGCCGTCGACGGTGGTGATGGGCAAACGTACGCTGATTTCTACGACCTATTACGACCGGCAGGGCTACGAAGTATCGCCACAAATATCCCTAATATACGATACCCTCGGTCGGCTGGTACGCAGGGTGAAAGTGGTTCATCGCGAGATTGCCGGCACCCTCCTCACAGATCCGGAAGAGGTGGACCTAATCGCATATTCGCCCAATGGATTGGTGGGTCGATATACCCGAACCGAATATATCTATTACGGCCCCATGTCAGTAGATACCCAGGTGAATACATATCAGCTGGTGTCGGCCACGCATCAAACCGGTGTAGGCATTCTGCGCTGCATGTATCTGCATACCGAAGACCGTGGCTACCGCTATAGCCAGGACGAGGAGCAGGTGGATACCTTCTACTGCACAATTGTGCTGGACTCGCTTGGGCGGGTGACCTTACGCGGCATGTATGGCGTACTCAACACCGACAGATTCTTGCACCGTGAGTCTTATTCCTATCTTCCTGATGGCAGGATTCAAGAAGCTGAAATCGCCACCACCGAGACAACAGAAAGGTTGATATATCAGTACAACCACCTGGGTACCCTTATCGGCATGAATGGCAGATATAGCGATGTGGAAGAAGGTCTTGGCGACATTATCATAAGGTGTTTGCCCAGCGGTGTTCCGATTGAAAAGACGGTTAAATGGTATGCTTACGATGATGAATCGGATTATGACATTCTGCCCGAAGGAAAGACTCTAGATCGTACCGTTTTCGACCGTCGCGGCAATGTGGTTCGACGCGAAGTTCCAGGTTATCCTGTGCGAGAATATGACTACGAGTATTACGATTAATTCTATAACAAATAGTAACTAAATAGCAGTCCCCGACAAGATGCGTTGTCGGGGACTGTTGGTTTGTTGGTTCTTGCAAATCAATCCGGCAGAGTTTTTGTATCGGGTATTGGTTCCGATGAATTTTCCTCTCTAGATGGATTTGCAGAACGGGTATGAGGGACTATTATTTGTCCAATTTTGGAGCAGGCTTGTTGCTTGCGGGCTTAGCAATGGAGTCGCGCATGGAAGTGTCGGCTTGAATGTTCTTCATGCGGTAGTAGTCCATGATGCCCAGATTGCCATTGCGGAAAGCTTCGGCCATGGCTTTGGGCACTTCGGCCTCGGCTTCGATAACCTTGGCGCGGGCTTCCTGAGCCTTGGCTTTCATTTCCTGCTCAGAGGCAACGGCCATGGCGCGGCGCTCTTCGGCCTTGGCTTGGGCGATATTCTTATCGGCATTGGCCTGGTCCATTTGAAGGTGGGCACCGATATTCTTACCCACGTCGATGTCGGCGATGTCGATAGAGAGAATTTCGAAAGCGGTACCGCTATCCAAGCCCTTGGTGAGGACAAGTTTGGAAATGCTGTCGGGGTTCTCGAGCACCTGTTTGTGGCTAGTGGCGGAACCAATGGAGGTGACGATGCCTTCGCCTACGCGAGCGAGGATGGTTTCTTCGCCAGCACCACCAACAAGCTGCTTGATATTGGTGCGGACGGTTACGCGTGCTTTAGCAATCAGCTGAATACCATCTTTTGCAACGGCAGCCACATCGGGAGTGTCGATGACTTTAGGGTTGACCGAGGTTTGAACGGCTTTGAGCACATCACGGCCGGCAAGGTCGATAGCCGTGGCGGTGCGGAAGTCGAGATTCATGTTGGCTTTGTTGGCCGAGATGAGGGCTTGAACAACGCTGCTGACATTGCCGCCGGCAAGATAGTGGGCTTCGAGCTCGTTTTGCGAGAGTTTGAGGCCAGCCTTGGTGGCGTTGATCATGTTGTTGACGATGATGCTGGGGGGCACCTTACGAAAACGCATGAACATGAGCTGGATGAGCGAAGTGTGCACACCCGAAACAATAGCCTGGAACCAAAGTCCTACAGGAACGAGGTACAAGAATAAAATGAGTGCAATGAAAATCAGCACACAAAGGATAATAGTAGGTGTCATGATTGATGATTGTTATTGGTGGATAATTATTATTCGAACCGGTTGTCTTCGATTTCGCACACATCGATTCGGTAGCCTTCGACGGATACGATTTCGATGGGTCGGTCGGGGTCGATGAATTTATTGATGGCATGTACTTCTACCAGCTGTCCATCAATAAGGGCTTTGCCGGTGGGTGCCAGTCGGGCCACAGTGGTTCCACGGGTGCCCACGGTAAAGGCGGCAGCATCTACTTGGTTGACCGCGCTATCGCTCTCCTCGTTTAGGCTAAAACGTTTCCAAGTTTTTGATTTGATAAGCAGTATAATCAGCAATGTGGCAATGGCGGCGCAGCAGATAAGGACGATATTGCCTACTGTGGCGCCCCATAGGATATAGCTCTGCCATACACCATAGGAAAGTAGCCCGATGCCAAAAAGGCCGGCTATGCCGCCCGGGAGAGCAACAATCTCGAGGGTGAGCAGGACGAGTCCGACAAGAAGGACAATGATAAGTAACGGGGTGTTCATAATATGATTATAAGTTTATTATTTGACAATTTCGGAAGTGAGCTGTTTGTCGAGAAGCGCGGTGTGCATGGGCAGCAGGGTATCGTAGCTGCCATGCTTGACGGTGCATTTCCCGTGGCAGTGAACCAGGATGGCGCATTGTTCGGCCTGGGCGGTAGAGATGCGGCAGATGTCGACAAGAGCCTTGATGACGTAGTCGAAGGTGTGTATATCATCGTTGTGGAGCAGCAGGCTGCAGCCGGCGTCTTCAAGGACGGCAGGCTCTTGCTCGGCTTGGGGAGAGATGAGTGGCTTTTCCATATTCTGGTGAAATAATAAATGGCGTATTGTTAAGTCGTTAGGTTATCTATCATGACGACGGCATGGGCGCTGATGCCTTCTTCGCGGCCTTCAAAACCGAGGTGTTCGGTGGTGGTGGCTTTGACGGAAATCTGGTCGATGCCGATGCCCATGCATTGGCTCAGGGTTTGGCGCATTTGCGGTATGTATGGGCCCACTTTGGGACGCTGAGCCACAATGATGCTGTCGATATTCACGATACGGTAGCCGCTGTCGTGCAATAGCTGGCTGCAATGCTTTAGTAGGATTTTGCTGTCGATGTTCTTGTACTGCGGGTCGTTGTCGGGAAAATGCTTTCCGATATCGCCCAAGGCTGCAGCACCCAGCAGGGCATCGCAGATGGCGTGTATCAGCACATCGGCATCGCTATGGCCGAGCAGGCCCAGCGTATGGGGCACTTCGATACCGCCCAGCCACAATTGGCGGTCGGGTACCAGCTTGTGAACATCGTATCCTAATCCAATTCTCATAATGATGGGGGATTAAATGCTGCTCTTCTTCTTAGCCAGGTTCATAGTGAGGGAGATACGGATGGTGTTGGCCAACGGGTTGCTGCTGAAGGAGGTGGTGGGAACCAGGTAGGAGAAATCGAAGGTGATGACGTTGTATTTGATGGCGAATCCCACGGTGGCATATTGGCGGCCGCCTTTGGTGCTATGTTCGAAGAAATAGCCGGCACGAGCAGCCAGGGTGTTCTTATACCAATATTCGCCGCCGGCAGAAATCTGCACCTCGTGCAGCTCTTCGGCAAATCCGCCAGGAGCATCGAAAAACGACTGGATGGCTCCGCGCATGACGCCGGTGTTGTAGTACTCGGTCATGTTGTGGTAGTATTTGTTGCGGGCAGTGTCGTTAGAAGGAGGCGTGGGAACGAGCAGCTTGTTGAGGTCGAGAAGCAGCGATACCTTGTTGTGCTCGTCAATCTCGTTGGTGTAGCGGGCGCCGATACGCAGGTTGGTGGAGAGGAACTCCTTTTTCGTGTCGTCATCAGAATAAGAGAGTTTGGCACCCATATTGCTGATAAATGCGCCGAAAGCAACCTCCTGGGCTTTGTCTACCGAGTGCTGCCAATAGAGGCCGAGGTCGGCAGCCAGCGAGCGGGCCGGCTTGGTGGTGACATAGGTACTTCCGTCGGATATCATTTGCCCGTTGGTAAGGTCGGACTGGAGGAATCGTCCAGTGGCACCGAGCGAAAGTTCGTCGCTCAGTTTCATGGCATACGTAGCATCAATGGCAAACTCGTTGGGATTCATGGTTCCCACACTGTTACCTTCGACATCGGTGCCCATGATTTCGCCCAAAGAGAAAAAAGTGAGCGAGGCTGCCAAGGTGCTGCGGTTGTTGAGAGATTTGTAACCGCTAAGGTAAAGCAGGTTCATGTCGCCAACGCCCAGGTTCTTCAGCCAGGGAGTGTAGGTGGTGCTGAAGCCCATGTTGTTATCGATAAAAGCAAATTTTGCATTGTTCCAGTGGGCGGAATAGCTGTCGGGATTGGAGGCTGCGCCCACATCGCCCATAGCGCCGGCAACGGCATCAGGGCAGATTAATATAATGGGCATACCGGTGGAGATATAGTTGTTCTTCTGGCCGGTGGTACGATCGCCTTGGGCGTAAAGTGTTTGGGAAAGGCTTGCAAGAAGCAGGCAGGTGATAAGAATGGTTGTTTTTTTCATCAATCTTTTCGGTGTTTCTACTTTTTCTGCTAAAAACGAACAAGTCGCTTTTTTATTGTATATAGAATACATTTTTATTGAAGGAAACTTTTATTTTTATTGAAAGAGTCTTTCATTGGTATTGATTTGCCGTTTTTTTTGAGCTGTTTGGCATCCCTGCCTGGGGATGCAAAAAGCATTTTGTGCTGCCCCCACAAACTCTCCAAAATCGGCATGCCGCATATCAGGTATAAGGTTATGGCTGCCTTCTTTCTTCGTTGTAGCTCCGAGGTAGCTCCGAGGTAGCTCCGACATAGAGACGGAGCCACACCGGAGCCACAACGAATCTACTTTGGATTTCCTCGGGAGTTATGTTAGGGTTGATATAGTGTGTAAATGAATCATTTGGCATAAAAAGCCTCCAGATAGTTTGCGCTAATCGGGAGGCCTTATTGGGAGGCTGCAATATGTTTTTGGGGTTATAGCAGCCTTAATTGCGGATGATTTTGCATGTTTGGGTGATAAGGGTGCCGTCGGTGGCGATGAGGGTGGCCCGGGCGATATAGATGCCTTTGGGCACCAAGGCTCCCGATTCGGATGTGAAGTTCCAGGGGATGGCTACCACGCAGCTGTTGTCGGCGGGCTGAGTGAAGAATTGTCTGACGCGGTTGCCCCGGATGTCGAAAATGTCCACGGTTGCATGCTGGAGTACTGCCGGCATATTGTGTTCGATGCGGATAGTGGTGTGGTCGTTGGCGGGGTTGGGGGCAGAAGTCATTTGGCCAATCTGCACCAATTTGTCGTTGGCTACAACAAAATCGATGGTGGCGCTGCCGGAATAGTTGAAAATATTCCAGCATTTGAGGGTGAGCGTGTGGCGGCCGTTTTCCAATTTGCCGAGGGTGTAGGTGATTTCTCCACCCCGGCTGTCGCGGATATTGGGCTGGTAATAGTCGTTGAGGGTGACGGTGCTATAGGGGTTGCCGTCGATGGTGGCGGTGATGTCGTGTCCAAGGCCGCTGCCGGCTGCATTGATGCCTACCGAGTCGCGCAGACGGGCGAAAATGGTGGGTGTTTCGTTGGTGATGGAGCCGGAGCGGAAGGTGGAGTCGCCAATAAACAGTTCAACGGTTGGGTGCAATTCGGTGATTTCCATTTGCTCGTTGAAACCGCCAAACATAATGTTGCCATATTGCCCGGTAGCGTCGTCGGATTCGGACCGGGCATAATGCGAAAGTTTTGCGTAGTCGTAATGATAAGATACGTCGCGTGGAACGATGAAGGAATACTCAAATCGTCCGCCACGAACCGTTTCGCGCCCTTTGAACAGGACGTTCTTTTGCTGAACAAAGTCTATCTCGGTGCTATCGTTGTCGTTAGCCAGCGTGCGGCAGGCTACCTCACGGTCGTAAACGATAGGATATATGGTGCCATTGAAGTCGGTCAGCAAGGAACCGCCGGCATCGCGAATCTCGCCTTCGATGGTTACTTTGGAAAGCACTTCAACAGAGTCGATGGTAGCGGTGTCGATAGCCCGGTTGTTGATTTTTGTAACCACAACCTGGTTGCGAGGTATAGAAAGACGGAGGGCGGGGTCGCCGAGAAGGGAGATGCAATGGGATACCGAAGTGGCATTTTTGGCCAATCGAAGTGCATCGCCGATGGTGTTGTTGGGGTCGAGCGAGAAAAGGCAGGTGTTGGTGTTGAAGCGCTGGTTGTGGTGTATGGGGCGTGCGGCAGAAATAATGCCTATGCCGGCAGCGTCAGCCAAAAGGAATTGTTCGGCTCCACAGATGTCGCCGGCATGGTCGTAGTGCCCAAAACTGCAGGTGCTGGTGATAAAGAATGTGAGACGGTCGTTATTGGTATATTTCTCGATATCTGAGAATTCCATATAGCGTTCGGTGCCGATATAGCTGCTTGAGCCGTGTCCTATGTAGTTGAGTAGCAGGCAGCCATAATTGATACGTTGGCGCAGGGCGTTGTTTACATCGGGGTAGTAAGAACCGTCGGCGCCAGATTGCTGTATGTAGGAGTCGGCATAGATGCGGTCGATGTTGATTTGCGGGAATTTTTGGCGAATGCGGCGTGCCATAATCTCGGAGTCGCTGGCAAAGTTGGTGTCGCCGGAGCAGGAAGGATCGGCATCGTCGGCCAGAAGGGCCACATAATTGCGCCAGTCGCCACGGATATCGCTGTGGGCGAAGTCGCTACGGTTGATATAGCTATCAATTTTGTTGACCAGATGGGTGGCTTCGGCTTTGGATTTAGCAGGCAGTCGGCCGATGCTCACCGTCATGGTGCCCTCAAATGCACCTGAGACTTCGTCGGAAAGGTATCCATAGATGTCGTCGCTAGGGTGAGCAGAGCCCTCGTTATCGAACGAAGCTGGGGTTTGATAGGTGATGACGGTTTGCTGGTGCAGACCAAGGAGGTCGCGATTGTCGTAGGTGCCTTTGCCGAAGAGGAGCAAGTATCTGGGGTTGATGCCGGAGGTGTCCTTGCTGCGCATCTGGCGCATCATGCGACGGATGGCAACCGGGTCGGACATACCGGAGGAATATTCGTTATATACTTGTTCTTCGGTGGTTACCAGCACATTGAAACCATCGTACTGAGAATGAATGCTTGCCAGTCGTTGTGCTTGTTCGAGGAATTCGGGATGGGAGACGATTACGTAATCAGGAAGGTGGGAGCCATGAAGGTCTTGGTTGTCGACCGAAACGATTCCGCCAGGGTGTGGGGCCTCGGTTGGGATGAACGCCACAAAAGTTCGCGCCTTGTCGGTAGGAGCTAGGAACGAAAATGTTGAAGAAGAAGCATTTTCGATAGGCAGCGAGTAGGCCTGATTCACATTGGTAACATCCCAGATGCGGATTCCGTTGCTGTTTCCACGTACGTTGAAACGACGCACATTGCCCTCGTAGAGTTGTTGGCTGTTGCGGAAAATCAGTTCGTTGCCGAAAAAAACCAGCGGGGTTTGTGTGGAAACCTCGATGTAGTCGAGATAGCCGGAAGCGTTGCTTTCGTTGGGGCGGTAATTAAGGGAGAACGAAACGTTGTTGCCCGATGGAGCAGCAAAGGTTTCGTAGAATGTAAGGTAGGTGTTGTAATTGGTGAAAGATTGTTGGCGCGACTCGCTGCCGCATTGGAGGGATAAAGTGGCGGAATAGTCTGAAATATGGGCAAAAGCGTATCGTACCGCAATCTGATTGCTTGATGACGGGGCTGGCAGCTCGATAGTGTAGGAGCGGGAGCTGAGACTGGAGGTGAATTTGTCGGCAACCCAGATTTGACCGCCGCCATGCGTGTTGATATTATCTACATGGTAAGTGGCGACAGCAGTATAGGTGTTAATCTCATAGTTGGCTGATACGGTGAGCGATGTATCGGAAATACGGGTATGTTCGATACTTTCAGGCAACTGGGTGGTGAGGAAATAGTAATTGCTGTTTGCATAGGCGTGAACAGCATATTCGAACTGGGATTTTTGACTGTTGAAGCGCCATACGTTAGGCGATTCGGCAAAGAAAACCAGCCGGTCTTCGGGATCGAAGATGCCGTTGCCGTTAGCGTCAAGAATCTCGATGGGTATTGGCGACAGGTCGTCGGTTTGGTGAGCCTTATTGCTGATGGGCAGCATGCCTCCCGGTGCCCCCATTAGGGCAATCTGGTGGCAGGGAGTGCCGTTGAGTGAAGGGATGTCGGAAGAGGTGATTTGGTATACTCCTGTTTGGGAAATGGGGAACTTGTACCAGCTGCCAGAAGCCAGCATCGAGTGTTGGACGAATTCGGTCTTTTGGGCAAGGGCCGAAGGTGCGCTTGCGAAGACTAAAAGTAGCGCTCCAACGAGGTGTAATAATGTATTATTTGCGCGCATGTTTGTAATAACTCAAAAACTATTTTTTTATTGTTTGCGCGCCTCTTTTTTTTCTTTTTCGAAGGGGCTGTTTTGGCCTGAAAAATGGTCGAAAATCGCGTGCAAAAACAGGTAAAAATTGGGTCAATTTCGCAAAATGAGCCCCCAAAAATGAAAAAAAAACAGACAAATTGCGGCTGGTGACAAAAATTAATTCAGCTATAAATCACGCTGATATGATTTTTTTTTGACGGAAATACGATTAATTGATAAAAAAATCGTAATATTGCCAATCAATTTTAGGCTTAGTATATACTGTAATTACTATGATGAAAAAGTACAATAAAATAGCTCTTTTGCTGCTGCTCGTTGTAATGGGCATGCAGGGTGTCAAAGCACAAGATGTAGGATTCTCGCAGTTCTACGCTAACCCGCTTTATCTGAACCCCGCTTTTGCTGGTTCTAAAGTGGCTCCTCGCATCTCGCTTTCCTACCGTTCCCAGTGGCCCGGTTTGGTGAGCGCATTCACCACCGTAAGTGGTTCGTATGACCAGTATATTCCCGATCTCCACGGCGGCATCGGTGCCATCGTAATGACCGATCGCCAAGGCGACCACGGCGCATTGTCCACCTTTTCTTTCGGCGCCATGTATTCATTCCGTTTCCGTGTGTATGAGGATATCTATGTCAGCCTGGCCCTTCAGGCTTCCTTGGTAAACAATAATCTCGATTGGGACCTCAACCATTTGGTATTCCCCGATCAGATTGACCCCAATAATGGTGTTATCAACAACACTTCGGCAACTGCTCCTGATCAGACTAGTATCTACTATCCCGACTTTGCCGCTGGTACTATGGTTTACGGTCCTGCATGGTATGCAGGTTTTGCAGCTCATCACCTCAACCAGCCCAGCCAGGGTTTCTATAGCGAGGACCGCATCCCCATGAAGTTCACTGCCAACGCTGGTGGTTTGATCAACCTTTCCGAAGAACGTCGCCGCCAGTCTTCTCTGGGACTTGGCCAGCCTGTGGTTTCCCCCAATTTCATTTATCAGTATCAAGGCGGATTCCATTATTTCAACTATGGCGTATATCTCGACTGGATGCCTTTCTTAGTAGGTGTTTGGTATCGTAATGGTATCGAAAACTCCGATGCATTCATTTTCATGGTCGGCGTACAGCAGGATTATTTCAAGATTGGCTATTCCTACGATGCAACCGTATCGCAGTTGGCTAATAGCACTCAGGGTTCACACGAAATCACCCTTGGCATCTTGCTCCCCACCCCCGAGCAGAAACATAAGGTGAAGGCTATTCGTTGCCCCTCTTTCTAATAAAAAGTGCTAAAAACGAAACTTACCATAGATAATAACGTATAAAGATAGATAAAAATTAATCTACTATGAAGATTTTAAAATTCTCATTCCTTATGCTGGCTTCTGCGCTACTGCTTGTTTCTTGCGGTAGCAAAGAACAGTCTTCCACTACTGGTTGGAATCTGAACGACACTGAGTGGGGCGGTTTTGACCGTTCTTCTTATTCCGAACAGATTACTGGTCCTGGCCTTGTTTTCATTGAAGGCGGCTCCTTCCAGATGGGCCGTGTGGCCGATGAGTCACGCTTTTCTTGGAACAATTTGGTTCACACCGTTACTGTTTCGTCATTCTATATTGATGAGACCGAGGTTTCCAATATCTCTTACCGTGAGTTCGTTTATTGGATGAACCGCGCTTATGGTGAGGAGTATCCTGAACTGGTAAAACAGATTTATCCCGATACCACTGTATGGCGTAGTCGCCTTTCTTGGGTCGAGAACTTTGTTGAGAACTATTTCCAGTGTGCAATGTTCAACGACTATCCTGTTGTTGGTGTTACCTGGGAGCAGGCTTCTCAGTTCTGCAAATGGCGTACCGACCGCGTAAACGAGAAGATTCTTGTTGACCATGGTATCATCGATCTCGCTCAGAGCGAACTTACCGGTTCTGAGGCTTTCCAGACCGATGTCTATCTTGCTGGCTTGTACAAGGGCGAAGGCAAGGGTGTGCCTGATTTGAATCCTGCTAGCGGTGGTGAGAACCGTAACGTTCGCCGTTCCGATGGTATCCTCCTGCCCAACTACCGCCTCCCGACCGAGGCTGAATGGGAGTTCGCTGCTCTCGGTATGATTGGTAACACTTATGACGAGCGTGTTGTTGAACACAAGACCTATCCTTGGGCTGGTCAGAGCGTTCGTTCTGCTAATAAGAAATATTATGGTCAGTTCCTGGCCAACTTCAAACGTTCTCGTGGCGACGCTATGGGCGTAGCTGGCAATTTGAACGACGGTTGGGAGTACACCGCTCCTGTTAAGTGGTATTTCCCCAATGACTACGGTCTGTACCACATGGCTGGTAATGTTGCTGAATGGTGTGGCGATGTTTATCGTAAAGATGCCAACCCCATTGGCGGCGATGATCAGAACCCCTTCCGTGGTAACGTTTATCAATATGTTGCTATGAGCGAAGATGGCGAAGAGGCTGCTATCGACGAAGCTACCGGTAACCTTATTTATCAGAATGTTCCTGATGATATGAACCGTCGCAACTACCGCCAGGCCGATAACATCAACTATCTTGATGGTGACTGGAATTCCAGCATTTATGACTTCGAGAGCAAGGAAGCTACTTCTGCTTCCGGCTGGTTGAGAGAGTCTGATGATGAGGAAGAGGCTGACGAGACAATGGTACGTTCCAATGAGGATCAGACCAACCAGATGTACCACCGTTCTGATAGTCTTGACAAGAACAATATCACCTCTATGGTGAATAACCGTGTTCGCGTTGTCAAGGGTGGTAGCTGGAGAGATCGCGCTTACTGGATGCAGTGCGGCACCCGCCGTTATTATGACCAGGATCGCAGCACTTCTTGGATTGGTTTCCGTTGCGCTATGGACCGTATGGGTTCTCGTACTGGCGCAAAATAATAATAGAAAATTCTATTATATTGTTCAAAAGGGCATGCATTTTTGTATGCCCTTTTGTTTATCATATTCGCCATGGCGAATTGATATTAATTCTATTATTTCATAAAAAAATCGTATCTTTGCATTTTATTATTGCATTGTAAGTATGAAGTTAAATGTCTTGAAACGTGTGCTTTTGCTTCTCGCTGTTGTCTATGCGAGTACTTCATGGGGTCAGAAGCTGATTACCTATGAGGCCGGTATGGGCACGAGAGACCCTTTCGATGCAGATACTTGGATTCTTTATCAGCATGTGAAAGCCCGTCATGAAGGGATGACCCTCATTGCTGATTCTGCGTTGTTGAATCAGGTTAGAAACGATTTGACTGCTTTTGGAAATGTGAAGATTATTCTATCCGATACTACCACCATTTATGGCGACCAGCTCTACTATGATGGCGAAGCCCGTGTGCTGGATATTTGGGATGATACCGTGAGGATGATTGATGGCAAAACGGTGTTGAAGTCCGACCATCTCACGTATGACCGATTTTCTTCGATTGCATCGTATGAGTCGTGGGGCATTACTACTAATAAGGACAAACGTCTGGTGAGTAAGATTGGTTATTACAATTCCGATTTCAAAGTTTTTGATATATACGACTCTGTGGTGCTCACTGATTCAAACATGCGTTTGGAGACAGACACGTTGACGTATAGTATGAAGACCCACCTTGCCGAGTTTTGGAGCCCTACGCATGTATACACCGATTCTACGGTTATTTATAGCGAGCAGGGTACGTACAATACCGATTTGCGACATGCACATTCTGTAAAGTCTTCACAAGTGCACCACGGCGAAAAGCATATAATCAGCGATACTTTGGATTATTTTGAAGAGACTGAATTTGGTAAGGCGCAGGGTAGGGTTACGATATACGATACCATTAATGATGTGATAAGCACTAGCCGTTATGCCGAAACCAATCAGCAAACACGTTCGTCATTTGTAACTGATAGCGCTTTGGTTCGTTTTGTCCACCGCAGCAAGGATGATTCTACCGCTGTACCGGATACATTATACCTCCATGCCGATAGCATTTTTGTGGTAAATGATAGTGCTCGCCATCTGGAGTCGGTATCGGCATTCCGCCATGTGAAAGTTTATAGAGGACTTAGCCAGGCGATGTGCGATTCGTCGTATTATAGTGCTGTGGATTCTATCTTGCACATGTTTGGCGCACCTGTGATTTGGTATGACCATTACCAGGCTACCGCAGATACTATAGTAATTACCCATGATACTTCGGGCGTAAAACAAGCTTACTTTAAAGATAACAATTTCTTTATTGAGCAGTTAGATGGCGATAAGTTTAACCAGGTGAAAGGCCGTAACACCATTGTTTATTTTGATAAGGGCGAACCAAAATATTCCGATATTTTGGGAAATGCCGAAATGGTGTATTATATTACCGACGAAGACGTTCGTGGAAATCTTACGCTGATTGGTGTGAATGTTGGACAAGGATCAGATATGAGAGTCTATTTTGTAGATCGTGCGCCCGACCGTATTGTTACCATCGGAAGCCCGGATATGAACACCTATCCGCCGGATAAGTTAACCGAGGAAAAGAAACAATTGTCCAATTTTAATTGGATGGATGACCGTCGACCAAAATCGCCGATGGATGTCTTTAAATGGTAGGCGATTGGGTAGCATGTGTATTTTGTGACAAAATGTCATGGTTGACGTTTTTGGCATACAAAATGCGTCATATTTGTATAATAATTTTAATGTCGAATAATAATAAACAATAATATGTCAGAAGAAGTAAAGAAAGATCAGGATCAGGAACTTGAAAACAGTGCACAGGGTGTTGCTGATGCAGAAACTGTTAATGTAGAAAAAGGAAAAAAAGATCGCAAAAAGCATCATGGAAAACATGATGAAAATGAGGAGAAATTGCAGGAATTGGGCCAGAAGCTTGTAGAGGCCAATGACAAATATGTTCGTATCTATTCTGAATATGAGAATTATCGGAAACGCACTAATCAAGAAAAGGCCGATCTTTTGATTAATGGCGCTCGCGAAACGGTAAAAGCTATCCTTCCTGTTGTTGATGATTTGGAGCGTGCTCTTTCGGCCATGGCTGATGACGATCATTCGAAAGAGGGTGTGCAGCTCATTTATAATAAGATGATGAATATCCTCCAGCAGAAGGGGCTGAAACCCATCGAAGCAAAGGGCGAAAAGTTTGATGAAAACCTGCATGAGGCTGTCACCCAGTTCCCTGCTCCGGACGAAAGCATGAAGGGTACTGTTGCCGAAGTGGTTGAAAAAGGATATTTCCTCAATGACAAAGTATTGCGCTACGCCAAAGTGGTGGTGGCAATTTAATCTGAAGTAACATAACTGCAAAAATGGCTAAAAAAGATTACTACGAAGTATTGGGCGTTGGTAGGAATGCCACCGCTGACGAGCTAAAGAAGGCCTATCGCAAGCTGGCTCTGCAGTATCACCCCGATCGTAATCCCGGCGACAAAGAGGCTGAAGAGAAGTTCAAGGAGGCTGCCGAGGCTTATGATGTGTTGAGCAACTCTGAAAAGAAGGCAAAATACGACCAGTTTGGTCATGCCGCTTTCGAAGGAGGTGCTGGCGGATATGGCGGCGGAATGGATATGAACGACATCTTCTCCCATTTTGGCGATATTTTTGGCGACCTTTTTGGTGGCGGAGGCGGTTTCGGCGGCTTTGGCGGTTTCGGCGGCAGCGCATCCGGACGCAGAGCCCGTACGACCAACCGTGGAAGCAACCTGCGTATCAAAGTTAAGCTTACTTTGGAAGAAATCGATAAAGGTGCAGAGAAAAAGATCAAGGTGGCTAAATATGTCCCTTGCAAAACCTGCAGTGGCTCTGGCGCTCGCAATAATAGCATGGAAACCTGCAGCCATTGCCATGGCTCGGGTGTTGTTACCGAAGTCCGTCGCACTATCCTGGGTCAGATGCAAACACAGAGCGTATGTCCTCAATGTGGTGGCCAGGGCCAGATTATCAAAGATAAGTGCCCGGATTGCAATGGCGAAGGAATCGTACGTTCTGAAGAAATTATCAATATCAATATTCCTGCCGGCGTTACGGATGGCATGCAGCTTTCGATGCAAGGCAAGGGTAATGCAGCCGCTCGTGGCGGTGTGCCTGGCGATCTGATTGTACTTATCGAGGAAATCCCCCATGAGAATTTCGAACGTCAGGAGACCAACCTGTACTATAATGCCTTTATCACTTTTTCTCAAGCAGCCATGGGCGCCAGCATCGAGATTCCAACCCTTACCGGAAAGGTAAAGGTAAAAATAGATGCAGGCACTCCGTCGGGTAAAGTAATTCGCCTGAAGGGCAAGGGCCTCCCAGAAGTGAACGGCTACAGACGCGGAGACCTATTGGTGAGCCTCAATGTGTGGGTTCCGAAGAGCCTTTCTCGCGAAGAAAAAGAAATCCTCACAAAACTGGACAAACAGCCCAATTTCCAACCGACTCCTTCAAAACAGGAAAGAGGATTCTTTGATAAGATGAAAGATCTTTTCAATTAATAACGTATACCATTATTCACCCGTCTTTGGGTGAGGTGGCAAAAAAAATAGAAGTAACATGGCTCGCATGTCCGAATTGTTTCTCCAATATGTCTGGCAGCATCAACTGCTGGAGGGCGAGCTTCGTACATGTGATGGCCTTGTTGTAAAAGTGGAAAAGCCGGGACTCCTCAACCGTGATTCGGGTCCCGATTTTTTCGATGCCCATTTGAGGATAGGCGACACGCTGTGGGTGGGCAATGTGGAGGTGCATGTGCATTCCTCTGATTGGAATTTGCATAAGCATAGCACCGATCATGCGTATGATAATGTGGTATTGCACGTGGTGTATGTTCATGATACTGCCATCACACTCCAGAATTGTCGCGAGTTGCCTACACTATGTATTGCTGACAATATCCAGAATTCGTTGTGGGACAATTACGAAGCCTTAGTGCATCCGCCCGAACCAATCCCGATACCTTGTGTCAACCATTTGCATAAAGTATCGTCGCTCTATGTGAATTCTGCTTTAGAACGGCTTACTATTGAGCGACTTGAGGCAAAATGTGCTCTCGTTCGTCAGATGCTTTCCGATAGCCGAGGCAATTGGGAACAATGCTGCTATTGGCTGCTGGCCCATTATTTCGGAGGGAAAGCCAATAGTTTCCCCTTTGAGCTGCTGGCAAAGTCAACCGACATGGGATTGCTTGCCCGTTGGCGAGACAAGCCCCAGCGAATCGAAGCACTCTTAATGGGGCAGGCCGGGTTGTTGGAAGGATTCTTTGATGATGAATATCCCCGTCAGCTGCAGATAGACTATCAAGCATTGCGTCAGGGAGCTAATCTTACTCCAATAGCGGGTTATCTGTGGAAATTCTTCCGGTTGCGGCCGAATAATTTCCCCACGATACGAATTAGCCAATTTGCTCGATTGATATCGCAGTCGCATGGCCTCTTCAGCCATCTGCTAGACACCCCCGAAGCGAAACAGTTGCAGCAATTCTTCGATGTTGCGGCTTCTGATTATTGGACCCATCATTATCAGTTTGACAAGCCCTCCCCGGGTAAACCTAAAAAGCTGGGGGCGTCATTTGTCGATGTATTGATAATAAATGCATGGGTTCCCCTCCTTTTTGAATATGGCAACCAGCATGGTATGCAGGAATATAAAGACCAGGCTGTGTCGATATTGGAACAAATAAAACCTGAATCAAACCACATCATCCGCCAATGGAGTAATGCTGGTGTGCGAGCACAAAATGCATCGCAAAGCCAGGCTCTGATACAGTTATATCAAAGCCATTGCAACCAGCATGACTGCCTTCGCTGCATGATAGGATACAAAATATTGGTACCATGACCCCCAGCGAAATCACTTCTCTGCTTAAAGGTGCATCATCTGTGATTGTAGATCCTACTAGTTGTATCGATAAACTGCTTACCGATAGTCGCCATACTGGCGATTTGAGAGGAACCGCATTCTTTGCTATTCCCACCAGTCGCAATACCGGCTGCCGCTATGTATATGATATGTACCAGCGGGGCGTCCGCAATTTTGTGGTTCCCAACAAAGAAGTGGATGACGAGTATAAGCAGCAGTTTGCGCTTTGTACAATGGCCAATTTCTGGTATGTCGACGATGTTGTGCGTGCTTTGCAAGTTTTGGTCACCCATCATCGCAGCCAAATCGATATTCCTGTGGTGGGAATCACTGGCAGCAATGGCAAGACGATAATCAAGGATTGGATTGTCCAAATGCTGGCGGAACAGTTGCGAATCATCTCATCCCCCCGCAGCTACAATTCTCAAATCGGGGTGCCGTTATCAGTCTGGCCTATAGAGTCTACTCATCAGTTAGGGGTTTTCGAGGCCGGCATCTCTCAGCCTGGCGAGATGGACCACTTGCGCGAGGTCATCCAGCCTACAATCGGCATTTTTACTAATATTGGTCAGGCTCATAGCGAAAATTTCTTGGCACTGAATCAGAAAATTGCCGAGAAATTGAAATTGTTCATTCATTGCCAAACCATTATCTATTGTTCCGACCATAAAGAAATACATTCTACAATCCTTTCACAAGAGGTTTTTCAAAATATTCGTCGATTCACTTGGGGCACGTCGGCCGACAATGATGTGCAACTGTTGGAGGCTCTATCGAGTGACATTTCCACTACTTTGATTTTTTCATATTCGGGTTCAACACATCGTATTGTTATCCCGTTTGTTGATGGGGCTTCTATCGAAAATGCAATGCATTGTATCGCGTTCCTTTTGCTGATGGGGTACGATGCCGATTTCATAGCCCAGCGATGCAAAAGCCTTACGCCGGTGGCCATGCGACTCGAAATAGATGAGGCAATCAATGGAAGTTTGCTTATCAACGACTCCTATAGCCTCGATTTGAAATCGCTCACTATTGCATTGGATTACTTGCAACGTGATCGTCATCACCTAAATAAAACGCTCATCATGAGCGACATTCTCCAGGCTGGTATTCCCGATGACGAGCTCTATGCCCAAGTATCTCAGTTGGCCATTCAGCATGGAATCACCCGCTTTATCGGAGTTGGCGAGTCGTTGCAACGCAATGCCGCTCTTTTCGCGGATATCAATTCTTCGTTCTATCTGACTACCGAGGATTGTTTGCGTCAGTACGATTTTGGCAAAATCGATCGCGAAACCATTCTGTTGAAAGGTGCACGCGTGTTCCATTTTGAAGATATTGCCAAAATTCTTCATCGCCGGAATCATCAAACGATAATGGAGGTGAATTTGGACAATCTGATTCACAACCTTAATTTCTATCGATCCCGGATACGTCCTCAAACACGCCTGATGGCCATGGTCAAAGCGGCTTCTTATGGAGCTGGAAAGGCTGAAGTGGCCTCGGCTCTCCAATATAATCATGTCGATTATCTTACCGTGGCTTATGCCGATGAGGGCGTCGACCTCAGAAGGTCTGGCATCACTGTTCCCATTATGGTGATGAATCCCGAGGATGAGAGCTTTGCTGATATTATCCGCTATCAGCTTGAGCCCGATATCTATTCATTTCGCATTCTAGAGTTATTCGCAAAAACAGCCATGCTTTTTGGTGCCAATAACAATGGCAGCCGCATTCCTGTACACGTGGAGTTTGATACCGGAATGCATCGTTTAGGGTTTACCGGAGCTGACATTCCCGAATTGGTGAAACGTTTCTCCAACCAGGATTGCCCTCTGCGCGTTCAATCGGTATTCTCGCATCTTGCCTGTGCCGATGACCCTGATGCCGACGATTTTACGAGGATGCAGATCTCGCGTTTTACCGAATGGAGTTCGCAGCTGAAAACGATGTTGGGCGACCCTGGCATTTTGCAGCATATTCTTAATTCTTCAGGTATTGCTCGATTCCCTGAAGCCCAGTTCGACATGGTGAGATTGGGTATTGGACTATATGGTATCGCTCCCGAGCCCGAGGTGCAGCAGCAATTGCGCCCGGTGAGTAGTTTGAAGACAAGAATTTCCCAGATCAAAGAAATACCGCAAGGCGATAGTGTTGGTTACAATCGTAAGTGGGTAGCACAAAGGCCTTCGCACATTGCCATCATATCGATAGGCTATGCCGATGGATTGAATCGCCAATTAGGTTACGAACATGGACAGGTGTTGGTAGACGGCCATTTGGTACCCATTATTGGCAGTATTTGTATGGATATGTGTTTCTTGGATGTTACTGATGTGCCTTGTGCCGAAGGTGATGAAGTAACCATTTTCGGTCAGGCCGAACTCTTAAAGCGCATTTCCGAGGCAGCGGGTACCATCCCATACGAAATACTTACTTCGGTATCGCCTAGAGTGAAACGAGTTTATATCCAGGAATAAGTGATGATAAAAATGTAAGATGGTATTTTTTTATCATCACTATTTGTGTCGAATATTTCGGAGCCATTGCCAATGTTTTACCCGGTTGATGGCCGAATGTTTTGTCGAATGCTTGAATGTGACTTCGTCGGCATCAATAAGTTCGGAGAGTTCTTTCACCCGTTGGTCGTTCAGATCCATTTTTACTTCCGCCTGCTGGTTGTAGGGGCATGCCAGCTGGCAACAATCGCAACCGAAATAGTATCCAGATAGCTTAATGTCTTCCGGCAGTGTCTCAGAGCGATTTTCAATGGTATGGTATGAGGAGCATTTCTGCGAATTCAAAACGTATTGTGGCCCCGAATATTGACCATAGGCATCAGATTCTGTATCAGGTTCTATTTTTCCCAAAGCGTGGTTGGGACATGCCTTTAGGCAGCGTTCGCAATCGTTGCAGCGGTTTTCTATTGGAGCGTCATAGGCATCCGCCTCTAATGTGGTTACCAACTCGCCGATGAAACAGTATGAACCCAATGTAGGGTTGATCAAAAGGGTGTTTTTGCCAATCCAACCCAATCCAGCCTGTACAGCCCAGTATTTGTCGGAAATGGGCACGGTGTCAACACAAGGTTTGGCATCAAAATCATGATAACGCTCTTTTATGATACCGATTAATTGAAACAATCGTTGCTTTACCGTTTCGTGATAGTCAGGCCCATAGGCATACTGGGCAATACCGGGAATACGGGCAGAAGGCCGGTATCCTAAAAGTACTGAAATAATGGATTTTGCTCCTGGTACAAGGAGAGTGGGATCAAGCCTCATATCTACATGTTCGTACATGTATCTCATGTCGGCATAATAGCGTTTTTTTATTGTGTAAAGCAGCGGCCAATCCTGCGGATTGATAGAATGAGCAGCAGCGATGCCGCAGGCATCAAATCCCACTTGCATCGCTGCTGCTTTAATAAAAGCTGAATCTAGGACTTCCATAGATTCAAATCTTGATAGAATTATTCATCACTGTCGGTCTTGAATTTGTCCTTCTTGCTTCCATTGTAAAGCTCGAAATGAAGAAATCGGCAGTCGAGTTGTCCGTTGAGGAGGGGAATCTTGGCCGAAGGTTTCAATCCGATATGTTTCATAGCATCAAAATCGCTGGTAATCAGCCAAACATCGCAATTTTCCCCATATTTTTTCTTGAAAGTGTCGCCCAGCAATTCATACATAGCGTTCAGGTCCTCAATCTTGATGCGTTCGCCATAAGGGGGATTGGTAACGATAAGGGTGCGTCCTTCTGGGGGGTCTTGATCCTCAAACGAGCCGTTGTAAAGCATCACGTCCTTGTGAAGTTTTGTATATTCGAGGTTCTTTTCGGCTTGTTCAAGAACCTGCATATCCAAGTCGTTGCCCCAAATCTCACAGTCGAAATCACCCGATCCTATCTTGCGGTCTTCCTGTTCCTTCACCGATTTCCATTCGCCCAGGTTGAACTCTTTCCAGCGTTTGAAGGCAAATTTTCCACCGCGGTAATATTGTGCGGGGATATTGTTTGCCAGCATGGCGGCTTCAATCAGCAAGGTGCCCGAACCGCACATTGGGTCGTAGAAATTGGTGTCGCATTTCCATCCGGCGAGTTTTATCATACCGGCAGCAAGAACCTCGTTGATAGGTGCAATACCCACAGCCTGGCGATAGCCGCGTTTGTGAAGCGAATCGCCGGAGGAATTAATGAGCAGGGTCACCTGGTTGTCGCGGATATGGAGGTTGAATTTGTAGTCGGGCGACTCGGTATCGATAGTAGGACGCTGGCCGAAATTGCGGCGGAAACGATCGACGATGGCATCCTTGGTTTTCAGGGCAGCGTAGTACGAATGGGTGAAAACCTCGCCGCTGGTGGTGCTGTCAATCATGAAAGTGCAGTCTACATCCAGTATTTTTTCCCATTTTATCTGGTATACTTTATTGTAGAGTTCCTGCTCGTCGTTGGCCTCGAATTCTGCAAAAGGTTTCAGAATTGCCAAAGCGGTGCGGCAGGTATAATTGGCCCGATACAGAACACGCATATCGCCCTCGAAGGTGACAGCACGGGCGCCGCACTCAATGTTTTGCGCACCGCATTCGCGGAGCTCTTCAGCGAGAATTTCTTCCAAACCCATCATGGTTTTGGCAACCATTTTAAAGGTGTCACGTGTAGAATAGGTGACAGGGGTCTTACGTCCGTTTTCTTTTTGGATTATCATTGCTATTATGTAATTATTATTTATTTCTTTGATTGAATATCGTTGTTTCCTTGCCTGTTCCAGGCTTTGATATCATGCTTTTTTGAGGCTTTGTCGCCAATGTTGCCAGTAGAAATGGCCACATTCAGTTCGTATCCCAGCATCAGCACCAGGCAGTTGAGGAATAGCCAAAGCATCACCACCAGCAGGGTCCCGATGGAGCCGTACAGCAAGTTGTATTGGTCGAAATGAACAAGGTATACCCGGAAACCCCAGGAAAGGAGGATGAACATAATCATGGCAAATACGGCGCCGGAGGAGAAAAAGCCAACGCGCTCCTTCTTCATCGGTATCAGATAGTATATGCTGGTGATGGTAAGCAAGCCTGCGGCTACCAGGATAATCCATCTTCCGATGCCGATAATTATGTGGGTGAAACTTCCGGGTACCAGTATATTATGCTGGAATAAGTAGGTGATAATCTGCCGGTAGCCGATAAAGCAGGCCAGCACCAGAACGACCATCATATACAGCATGAAAACCAAAGCGATGCAAAGCACATATCGACGCACAAATTTTCGTCGGTCGCGGCCGCGGTCGCTAAAATACATCATCATTCCATGCATGGCGTTAGCGGCTAGAATAATAGAGGATACAAAGCCGATGCTGAGCAAACTGGTGTGTTTGTGTCCCATTACGTCGTTAATGGTATTTGCAACGGGATTGAAGAATTTTTCGGGAATAAGGTCGTGGAGCTGCCAAAGCAATTCGTCTTGTAGGCCGTCCACGGGCAGGAATGCGATAAGGGTGAACATGAAAATCAGCAGCGGAGGCAATGCCGACAAGAACGAGAATGCCAATCCCTTGGATGCACGCCATAGGTCGCCTTGCCCTATTCCTCGCAACAGGTGGGTGATAATATCGTATAGTGGCACCCCCTTATTGCCAGGCAGCGAAATATTGTGGATAATATAGTCGAACCATTTGTATGTTCGAGAGTGCAATATTCGTTGTATGAGCTGATTAATGTACATTAATATAATTCTTGATCCGAAGGCTATTTTTTGATTAATGAGATGTCCAAACTCTTGATGTGGTGGGTAAGGGCACCTACGGAGATGAAGTCGACGCCAGTTTCGGCATACTGCCGTAGTGTGGCATCGGTGATGCCTCCCGAAGCTTCGGTTTCGTATTTCCCGTCAATAAGTTTTACTGCCTCACGCAAATTGGCAACGTCGAAATTGTCCAGCATAATGCGATGCACCCCACCGTGTTGCAGTACCTGCTGCAGCTCGCTTAGGTTGCGCACTTCAATCTCTATCCGCAAATCTTTATTGTGGCTCTTCAGGTAATCGTGCGTGCGGTCGATGGCGGCCTCTATGCCTCCGGCAAAATCAATATGGTTATCCTTCAGCATAATCATATCGTACAGTCCGATGCGGTGATTGGTTCCGCCGCCGCAGTGTACGGCATATTTTTCCAGCAATCGCATATTGGGAGTGGTTTTGCGGGTGTCAAGCAATTGTGTGTGAAGTCCGTCCAGCATGGCTACCATCTGATGGGTTTGGGTAGCGATGCCGCTCAATCGCTGCATAAAATTCAGTGCTGTTCTTTCGGCCGTGAGAATAACACCCGAAGCCCCCTCAATGGTCATAATTATATCGCCTTTTTCGATAGATTCGCCATCGTGTTTGAGGATATTCACCTGCATTGGAATGGGACTGTGGTAGAACTGGTCGTTAACGAAATCAAAGACCCTCTTGCCTACTTCGGTACCGCAAATGATGCCGGCTTGTTTTGCTACCATTTTTGCTGAACCTGTGGCTGTTGGAGGAATGCAAGCCAGTGTGCTGTGGTCGCCATCGCCCACATCTTCGAGCAGGGCAAGATTGATTAGTTCATCCAGATTAGGTATGTTATTCATCATGTCAAATTACTTTTTTTGAATTTGCAAATATACGATTTTTTTTTTACTTAATGAAATAATTCCTATTATGTCATAAAAAAGTCGTACTTTTGCACCATGAAAGCTACTATTTTGAATATTGGCGACGAGCTGCTTATCGGCCAAGTGGTGAATACCAATGCCAGCAGCATGTCGCAGATGCTTATTGGTGCCGGTATCGATGTGTGCGGCACTTTTGTCATTGGCGATAATGCCAGCGATATTCTTTTTTATCTTCAACATTGTCTCGACCGTAGCGATGTGGTGCTTATCACCGGCGGCTTGGGCCCAACCAAAGATGATATTACCAAAAACACGCTGTGCCAATTCTTCGGCTCTGAGTTGTACGAAAACGAGGAGGCCTTGGCCAATATCCGCCGTATTTTCGAGTCTCGCGGTTATGAGCTTACCCCCATCAACCGTCAGCAGTCTTGGGTGCCCAGGTGCTGCACTATGATTAATAATATTCTCGGAACAGCCCCATGCATGTGGTTCGAGTGGAATCACAAGGTGGTGGTTTCCATGCCCGGAGTTCCTTTCGAGATGGTCAACCTCATGGAAACTGAGGTTGTCCCCCGGCTCAAAAAACACTTCCGCACCGACCAAATCATCAATAAAAATATCCTGGTTCAGGGCATTGGCGAAAGTTTCCTGAGCGATTTGATCGAACAATGGGAGCTGGCTCTCCCCAGTTCTATTCGCCTGGCCTATCTGCCCCAAGCCGGCATGGTAAAATTGCGTCTTACTGCTCGGGGCGGTCACGACGATCGCGCCCTGTTGGAACAACAAATCCACGATGCTGTCGCATCTCTTTATCCCATTGCCGGACAATATATTGTGGGCGAAGATGCCGAAACGCTTCCCGAGCTGGTTGCCTCAACTTTCAAGCAGCAGCACATCACATTGGCAACGGCCGAAAGCTGCACCGGAGGCCAACTTGCACAACAGCTCACCGCTATGGCTGGCGCTTCCGAATATTATCGCGGCGGCGTGGTTTCCTATTGCAACGAAGTGAAGGAGTGCGCTCTCGGAGTGAACCATCAAACCCTCGAAACCTATGATGCCGTGAGCGAGCAAACGGTCACGGAAATGGTGCTGGGCGTCCGCAGCCGTTTGAATGCCGACTATGCCGTGGCCACTACCGGTGTTGCTGGTCCGGGAGGCGGAACTCCCGAGCGGCCTGTAGGCACCGTTTGGATTGGCATTGCTGGCCCCAACGGTCAGGTCGTCACCCGTTTGCTGCATTTCGGCGATCGCCGCCAGCAAACCATAGACCGCACCTGTTTCGCTGTGTGGAGCGAACTTCTCAAAATGGTTAAAGGTAACTAATTTCATCGTTTATACATTATGCCTAAGGGACTACTTACAGTACTATTGCTCATCTGTTCCAACGTATTCATGACTTTTGCCTGGTATGGCAACCTCAAGCTGCAGCAGATGAAACTCATCACCGACTGGCCTTTGGTGGCCATCATCGCCCTCTCGTGGGGCATGGCCCTCTTTGAGTATTGTTTTATGATTCCGGCCAACCGCATCGGTTCCACCATCACGGGCGGCCCTTTCTCGCTCATGCAGCTCAAAATTATTCAGGAGGCCGTATCCTTAATCGTGTTCACCCTCATTGTTGCGCTGGTGTTTAAGGGCGAGCCTATCCGGTGGAATCATTTGGTGGCTTTCGGTTTTATTGTTTTGGCAGTTTTCTTTGCTTTCTTGAAAAATGAATAATCGTTTTATGAAAAAATTCTTTCCATCACTCGTTCTATTTGCTATCCTTTTGGCTGGCTGTAGCCGCAACTTTGCACCTATTGAACTCACCAATTGGCAGTTCCAATACCAGAACCAATGGTTTCCTGCCACGGTTCCGGGCTGTATTCATACCGACCTTCTGGCGCAAGGGCTCATCCCCGACCCGTTCTATGGCACCAACGAGGACTCGGTTCAGTGGGTATCCCATCGCCAATGGCACTACCGAACCACTTTCTTAAAAAAAGATCTGCCGCGTGGCTATTTCTCTATCGATTTCGAAGGGCTCGAGGTTTATGCCGACATTCTCCTCAATGGCGATACGATAATGTCTACCGATAATATGTTTTTGGAATATGCCATCGTTGCCGAACGTAGCAAAATGCAGGATACCAATATACTGGAGGTTATTTTTTATCCTACCGCACCCCACGATTCGGCCGCATTGGCAGCCCTTGGCTACGATGTTCCCGACCATCGCGTTTTCACCCGCACTGCCCCTTATCAGCAGGGGTGGGACTGGGGTCCCAAGCTGAATACCTGCGGTATCTGGCAGCCGGTGCGTATCACCTCATGCAATGTCAAGCGCGACGGCCGTGCCACGCTCCCCAAAAATAATGAACAAAAAGTCATCCAAGGAACCTGGTTCGACAATCATCATATCACTTTCAAATCCACGCCCGACAGCATCGGCCTGGCCTACACTTTTTTCGATAACGGCAATCCCATTTTTGTCAAGGGAGCCAACTGGATTCCCTGTCATTCTTTCCCAACGCTAACTCCAGCGTTAAAAGAAACTTATCGTTATCTCCTAACTTCCGCCCGCGATGCCAATTTCAATATGATTCGTGTTTGGGGTGGCGGCATCTACGAGCACGATTATTTCTTCGATTTGTGCGACTCCCTCGGCATCATGGTGTGGATGGATTTCAATTACAGCTGCGCCCTTTACCCATCCACAGATGCTTTCTTAAGCAATGCCGCTCGCGAAGCCGAACGCCAGGTTGCCCGCATTGCCAAGCATCCCTGCGTTGTCCTTTGGTGCGGCAACAACGAAGTGAAAAACGGCTGGGAAGACTGGGGCTGGCAAGGCCAGTATCAGTGGACCGACGAGCAAATACATGAGTTGCAGTCGGGTATCGATACCCTTTTCGGACCCGAAGGCATCTTGGCCCAAGCGGTTCAGAAACACGATCCTGCCAACCGGTCCTATGTTTCGTCGTCTCCCTTGTTCGGGTGGGGTCATCCCGAATGCGTCACCCATGGCGACAGCCACTACTGGGGTGTCTGGTGGGGCGAACTTCCTTTTGAGGTATACAAAGAAAAAAACGGACGTTTCATGTCTGAATATGGCTTCCAAAGCTATCCCGATTATAGCACCGTCTGTCGTTATTGCCCCGAAAACGAGCGTGCTATCGATTCTCCTACCATGCGCAGCCACCAAAAGCATCCACGCGGTGTACAGATTATCGATAAAGCCATGCAGCAGTATTATGGCTTTGATAGCCGTTCGCTTTCCCTCGAGGATTATTGCTATGTTTCGCAGCTTCTTCAAGCATGGGGAGTAGGATATGGCATCCTTCAGCATCGTCTTGCTCAGCCTCATTGCATGGGCACCCTCTATTGGCAGCTCAACGACTGCTGGCCCGTCGCCTCGTGGAGCAGTATCGACTGCTACGGCAACTGGAAAGCCCTGCATTATCGCGCCCGCGACCTTTTTGCCGATACTGTCGACCTCAGCCGCTGGGAAAGTTATTATTCCATCTATCCCAAAAACCTGAAACTGTCCAAAGCCGATTATTCCGTAAGCACCAAAGCTGTTGATGTAAAAGGCATCCCATCCATCAGGGTTACAATTACTGCCAAAACATACCTGCGTGATGTTATGTTGCAATTAGCACCCCATATAGATGGCCATTTCGATTTCAATTATTTCGATCTTCAACCCGGAGAATCTGTTACCGCCACATTTGTTCCACGCTACGAGTGTGACAAAGCTCCTGAAGCAAAGGTTGTAATTAAAACGCTCAACGATATCTACAATTAGTCTTACATGTTGCTGACAGGATTCCTGAAGCTGTTGCCATTATTTAATAATCAGATGCAATAGAAAAAGCAATTATCCGACCAGGCATATATTATTTGAAGCCGCCAAAAGCTACTGGTGGATTTCCTAATAATAAGAAAACCGCAGCACACCATTGCCGCGGTTTTCTTTTTGCTTTGATGCAACAAAAATATAGTCCGTGTGTATTTTGTGTATTTGTGTAATTTGGGAATTGGTGCTTGTTGATGCGGCAAAAAGATATAAGATTATCGAATAAACGAATGAACGATCGGCTGCTGAACTAGGCATAATAAATAATTATTGTTGATTTGCAAGCTACACTTCGGTTGCTGGGTTTGGGTTGCGCTTTTGCAGTACGGCATCCCAATCATTACTCATAACGGTTATATGCTTGAGTTTTTCCCTGCTAGGAAAAGTAGAAAGTGGTGTCGTTTTGTAAAATACAGGGCGAAATTCGGAAGGTTTTGTGCGCCATGAAGTCATTATGTGCACGCCCGAGAACAACATTAATTGCACTAGCCGTCCTAAAAAAGAAGGCTTTTGCCGAGAGCCAACTGGCTGCTAATGAATGGTTTCGATATTGTTTACTGTGTATTTATCTCATTTATTGTATTGATAATGAGTATGTTGCGAATATACCAATTTTTTTATTCGATTTTGGTCTAATTCATGTAATTAATCTGCAAAAAATACTCGATTTTTTTCAAATAAAAAATATAGTTTTGGCAGAAAAAAGATGGCTGTTTTGAGGGTAAAAGTGGGGCAAAACAGGGCTGAAAGGGATGCCGAGCTGTGTATTTTGGCTCGACCAACATTTTTCATCATTTTGATTAGTGTTGATAATCAACGCAATAGACCAAATTACACAAAATACACAAATTACACACGATATACATTTCATACCATAATTC
>JAGHRY010000035.1 GCA_018066145.1 Candidatus Colimorpha merdihippi | reverse complement strand
TAGATTCGGCGGTTCGCTTATCGTACAACAGCTCAATGTAGTTGATACGATTAACGTAGTCTTCCTTACCCCACGCATCATGTGCCCAGACTAGCATCTTCTCTGCATCACGAGGAGACAGCTGGTTCCACTTGATACCATCAACCTCTGGATTAATGCGAGGCACATAGTAACTAAGCGGGTCGCGCTCGGGATTCATTGCGCACCAAGGATACTTAGCTTGCATGTAATCTTTCCAAGCCCTTGCGTTCCAATCAATCTCAATAACTTGGAACCTCTGCTTCAACTCAGGTGCATAGGTGCGAGCCTGAGGTGTGTAGTTAGCAGCAGAGATGATGGCTACCTTGGGTAGCTTAGTGCCACTGGCAAGGCGCCTCTCTTGAATCATAGTCAGGCAACTATTAAGGGTAGCCTGCGGTGCCTTGAGGACTTCATCAAGAAACAGGATGTCTCCGTCCTGCAACTCAGCTGCCCACTGCGGGTCATAGATGATAGTCCTATGTGCACCACTGGGGTCAGGCATAACCATGCCTGCTACCTCAGATGGATTAGCCTGTGATAGAATCAGGCTGAATACATGGGCACCCTTCTTGTCAGCAAGCTGCTTGACAAAGGATGTCTTGCCGATGCCCGGCGGGCTGACAAGCATGGGACAAAAGGCTTGCTCTGGTACGCTCATGCTCAAGTCGTACCAAGACTCCAAGAACTCAGCGAGCTCTCGGATGTCGAGCAATCCTCCCATGCTTCCTCTCAAATTACCCACTAGTCCTCCTTACCCTTGGAGCAGTAGTCATTAGCGCACATCCACTCGTTCCACAGCAGGCAGAAGTAAGGCTTGCCTTCGAGATTATGAGCCCAATGCTTACTGCGTTTACAATTCTTGCAGAAGCAGACGTCCAACCAAATAGGCTGACCTTCATCAGTGCTAATCATCTTAGGCATCGAGCTCATCTCCCATATACAAACGAGAGACCAAATCAATCTTATCAGCAGCAGCCTTCATGTTGGCAAGACCATGGCGCACCTGGCTATAATTACCAACAGTGAAGCCACCTTCAACTTGGTTCAGTGCTGCACGCAAGATGCGAGCGTAGCCCTGACGCTGCTTCTTGAGGTTCTTGTACTGGTCGTTAGACATGGCATCTCCTTACCTTAGTCCTTAACAAAACCGACGGGACCTGAGCCTCCTTCTTGGAGGTCAGTAATGAACTGGAGCAGGGCACCATTCTCTGCAATCATGTAGACTGCGCCTGCTCCAATTGCGACTGCACCGGCAACCAGTGCAACCATCTTGTACATAAAGCTGGGGTTGTAGTTCATATGTCTCCTATCTCTAGATACTGGTGGGCTCACCAGCTGGGTGCCAACTGTCAACAAGGATACTAGTTGCAGCAGAGAAAGGAGGATACAGTTGGCACCTGGCTGGTGCCCCAAGCTTGCGCTCGTAGTGGGGCACCATATCATAGGAGGTCACCTATGCCTAGAAGAATATAAGTCCGAGTCCGACGAATAGACACAGCAAGGCTACAACAAACCAAGTCATAGGATTCATGTTGTATTCCCTTGCTATATGTGGTCGGTTCAGACTTTCTGACCCGGCTACAATCAGCAGCGGAATTGAAAATGCTGCAATTACGAAACCGCAAAGTACCTTAATCATTAGTCCTCCTTGTCTTTATCCCTGCAAATCAAAGGAGTAGCAAGGGCCAACACAAGCAAACCTGCCAGAATGATAATGAGCGCGGTGCTTACAAGGGTAGTCAAAATACTCTCCTCTCTTTAGTAACAGAAACAGCATACAAGAAGAGCCCCCATGTTTTCATGAGGGCTCTGAGCGTGAGCGGATTAGACTCACCTAGATATGGATCACCTCCTAGCTAGAACACAGTGACATCAACAGATGCAACTGACCAAGTACCTCTGTCCAGTTTGCCAAAGGAACTTCTGTCTAGCTTGAAGGGAAGAGTTTGCTTATCCATATCTAATCCTTTCTTTAGGCAACACTTACCTGTTTATAGTATAGCAGGTTTAAGCTTTTCCTACACGTTTGTAGTAGCGCGTGCATACGTTATGCAACGTTGGAATCTTTCGCCAGCCCCAACCTATATCCAAATTAAACAGGTTATGAACGCGGCCGAACTTAACTTCAGCCAGAGTTGGTGCACGCCACGCTGAACGTGGGTTCAACTCATCGTACTCATCACGAGTAGGAGGACACTCGGAGCCACGACTCCAGACGTCAATCATTGGGTCAAAGCTTGAGCCATCCTCATTGATGATGGTGGTGTCTGTATAATCAGGCACCCAGTAGTCTTCATGCATTGGTCCTCCTCGACAGACATGTTCTATCTTAACGCAAGAAGGGAACACCGGGATTCGCTTCTTCCCACTTGGACTTGAGGTTGTCAAACTTAACCTGCAACTCCTTGGCACCTTCAGGGTCAGAGGCGGTGACCATCCTGTTACTCCAGTCTGCAATGTGGTTAGCAATCTGGAGAAGCTCGATGCCAAACTTATCCATCTCGTCATCACTGCCATTGACCATAGATTTGCCAAGCTTAACCAGGTCATAACCATGGTCACCAACTACGGGAACAATCAATCCACACAGAACCTTGTCGATTTCATCCATGCTTTCTCCCTTCGTTTCCTCTTTGGGTTTAGGATTGCCACATTCACAGGCACCATACAGCTGGTCAGGCCAATCACATTCAGACTGATAGGTGCAGTTTTCACACTTAGTCCAAGGCATAGCTACTCCTTGTATGCAATGAAGGGACTTACTTCACCCTGCTCCTCATGCCACTTGTTCATCACGGCATCATACTCTTCACGCAGCTTAGCTTCTGCTTCCTTGTCGAAGTGACAGATGGTATCCATGGTCCACTTGATAAGGCAGTTGACAATCTTGACGAGGTCAAGACCAGCCATATCCATGTAGTCCATGTCAGCATCAGGCTGCGGATTGTACAGGCAGTGAGCAATCTCTGCCAATCCCTCGGTATGTTCTCCGACGAGACTAACAGCAAGCTTGGCTGCCATGATGCCAGCCTGCTCATGAGTGATGCCATCCAGCAGTTCGTCGAGAGTGTTGTTGACAGCATTTTCCATGTTTACATCTTCCATGTTTAACCTTCCTTATCAGTCATCAGTTCATGTGAGTATTCTTCACAATACTTGTCAGCCATTAGATTGTTAGCGCACTGTTTACAGTAGTGTTTCTCAACGCGCTGTCCATAACTAATAGGCATTACGTCAACGATACAAACAAAGCCCTGATTAATCAAGTCAGTCTTAGTGGGGCTAAAGTCCATAAGTGTTTCGATGGTAGTCTCTGCCCCACAGTTGTCACAAGTAACACACCACAAGTTCTTTTGTTGGATGCTCATGTCTACCCTTTCTCGTACACAGTCTCAGCAATGCGGCAAGCTTCAAGATACTTGTAGCCTTCGTTAACCAGTTTGACAATGAGCTTGCCCTTGTCCGTCAAAGTATACAATCCGTCATCCTCGACGTCAAACTCAGTAGGGTCAGACTGAGGTACCAGAGGAGGGCTCACCCTACGGGGACACTTGCAGGCTTGGTACTCAGATGGCGGGCAGTCTGCTGTACAGCCTTCGTAACAACGACAGCCTTCACCATCGGGGTCAATGCAAGGTGAGCCTGGTTCAAACTCCTGCACAGCTCCAGGCTTAGGAGGCATGAACGCAGGCCCAGTATAGTATTCAATGAACGCCTGCATGTCGGTCTCAATTACATGACACCAGTCTAGCATGTCAGTGGCAGCACGCTTGACAGTCATTGCGTAGTCACGCAACTGGTCAAGGTCTTCAAAGAGTTCTAGCTTGTGGTCAATCATTGTTCCTCCTCGTTGCCTGAGAATCACATTAATGGAATCAGATACGTCACTCATCGGTAACCTCCTTTGAAATCTTTAGACTCCACCATGAGAGTCCAGTCTCCATTGGTGAACACAGCAAGGCGAGGCAGCTTGTATTCTGTTTCGTAGTGCCAGAATACTGTATTATCATACCAAATTTGATACAAGTATCCATCCTTATATGGTGCTTCAACGATGTCACATTGGTCATCATTGATGTAACCATGTGCACACCAAGCAGGCTGCTGTGTATCAGGATAGGTTGCAGTCCACTTAGGAACTTGAGGTTGCATCCACTCGCCAACATAAGTGACAGCGATGAGACCAAAGAAGATGGTTAGTAGGACAACGAAGGCTGTGAGCCAAGCTTTCCAGTTGGCTTGCATGATTGCTCCCTTCTAGTGATAGCAGCTGAGTAGTTGCAGCAAGCTATCAATCGTGTTGATGGTGATAGTATTGAGGATGATGATTAGTAGAACAGCGACGGCTGCGAAGAGCCAAGCTTCCCAGTTGGTTTGCATGACTGCTCCCTTCTCTTACAGTCGGGACACAGGAATGGGGTTTGCTTACGAGGTGCCATGCGGTCACCGCAGACCTGGCACCTGGGAACATAGGTACGTGGGTGAAGCTTCATGGTTACTCCTAACTATCGGATAGCATATAGGTACCTACCAAGGTACCCGCGATTAACATAGAGATAACAAAGTAAAGCCACATGGTTACTCCTTACTCGGACCAAACATACAGGTAACAGGCAGTCACTATGCCAATCAAGAACAGCCATTCAAACATGGTTACTCCTATCAAAATATGTAGCAGCCAACCAGTAGGCAAGGAAGGAACCTACTGGTGGCTTATGGCTGCTACAACCTCAGGAAGTCAGAGGCTAACAGGAGCTTATTGCGTTATCCTGTTCCTCTTGGGATACATCTTGTCAACGTGCTTATTAGATGTACGGGGCAGCTGATGAGCTCCGCCACCGCTCTTGCGGTGTTGCTTCGCGGGCTTCTCAACATGCTTCGGATCTGCATAGACAAGGGCAGAGAGAGAGCGATTCATGATAACTCCTTTTAACTAGTTGTTCCAAGGGCTAGACCCCGAAGGGGGCAGCCCTAAGGCGCCCGGGAGGGCGCCCTGTTGGTTGCTTACGGTTACTCAGTTGCGCTGAGTAACTAAAAGGTGTCAGTTACGACAACCCTGTTACTGAAGACATCAACGATGAACAGGTTGGCGCAAACGTCAAAGTACCTTTCGTTGATGACTGTAGGGAACTGTTCGTATACTTTGGCAACCTCGGCTTCAATGTCCTCGGTGTATTCGAAGACGGGATGTATGAAGGCGAAGACGCTGTCACCAATAATCTGCCACTTGACACCGTCAATGAAGCTAGTGGAAGTAAAAGACTTGAAGAGGTCTTTACGGTTAGACATGGTAAACTCCTTTGACTAATTGTTTCGAGGGCTGGCGCCCAAAGGGAGCAGCCCTAAGGCGCCTGGGAAGGCGCCTTCTTGGTAACATGATTGTCACTAGTTTGCACAAGGAAGTCACATGATAGGTCGTAGGTCTTCCTTGTTTTTAGAATCAGACTCCCCCAAAAAGAGTGCACCACTTGGGTGCACTCATGGGAGTCTAGGCGGGCTGCATCTGGAACAGATGCTTGCCCTCGTCGGTTTCGACCCAGCCACCGGTGTAGGCGTCACCGTAGTACATGTCGAACCCGATGGGTGCCCACCCATTGGGGAAGACGATGTCTGCGGTCTCGCCGGTCTCAAGAACGAAGGTGACAACCTGGAAGGTTTCACCGTCGCTCTTGCGGGTGACATCGCGGGCGGACTTGAGGATGGCGTTCTCGACATACTCGATTTCGACCTTGCGACCCCTAAAGAGCTTCTTCTCTGCTGCTGCCATGGTAGGCTCCTTTCTACATACTATATGCTACCATAGGTAGCTAAGCTGCTACCCGAAGGGTGCAGCGCTAAGGCGCCCAAGGGGCGCCAAGGCTGGGAACATTGGTTACTTTTAGCGGAGCTAAAGGTAAGCTAGGTTCCCAGCCTTAGACCCAGACTGGCGACCTCTAGGGCACCAGGCTTGACGGCTGGGAGGTAACTCGGTGGGGCCCACAAAGGAACTTTGGGGTGCAGCGAGTTGCCTCACAACGGACAAGCCGGTGCTCCCTAGAGGTCGCACGTTCGGCCCTGCACGCACCCGTCGTTCCCCGCGATGTCACGAGTATGGTCACAAATTGGCACCTGAGGCAACCAGTATGGTTGCCGAATGGTGACAATCATGTTACTAAGTGGGGGGGTAGGTATATATTAGGTATAGGTGGTAATAATGGAAGGGTGGAAGTTCCCCCGAGGTAACCCCGGTGTTTTCCAAAGCTCGAACCACGGTGTTACCTGGGGTAACATTCCTAGTGACCAGTAGGGGACTCGATAGGTGCCAAATGGCCCATGCACACAATGTAACAACCTTGTGACAATATGTAACAAGTTAGGCGCAACATGGGCCGCCTCGCTCTTTCAGAGCTCGGCGACCTTAGTGACCCTGGTGTCAAGATGTGGTGGGTGGAAGGCTAGGGCAAATCTATCCCCAAAAATTTTTCCCGATGTTTTCCCAGATGGGAAGTCAAATCATGTAACTCCATGTAACCGGGCAACAATATGGTACAATATAAGTACCGACCGAAACCGTGGCTCCAAAGGGCAAGATGGCCCAAGGGCAAGCGAAAATGGTACCCCCATTATTGCCCTTTGGTGAACGGGTGAGGGAAGGGACCTATTAGTAATTGGCAACCATTGGTTACTATAGGGAACAATAGGGACCCGGAGGGCACAGTAATCAATAAGGTACAGGAGAAAACATGTACGACCCTAAGGCAGCTCGCAATACTGAAACAAAACTGAAGGAAGACGGTACTAAGATGTGCATGAGATGTAGGCATGTCTTCGACGCGAGTAACTTCTACAAGAATAAGTCTAAGGTTGATGGCCTTGACGGGTACTGTAAAAGCTGCCGAAAAAAGGCTAAGTACCTTAAATTCAAGGAATAATGTGGTACAATCTTGTTGTCAAGATTTCGATAGGAGAACTATGATTGATACCCGTACCTTCAAGACTGATTGGCGCCGGGAACTATGGAATGAAATCAACTGGACCTGGCCTAAGTCAAAACTAACAAACCTATATTGGCGAGCACAACTGTATGGGATGCAGCCTTTTGACTTCTATTTCAGTGAGTATTACAGACCGCCAAATGAACCCTACGCTTGCAGTAGCGAGTGCGCAATGACCAAGGAAGAGTATTTGGAGCATGACAAGCGTGCTGATGATGCACTCCATGCCCGTCAACGAGCATACAAGAAGAAGCACCTAGACAAAGTATGGCAGCTAGAAAAGGCCCTTGAGCGTAAGCAACATGATAAACTATTAAGTGAGATATGTGCCTATGCGCTTGCTCATGGTTGGCAACCAAGCCAACTGTCGGACCTATTGGAACCTGGAGAAAAGCTGCCATGGATGTACCAGCCTGAACAAATTGATCCAACTAGTATCAGGCTTGAGCCCGGACAGCCAGCTCTCCCATTCAAGAAGCCCCGAGAGGAGGACGGAAGGGATGGATTTAGGAACCTTGATAGCGGTAGCTCTAGGCTCCTCCTTGCTGGTAAAGTTAGTGGACATCGCATACGACCGGTGGAAGCTAGGACACAACGAGGAGCTGGAGCACTCATACGCGACGTGCGAAGCCGCTAATGAATTCAAGAACCTGGAAAGGAAAATCGACGACTTAGGTGTGCAGAATAAGTACCAGATGGCAGCGATCGGCAACCTCTTGGGACATATTCTGGACGGAAACCACACCGAGCAACTAAGGAAGGACCAGCGACAGCTGGAAGAATACCTGATAGAAAGGATGAATTAAATGCCCGAAGCACTGAAAGCAAGTATTAGCGCGATTGTTCTTATCGTAGCTAACGTAGGTCTGTACTTCTTCGGTACGGCCATCGACACCGAGGTCCTGACGACCATCATCAGTGGCGTTGCCATCGCCATCTTCACCGCGTATGCAGCCTGGAAGAACCATAATTTCACCAAGGCAGCCCAGGTCGGACAGCTTGCAACCGATATGGTTAAGCTTGAGGACAAGAAGGATAAGATCGAAGCCGCCGAGGAGGTAGCAAATGACTAAGCTATATGTAATCGCAGGTCACGGCGGAGGCGACACCGGAGCTTGCGGTAACGGATACCAGGAGCATGAGCGCGTAGTCGCATTGGCCCAGGAAATCGTTGCCCGCGGTGGCGGTGAGGTTGACCATTGGCCCTATGACCAGGATTGCTACGGCTCCGGTGGTATGGACTGGATCAACCCCGGTTGCCCCGTCCTTGAGCTTCACATGGATTCCGCAAGTCCTGGTGCAAGAGGTGGCCATGTAATCATCCCTTCCAACTGCGGAGGTGCAGATGGCTATGACAACGCCATTGCAGACCTTATGCGAGAGGTCTTCCCGGGACGTTCTAACCTCATTGTTGAGCGTGGCGACCTCCGTAATCCGAATGTTGCTCGTCAGCGTGGTATCAACTACCGCCTGGTTGAGAACGGCTTTATCTCCGATGCTGGCGACGTTGCTACCTTCAATGCCAACATCGGTTACCTTGCCGACCGCTACCTTGCTATCTTCGGTATCGGCTCTGGTGGCGGGTCTGCTCCCGCACCGGCACCAACTCCTGCTCCCGCACCTACTCCGAGCGGCTCTATCGACGACCTCGCACAGCGAGTAATCAATGGCGAGTTCGGTAACGGCGACGCCCGCAAGGCAGCGCTTGGTGATAAGTATGATGCAGTACAGGCTCGTGTGAACGAGATGCTTGGTGTTGGCGGCGGTTCTCACGCACCTTCTCCGACACCAGCGACTGACATCGACGACCTGGCGCGCCGAGTTATCAACGGCGAGTTCGGCAACGGCGACGCCCGCAAGGCAGCACTGGGAAGCAAGTACGACGCCGTTCAGGCCCGAGTAAACGAGATGCTCGGCTGCGGTGGAGGCGGCGGTTCCACGTCTGTTGACATTGATACCCTCGCTTGGAAGGTCATCAATGGTGACTATGGCAACGGTCAGGCCCGTCGTGACGCCCTTGGAGACCTGTATGACCGCGTGCAGGCCCGCGTGAACGAGCTGCTGTAGTAGCACATAGCGACAATGAGGGCCCTAAATTTGGGTCCTCTTTTTTTATGGATGTTAATAGGCACAAAAAAAGCCCCAACCACAGGCCGTGAGATACCAGTGGAAGGGGCGTTCCCGGTGGAAGCTGCGTGATATCAACTTCCTCACTTATTATTGTAGCACAAGGAGCTGATATGGCATTAGATTTCACAGAACTTACCATTGAAACACTGGAAAAACAGACGGAACGCGACGAATATGTTACCCATCACAACCGTGTTCAGGAGCTTTTGGACGCAAATCCAGGCTTTCAACTGCCTGCTGACCTAACAGATGCGGAACTCTGGGAGAACTATTGCGACGAAGAGCTGTATCTGTTGGAAAAGAAGCTGAGGGAATACTTCCTTGCTATGCGTTCAAGGTCTAAGAGCAAGAATGGGTACCGAACTTCCTGCGACTTGGTTTTCACTTGGATGTTTGGGCGCCCACCGGAGGCAAAAGATGGCGCGTTGTGCAAGAAATTGAATCGTCTTCTGAACTTCTATGCGGCAAAAGTGACCGGAGCCACTACGATAAACGGCAAAAAGATAGCAAGATGTTACCACATTTCTAAGTATGGGACGTTTGAGAGGCGTCCTTTGTCAGTAAAGCTAAGGATGGAGCTCAATGCAAGAAAAACAGGATCAGCGACAAACGCCCGTACCTTCGTCCATCTTGCCAGCGAGGACCCAAAAGGAATTACTCCGAGGCGCCCCAGGGTATCAGGAACCGAGGGCGTTCAAGGGCGAGAGTCTTGATGACTTAATCGAACTAATGGCCCAGCAACCGATAGGTGATGTCGTTGCAATCCAGGAAGGTACTAACAGGAAGTTTATCACCTGGGCTTTCAACCATGGATACAACAATGCCGCTGGCTTTTTAGTCTGTAGACTGTTTACCGACGCCATCTTTAACAGCGATATTCGCTGTATACAGACCATCATCAACAGGGTGGACGGCGGGCTTCCCAAGGACTCTGAGGTACAGTTCTACCGAACGAGCTTTGCAGACGCCGTAGGGGAACTGATGGAAATGAATGAAGCCGATCAGCTAAAGGTCCACCCTGATGACTCTGTAATGATGGCGTTGGCGAAAGCTTTGTACGACATTGCTTGCGAGGACATCTACTGGGATGAGATTGAAGGGTGCAAGAAGAAGCCCTCGGACACCAAGAAGCAGCTCAGGGACAACGCTATGCGCATGATTCTGGAGCGTGCCGGTGGTCGCAAGACCAAGGTCGAACTTGAAGTCCAGGAGGAAGAGATTACGCTCTCTCCATGGGTACAAAAGGCATTAGAATGATATACTATAAGTAGGAACTCTGTAGGAAGGAGCACTTATGGCAGGATTTGATCCCGCTTCTGTTCCGGATATTGGCCAACAGAGTTACGGCCTGGACAAGATTAAGGACATCAACCGCCAGATTCTGGAAGGTTCTGGTCATGCCGACGACGTCGCAGCTAATGAGGCAGCCGTTGACCTGCTGTATTACCAGCAAAACCAAGAACCCCCGGTTCAGCCTAGTCAACAGTCCTATAATCAGCCAAATTGGGGTACAAACTATAGTCAAAATGTAATACAAGGTACCCCAAACGAGCCATCTGAGATGGAGTCTACCAGTTTCCAGCAAGAAACAGAAGCCGAAAACCCCGATTCCCCAGGGCAAATGGTGGGAGATGGAGGTTTTTTGGTAGATTACGGGGCTCCCGCACCTCAGCCAGCGCCGCGTGAGGCCAGACCCGTTGAACAGTACGACGAAGAAGAGGAAGAAGACGTCTGGGTTAACGACCTCGGACAGCTTCAGGGAGAGGAACAGCTTAACACCGACATCATTGCACCTAATTCTACCCTTGGAAGACGCGGAAATGGCGACTTTGATTGGGGAAAATACTTCGGTGAGGACATTAAGAAGCCTATGACCGAGGCATGGCAGGGCGATGGTGGCTATCTTATGGGCGACGCTAGTAAGGTTGAGAACTTCTCGGCTGCTCCCGACCTTAGTAAGACCGGATTAGACGCCATTGACAACGGAACAAACACCTATTCAAACAGGACGAGCCCGTTTATCACTGGTGCTGAGGCTAAGAAGCAAGCAGAGAAGCAAGGTCTGGACGATATGGTCAAGGGTTTGGCTTACGTTGACGACGATGACGTGTTAAGTAAGACAGAACTTGAAGCCGAATACGGTTATCAGTCCTACGTTCCAGACCAAGAAACAATGTTTAGACGAGCAGCTGTCGATGCATCGGATGCCTACAACCAACTTATAAGAGGTATTGGCGACATTCGTTCCAAGGCAACTGAGAAGCTTTCTACGGTTAACCTTGATGGCGAGGTGCGCAGCGTAGAAGAAGTTGATGAAGCTATTGAGAAGGAACTCAATCGCCTGTCCGACATGATGAAAGAAGCCAATGGTGACATGTTCGCTCTCAAAGAGAGCGATGTTACCTGTAAAGAAACCGGCTACACCTTCGACGGTAACTCTATCATGGATATTGTTACCGATCCATACAGCGGAATGATTTATGTACAACTGGAAGACGGTTCTTCTGTACCGGCTGGCTACGACACTGAAGACGGTCGAAGCTACGACGAGCTGTTCCAAGTTAAATTTAAACCGCTTGACATCCTTGGGCATAAGATTAACTTCAACGAACTAGCTAATTACACCAAGGACCCCAGCCTACTCAACAGAATCAACCCCAAAAAAACAAAGGAGGAGCAGAACGAGTATATAGAGAACTCGGGCAGTAATGTCAGATGGTCTCCATTCGGACGAGCTTCTTACGCTACTCCTGGTTTGGTGGAGTACAACGACGATGGAGACATTAGCGGTGTCAACATTGGACTGGAACAGATTGCTGACTTGTTTACTCAGTCTGCCAGCTGGTTCACTCCGCCTACTCAGTTAGCGAACATGGCGACTGGAGCAGTCTTGTCTGGAGCCGGTGTCGATCCTATGCAGAGCTCTAACGACAAGTATGAGCCCGTAGGTGAATATGTTACAGCACCAGCAGCTTATCTTGCTTCCGCAGTCGGAGAATCAACGTTAGGTTCCGTTGGTGCAAATGGCGGCGGTGTCTATGGAAAACTCTTGCAGAAGATGGCGCCTAAAGCGTCGAAGTCTCCTGTGTTCAAGCACTTCGTAGAGCCTGGAGTATCCGAGGCAATGGAGGAAGTTACCATGAATCCAGCCTGGGAATACGCATCAAACGGCGCAAAAGGCTGGTATGCAGACGATGTTTACGACGAAAACGGATTCTACACCGGCGAGGTCAACGAAGACACTCCGGTTAACAAGAGGCTCAGAAATGCTGCACTCCAAGTTCCTGAGGGATTGCTTGGTGGCGGATTGCTTGGTGGCCTGATGGGTGGAATCGGTGGTATAAGAGCCCGTAGAAACGGAGAATGGGCCGCCCAGAAGCATGAATATGAACTCGGGTATGATACCCCAGAACCAAGTTATAAGGTGCTTTCACCTGACGTGCAAAGGATTGTAAACCACGAGAAGAACAGGACGAATATCTAATGCCAAACGTCGCAGAACTTCAAGCAAAGCAAAAGAGCCTAGAGGCTCAACGGCAAGCAGCAGATGGTGTAACCGAGGAACAACCACTACAAGGTAAGACAGGCGGTTACTCTAAGGACGTTATTGTTACCAATACCGAACAGGAGCAGACCGAACAAGCACCTGTGGTAACTGAAAAAGTCCCGCCTGTGGTTGCTGACACTACCTATGAAAAGCCTAGCTTGGCGTCTCTGTCTGACTCAGCTGACACCATGAAGGCCACCCCCAAAACGGTGGCCTTCTCTGCATCTAAGAATGGTCAGCAGCAGCAGAGCGCAAGCGGATACGTAAGACCTAAGCTGTCTGACATGCAGGACACCGCTGCTGAAGCGCCGGCGGCTCCGGCCCAAGAAGCCATCAAGGGAGCCGACATTGTTGAGGTCGAGAAGCCGAATCTTCCGGAAACGGCAAAAACTCAAGGGAAGAAGTCTGCTAAACCTAGCACCACTAAGCGCAGAAATCCGAACAAGATTGCCGCTGCACAGAGTCCTAGCGACCCTAAGGATTCAAAAAAGCGCGCAAAAGAAGAGCTTACCAGTGTTAAGACTAAGGGCCTCTATGACAAGATAGAAAAGCCGTTAGACCAAACTCTCGGTCGCAAGCGTGGGTCGCGAGCAACCAAGTGGCACATGAAAAAGATTAAGAGCGAGGTCGATAACAGGTCTACGATTCCTAACGGCAACAATCTTAGCGGTCAGCTCGTAGCAATACCTGACACTAAGATTGGACTGATGGATGTTTCCATTGGTTCAAACTGGCTCTTGATGGCACTCCAGCAGCCTGGTAACAAGATTGTGTACCGTCTTAACAAGGTAATCGAAGCGTACAACCGGAACGCAGAAACCCCATTGCGAACCTTTACGGAAGATGAGTTTACGTATGAAGAGATTGCAACGGAGTCTATTACTGAGTTCAAGCAGGCACTCGATACTGTTGCTTTGTGGGCTACCGTAACCAAGAACCCTACTTCTGATCCTCAGTCTTTCCAGGCTCGTATCCTTCGTTGCCATTACGGAGACGGTATTCGTCTGCACCCGTTGGCTGTTAAGGCTTTCAATGCTGACTTCGACGGCGACAACGCAACCGTGCATCTTGATGGCAAGTACGTAGACCAAGCCAGGAACCCTATTGAGTATCTTATTGGCGTCGGTGGAGACTGCTTGATTGACTGGGACTACTTTGCCCCCATCAACATCAAGGTAGGAGAATCTGTCAAGACTTTCAAGAAATGGCTCGTTAAGCTTGACGTAAAAGAAGAATACGTTGACCTCGCTGCTCAGAACTTTGAAACCCTTTTGAGCGAGAGAAATAACGACAAGAAAAAGCAAGAGCAGGCTGCACTGCTGTTCCTCCATTACCTCAATGAAGGATGCGACAGAAGCGCACGGAAGGTAGCAACTTGTATCGAGTCTCTGTATGAACGAGTTGATTCTTCCTTCAAGATTCAGATGGATACCATTATGGACAATCCGGAGAATCAACAGGCCATCGAAGACGTGAACGATTTTGCTGAGCTGGCAGAACTTACCGATACCGAGAGGGCGCAGTGGAAGCTTGCAGCCCAGGCAACAACCGGAACCCTCGGTGCTAACTGGGGTGAGTTCCTAGTGTCTCACGCTTTGGAACTTGAAGACGACCCGAAGGGTGCAGTTCAGTTCCGTCAGACTGCTTCAATTATGAAGTCGATTAAGCGAAACCCGAGTCTGTTTGTTGGCGAAGATGGCATGTACAAGAGCGCAGCGATGACCACTATCGGTCTAATGGCCGAAGCTGCATCTGCTAAAACCTTCGATACCACAAAATTGAAGAAGTCAGAGAGGAAGCGCAATTTCATCATCCATGACCCCAAGTATGGATGCGGCCTACCGAACGACCCGAAGTACAATGGAGAACCAGCAGAGTTCTTTAAGGCTTTCGCTAATGCTTGGAATGAGTACATCTCCCGTGCAGACCTGGCAAGTAAGTCTCTTGACGTCAACCTGTCTGTCATCGAGGGTACTGACATGAAGCAAATCAACATTACCTTGAGCAAGGATGGCAAGCTTCTTACGAAGAATAATGAATTTGTCAAGCCTTTCCTGGATGTTTATGGCGATTATTCCTTTGGTACCATTATTGGAGACAAGCTTATAAATGGTATCCATTTCGCAGGAGAGTCTACCCTCAAGAAGAAGACGCGCAATGGAGAACAGTTCGATAGCCTCCCCTACGATTCTTCTCTTTACATTAAGAACAAAGGTAAGAAGAACGAAACCCCAGAGCTATACGTAGCTCACATCTATAAGCATAAGACTATTCGAGAGTTTGCATACAAGAACCACTTTAACTTCTCAACTAACCGGAAGCATAAGTCTCGTGACAACATTGTAGGCAACGGCGTTGATGGTTGGGTTGACTTCATTTTGTCTCTAGCAGACTCCCGCACTTCTGCTGCGGCAGATTACGAGAAGGTTTCGGTGCAAGCTTTTGCGTCTATGAAGAACATCCTTGAGCGCTATCGCTCTGTGAGGAACAGCCTTGATGATACTTCAATGCAGAACGTTCATGTGTTATCCCGAAAGTATGTAGACGTGTTGGCTGGAACCCATCCTGACATGTTTGCTTATTACAACATGGACAACCCCGTTGGTTTCGAGAAGTCCTACTACGGACAAGCGATGCTTCGTGGATACGATTTGGATTCGATTCGTATGGCTATGGTTTACGACTGGCGTACAATGCGTATTGCTAAGCTAAGCCAACAGATTGCTGAATGTGAATCTGAAGAGCAGCAGGCGGTCTTGGAACAGTACCTTGCTAACGAACAGGCCGTACTCAAGTCCTCTAGTGATACATGGGAAATTCTGGCAAGCCTTACTGATGAACAGTTCCGTGCATTTTGTCATCGAATTAAGGGTGGAGCAAAGACTTTGCGCCGCATGTCGCTCAGTATGGAACCGCTCGCGACATCCTGTACTCCAGAGATGATTGGCAACTGGGAGACGCTGGATGATTTCATGCTGGACGTAACCGTTCCGGGTAAGACCAAGAGGCTCATCATCAAAGACCTGGTTATCGACCATGGTGGCTGGATTAAGATGCACGAGAATTCTGTCCTGTACGAGCTCGAACTTGACCCTGCTAGTAACTACGCAGGAACAAATATCGTTGGATGGGAAGAAGCTAGTGGCATAGGTCTCAAGTCTGCTATGGATGTCTTGTCTCCATACAAGAACAAAAAGGGTGAAATCAACGAGCACCCATTTGTGTTCAAGAATGAAGACGGCGAACCTGACTTTGACGAGTTCGAAAAGGCTCTTAATAACATTCGTATGTTCCCGCGTCGTTTGCAAGCTGTATCAGAAGACATCTGGGCAGATGCTACAGCGTCAACAGCATTTCCTACTTACTCTGAGTCTGAAAAGTCACAGCAGCAGGAGCAGCAGGAACATCTCTATACCGCACTCGCAAACAACAAGATCGGTGGTTTCATTCAGGAGATTGAATCCGGTGACGACTTTGTTATGGAACAGGTTGGTTACGACCGCCTCACCAAGCGAGACCTGATTAATGTCCTTGTTTTTGACCAGGTTCTTCAGACCTACGATGACTACGGTAACCCCTGTATCCTAAGCAGGTCAGCTCTTGGCATCGAATCTGACGCAGACCTATTCACTGTCCTTCAAGAGTATCCTCAACTGTGTAATCTATTCGTTGCTACTTCTGCGTATATCGACAAGAAGGGTCGAGTAAAGTATGCTGCAAATACGGAGAAGAGGTGGACGCGACAGGAAGAAGCCTTCCAGATAATGACCGACCATCCTGGATTCAACGGCATGTGCCATCTATTGTTCAAGCATGACAATATTGGTCGAGGCGGCATGAAGACTAATATTATTAAAGCTAAAGACCAGCTTATTGAGACTTTGGCGGCAATCGACTTGGATAACCCTGCACTTCCTGACCTCAAGCTGCCAGATAGGACCAAGTCTAAGCTAAACGAACTGGTACTGAAGTATGCAGCAGAAGTCCAAGAAGTGTACAAAAGAGGCAGTTCTGAGGCTGATTGGTCCTGGGCTGAGGTAGACGATGCTTCCGTCGCAGTGTTCTGGAAATGTGTTGACACCCACAATGGCGCCAAGACCAGTATCAGTACCGGTAACGAAGGCGTTATGACTAAGCAGTTTAGTCTTATCCAATTGCTGATGCCGTTTAGTCCTGACTGTTACCTGAAGGTTGACGCGAACACAGACGAAGAGGTACGGCAAAGGCTCGTTGGTAGCCCGACGTCCGAAGGTGTATCTTATGATGGACAGTCTGAGGCTATCGTTTATGCACCTAACGAAGAGTTCACTGACCCCTTGCTGCGCATTATGCGTAAAGGTAAGGACACCTCGCCGATGATTACAAGTAGTTCCAACTTCTTTATCTTGAAGCGTAAGGATTCTTCAGAGAAGAACAACCTGAAGATCAAGAAGACCTCTGACGATGGAACAGACAGTATCTCTAAGCGAGGTAGGTTCGATCTTAACGAAAGCAGCTTTGAGTCCTGGATGTTCAACGAAGACCCTAACAATCCTGGAGTTGCTACAATCTGGTGGAACATGCTGAACCAAGGTGTAGACCCGGAGCTGGCAATCGAGAAGGTTCGTTCGATGTACGCTAAGCGTATGATGGCAGCAAACGAGAAGCTTGGTTACAAGAGCATGCAGCTTGAGCACTACATGAACCTTGCTAGGTGGATTGTTGTTCCTCAGATTGAAACCGACGAGGAAACCGGCGAGGAGTATCCGTCGTTCTGTATCCGTTCCTTGCGACAGATTTCTTCCCGACTGAACACGACGGTCGCAGCTACGCTTCCTGACTTGAGTGAAGTTAAGAACAATAAGGACGCCGCTGAAGTGATGAACGATGTCCTGGACCTGATGGTGACTGAGGCTGACGCAACAGGCATGACCGGCGAAGCCGATGCTTGGGGTATCGTCCTCTCTGTTCCTTGCTTCGTATCAATGCGTGAGCAGACTAAGTATGGAGCAAAGGATAAGCGAGTAAGCTCCTTTGAGCGTAACTACAATCTCATCCAGAGACTCGCCGAGCAAAATGGAGAGCTTGAGATTATGACTCCTAAGCAGTTGTCCTCGCTCAGCACCAGGCTTAAGGATGAGTATAAGAAGAAGAACACCAGCGATGTCGGAATTGGTTTTGGCTACAAGATGGTTGGATACGTGACAGCTGATTCTTATGAGGTACATAAGGTTCCCGGGATCACAAACGTCGTTCTGATTGGCTCCGATGCGTCTCCTGAGTCTATAGACCGTGCGTTTAAGGAAGCGTTCGAGGCTGGAACATCGCTGCTTTTCGAGGACGACAACGTCCTCGGTGTGTGGATGAAGAGGTATCCTGATTTCGCTGGCTACGTTGTAGAGCAGATGGGTAATTCCGTATATAACGGCGTCCCGTGTTTCGACATGATTCTAAACGGCTTTGGTACGTGCACTTCTGCTAGTTGGAATGGCGACCCCAGCAACCTGACGCTTGTGTGTGAGGACGCTCATGGTCGTAATCCTTACGCAGACGCAGGTGCTTTTGGCACCGAGAGCTTCGGCGATAAGGTCCACTTCAATAGCGCTGGAACCAGGAAGGCTGGAACTGCCTGGACAGACAATGTTCAGACTATGTTCATGGACACCCTTGATTCTAGTGATGGACATGGCAGCGACCACTCTATGTGGCGTGCTAAGTACGAGGTCTGCACCGTAGAGGACATCGAACACATCGCATACGGCGACCCCGACACTATCAATATTGACTTCAGAGTCAACGAAGCCAACAACCTGGCGAGCGCTGTTATCAAGAAGAATACCAAGCTGATTAATGCGTTCCTCGATAAGTGGTCAAAGAACCCCGACCAAGCTTTCTTAGAGGAAGGTAGACCTGGTGAATGTATTGGTTTTGCAAAGGTTACCTTGACCGACCCGTACAACTCGGCAATCAAGGAAGTCTACTATGCTCCTATTATTCCGTTCCCGGAATATAAGCATACGTCCCGAGATGTTCCGATTAAGTACAAGGTCACAGACTTGGCGTTCGATGATGCTAATTCAAGCATCTCTATGGAGTGGTCTAACACAGCAAGTATGAAAGACCGCTTCTTCAAGTTCTTTGAGGGCTTCTGTGCGGCCAATAAGACAATGATGTTTACTAGGTGGATTAAGGACCACGCGCTGTCTGATGGTACAAACGTTGACGTATTCGTTGCTGAAGCCACCACATCTGGTCGTCGCCTTGGCTCCAACCGTAGGCGAGACACCATGCTAACTATGATGGGTATGACGTTTAAGAACGACCGCTGGCGTTACAATATTGCAGAGCATGAAGGGTTCCTTCCTCTCGATGCCGAGCTAAAGAAGGAACTATTGGCGGGCCGAGTTGACCCAAAGAGGTTTGATTCTGTTACTCAGTTCCATACAGACCCCGATCTTGATGCTTGGATGAAGCAGGTAGTTAAGAGGCTTAGGAAGATTAACGTCAATCCTAGTGACTTCTTTGCTAACAAGTATGAGGTCGATGGTGTCCAAAAGAGGGCTAACAACTTCTTTGAGTGGGAAATGATGATGGAAATGAGTATCGAGTGGCAAGACGGATTCCTCCGCTTCTTTAATACTATGATGCCTCAGTTCTGTCCCGAGAACACGGACGATGGTTCCATGAATCATTTGTTCCGTTGTTGCCAAGATGCAGGCAAGAATAATCTTGTTATGCAGATGCAAGTCGAATGGAAGGAAGGCAACAAGCCTGGCTATACCTGGGAGAATATTTATGCGTCTTGGGGCTTCTTCAGTGAAGATAACTCGATGACCACTCGACCCGGTTTGTCTGCTGCTCAGATGGAGTTCTTGTCCTTGCAGATGATGCTGCATGGAGGACAGGGTACTCCAATGGACTTCGTCACCGCTCTCCGTTATGCTGTGTCCGGGACTGCTCCCGATTCAGTGAGGCACAAGTTGCTTCGTAAGTTCGAGATGGTTGACGCACCCGATGAAAGCTTTGGTGCATCAGACCAAAAGACCGAGCGAACCACCAAGGCAGAGCCGAGGCACAGGGTTACAGAGGCCACCGACCTTGGCTTTGAGTTTGGACAAGTAGACAAGATGGTTAAAGACTGGATCAATGGAGAAGATGGAGAGGCTATATTCCTTAGGCCATCTCAGGACCTTGACGCCTTCCTCGCTAACGGTGCATACACTTTGAAGCCGTGGGTTAACTACGAATACAGAACCAGGGTGTATGTCGCTAGAAGGCTTAATGAGGCGCGAGACGAAGTTAACAAGAAGAAGTCTCGTAGACGGTTCACGCCGGAAGACGACTTCGTTTGTAAGGTTAGAAACGCTGTATTCTCTAAGCTTGGACTCAACGAGCAAGTTGGACAGGCGGCTCAAGAGCGAGTCTTAACTGCTTACAAAGGCAGCTCATCCGTGGTATAATAGAGGTATAGTCGGAATAAGGTGGTGATAAATGAACTTATCTCAGATGCAAGGTGGATTCAGAAAAAACAAGACATCCACCGAACAGGCAGAGGGCGCTGTTATAGACGAGAACCAGCATCTTGAGGGACGCACCCAGGGAACGAGTCGTCGTATCGTGAACTCTCTAACCGAAGGCAATTACTCTGGTGTTGCCGACGAAGACGAGATTGCTGCTGTCGAGGAACCTGAAAGCAGTGCTGTTCCACTACCTAAGAACTTAGCATTTAAGAGGGCCGACTCGGGTACAACCGAGCCGGCCCCAGCTGGGTTTGATACTGGAACACCTCACACCGCTAGTCAAATAGAACAAGCCCCGGTTGATGCCTCGGTTCGTACATTGTCACAAGATAACCAGTCTGGTGGCATGCTGTATGAAGAAGATGACGAAGAACACAATAAGAGGAAGAAGGCAGCCAACGAGCTTATAGAGCCTATAGCTCCTACAGTTTCTACAGCAAATGCAAGCAAGTCCAGAAAGATGATGTCCAAGAAGGCATCTTACGACTATGCCGCAAAGCACGGTTACCGTGATTTCTTAGACACAAACCCAGAGTCTTCATTGAGATACTGGAGAGAATTCCTAAAACAGCATCCAGAGATGAACTCAAAGATTAGGCCGGAAAACCTTGCACACAAGGAATACGGCTCGCACTGGTGGCTCACCCATCCTACAGGTAACTGGGATAGGGACATGAAGCACCAAGCCGGTAAGTGGCTAAGGGGAGAGGTTCCCCACTGGCTAGACGAAGAAGGCGGCTGGACTGAAGAGCAATTCAGAGACCTTATTGCTGAGACTAACGCAGCACATAGCCAAGCGAAAGGCAAAAAAGACAAGCCTCCTAGACCTAAAGACCTCAACAGGTTCATAGCTGACGAGGTTCCCGTAGTTGTCGGGGAAGAGGGCCAACCGCTTACTCTAGCTGACATTGAAGGCGATGGACTTGAGAAGCCATCTGTTGCAGGCTTTGCTACCAACGACGCAAACACGGCCTACAACGAGGATGGCGAGGCGCTTGAGGGTCAGCATATTCCTGTAAATAATAGGTCTGCTTACCTTGATAGCTTGCCAGGTAAGAGTTCTATGACTGAGCTCGATCTGGCTAAATGGCTCAATGAAACAAGGCTGGGACAGTCTGACTACAAGCAGTCGATCGACGAGCAGATTCAGGCAAAGGACCCTGAATACTGGGCAGCAATGGCTCATTACTATCAGACCGGAATGTTTGAAGAGGGCCAGGCCGACATCGTTCGTGAGCGCAAGGCACGCAAGGACCTTGAGTACCAAGACGCTATTGCGCGAGACTTCCTCTTTGGCTTCCTTAACGTAGAAGGACAGAAGGTTCATTACGACCAGAAAACCAAGTCTGCATACTCGCAGGACATCCCTGAAGTAGCAGCTGCCCGACAGCAGTTTGCAGAATTCTACGACCTGGACCCTATGACCAATCGAGCTTTGATTGACCAGTTTGTTCGCTGCGCCTTAGCGTTCTCGAAGGACGCAGATGGCAAGATGTATGACGGCAAGAAGGACCCTGAAACTCCGCTGTTTAAGAACGCATATATTGACGCCATTGATTGCATGCTTGCTTCTTCCCAGTCTGATGCCTGGGGACATCCTCTTGGAATGACTGACATGAACAAGGAAGCTCATCGCGGCTACAAGGAGCCTCGTTTCCCTGTCGCAGTTATGACGCAAGAGATGAAGGAAGTAGTTGCACGAAAGCGAGGAATCAGTATCTCTGAGCTCGAAGACGAACTTGTTGCTACTAATAATGCAACCAGGGACGCACTTGTTGAGCATGTTCATACTACCGGCGACATCCAGAAGCTCTATGCTTGGGAGAATCAAGTTAGGGCCATGTGCCGACTAACTGACTCAGACCCGGTTGAATATGGCGTCTCATTGGTTGGAGAAGGGAGTGTTGGCGAAGAAGCTCTTGCTAACCTCATGTTTGCTGACGTCATGGGCGAAGGCTATCCAGAAGCAGCAGAGAGTGCCAAAGAGCGCACCGAGAGAGCTAAACAGGGTATCTTGAAGCAAAGGCAGCGAGCCGGAGCTGTTATGAAAGACGGCAAGCTTACTGCTAGTAAGATAGACTCATGGACTGGATCGTTCGTAGCTCTCGCTTCAACTATCCACATTCTTGGAGATATTCGACTACTGGTTACCGGCGCCCCGGAACATGGTGTAGGAAACCTTGAAACAAAGATGGCTTCTGCCTTGCTTCGTAACGGTGATACGAGATACACAAAGACTCCGTATCTACGAGAGCTAGACAAGGACGTACAGCATCAGGAGCGAATTAAAGCGCTACAGCTGTTGTTCCGCGCTGGATCTGGTTTCGATTTCGTACAAGCTTTTGCTGACACTCGTCAACCGTGGACGCTGCAAAATGCGCAAAAGTTTATTCTTGAGGGTTCAATTAATGTTGAGTCTACTAAGGTAAAGAAGGCACAACAGTTCGTAAATGATTTCTCAGAGAAGATTCAGTCAGGTGCATTTGGCCTCAATAAGCTTGAGACGAGCACCTTCACTGATGCCTTACTTGGCGAATTGGCGTTCACAAAAGGTATAACTGCTCAGCAACTTGAACAGGGATTCAAGGTTAATCCAGACAAGTTCTTCTCTGAATTGATGCTCCATGGTGAAGCAAAGCAGGCATTGGTTATGACGAATAACCTATACGCTGCACGTATTAGCCCGTTGTCAGAGACAGTTAATGACCTGCTTAGAGCGCACGGAATGAGTAATGCTCTTATTTCCATTATTCTTGGATCACCTTTCATTACTTATGGCGTCCGTGCTTTTGAATTGTTTACACCCTTTAGCAATACCATCTCATGGATTGTTACTTGTAAGAGCAAGAATCCTGACCTCAAAGAGCTGCAAATTGGCGGCATTGACGAGAAGGGCTGGAAGAAAGCTCTTCTCTTCGATATGATGAAGCTCGGCCAAACATCGCTGATGACTGCGGTGTTCGCTGTAGCTATCGGACTCAGTGGAGGCATTGAGCCACCTGATGACCCGAAAAAGTATTACTATCCATGGGAGTGGAAGATTCATGTACCCTGGAGCGACGAGCCTATTCCATTGCACCAATCATGGTTTATGGATGACTTATTCCAGTGGGCAGCGCCGTTGTCTATGGCTTTATGTTTTGCGAATCAAACGCACGATTATGCTGGAGCAGCTAAGATGTTTAGCTTTGGCTTCTATGACATATTTGGTACCAATAAGGTTATTAAATGCGTTGATGCATTGATTAACCTACCTAAGACTATTAAGTCTATTGGCAAATATGATCCTTCAAAGATCATGCTTGATAAGCTCATATACACGCTTGACTACGTTACCAAGCCAATGGGTCTCTATCAGATGCAAGACTACCTGATGTCAGATGAGCTCAGGCGTAATCCCAACTATCGCCTCGATGAGAACGGCAAAGAAGTATACCGCGACTCTGAATTTGAGCGAATGTTTGCAAGGGCGGCCGACAAGAACGATTTGCTCGCGCTGCTTGGAAACATTGACAGCTGGATCCATGGCAATGGGTTTGCTCGCTATGGTCGCAATAATGACGGATACGAGCATGACCCCGACGAGAAGCTGAAGGCTATTGCTGATGGAAATGGGTATGAGCAGTACCTAAGTAGCAACCATCTTGAAGATGGAGAACTCGCAGAAAGAATGTACGCGGAACATATCCTCGACGTCATAAGCCAATACAAGGACGAGGTTGATGCCGCCGAAGATTCGTTCGTCATCACCCCTAAAGACGCTTTCATGGTTAAAGATGCGCTCGGCGACAGACTGGATGCATTGACTGACCGAGAGATTGAACTGCGTAGAATGAAGGCTAACGGAGAATTCTCTGGTCACACTGATGACTACTGGACCCTCCTTGCTGGCGTTCAGGCTGACAAGGGTGAAATCTTTAGAGCACTTGACACGCTGGCATACGATGGGGTTGTCTACGATTCCAAGGTATACAACGTCGAAGAGGGCACTCAGATTGAAATGCTTGGGCAATATGACGAGAACGGAAACACCAAACGTTACAATTATGGTGACAAAATGACATGGCTTGGCTGGTTCACTAGCCCTGAAACCGATAACGACTACTTCCGTGACGTCTCTGCTACCAAGTCTGGCAAGGAAGGTAACGAAGGCGACTTCCGCACAGAGTCCTTCCGTGACGATGGAACCACCGCTTATCAGCGACATGATGTTCCTAACAAGGATTCCGAGTTTGTCAAAGAGTTCCAAGATGAATACAAGGCAAAGAAAGAAGAACTACAGAAGAAACTCGATGACGCAGACCTTTCTAGCAATAATTCATCTGGAGGTAATTCTTATGGAAGTAGCTCTGGAGGGGGCAATGCCTATAGCTACAGCTCCAGTGGTGGTGGCTCTGGATACAGCCCCAAGATTTACAACATGAAGGGCGGCAGCTTGAGTGTTAACAAGCCGGCCACCATGTACACTAAGACACCGTATTCGGCGAATAAGTCCTACTTGAGTCCGGACTTCCAGACGGCAGGCAGCCGCAACGCTTACAAGAGGAGTGAATACTAATGGCTGAAACCACTGAGAAGAAGTGGAACATAGACGCCGAGAGCATCAAGGACCCGGGATTTGCTAAGCTCAAGTCCCGGTTTGATGCCGCTAAGGTGCAAATGCAACTTCGCACTAACCACCATGAGCTCTATGGTCTGCTTGCAAAGAACAAAAGCATCCATGAATGGAGCATCCGCAGGGGCAATACCAAGTATTTCTCCGAAGGTAGCGTCCAATATATCCTCAGGAAGACCCTGAGTGATACCATTCAGCGCGTCCCGGATGGCGAGCTGAGTACCCCATACGACAAGAATAGCTGGCAGAACATTGTTCTCCAATACCTGTTCGACAATAAGGTCATGTGGTCTGAGTATGAGGGTATTGATATGATGTCTAATCTGACCAACAGCTACAAGATGTCCTTTATCTACGGCTTTGCACCTGTCCGTGTGGGCTTTGAGATTGACTACGACGACGACTATCGTATCACCTACAACCTGGAGAATTGGAGAGACATCTTCATCAACCCAGATTGCACCGATATTCGTAAGCCTGAGGTCGTCTACTTCCGCCAGTACATGTCCCAAGATGAAATCCTGGCGCTGCTGGATAAGGAAACCGACACTGTAGCCGCTACTTACGATGAGGATACCGTCAAGTACATCATCGAGAACAAGCTTTGGACCGGCAAGGAATGGGAAAGCGAGAAGCTTGGCGACCAGCTCAAGGGCTCCACTGGTACCCACAGCGTGTCACTTATCACTGAGTATCGTCGAGGCGCCAATGAGTTCGTCACCTATTGCGAGAAGACTGGTTCCGTGTTTAGGCGCGTTAAGAACCACGACCCTCGCAAGGGCATCCCTTGGATTTTCCTGTGCCTGGAGCCTGACCCCGATTGGCCTCTGGGCCTGAGCCAGGTTGAGTTCCTGTTGGCTGACCAGCAGTTCAACGACCTGTTCCAGACCAGCGCCTATAAGAACCTGCTGCTCGCCATGGAGCCTCCTATTATGGTTGGTGGCTGGGAAACTAACCCTAGCTCCTACAAGATGGAGCCTCGTAAGATTTGGAATATTGGTAACAATCCTAACAACGTCAAGGTTGAGCCCGTCAAAGTTGACAACAGTATCCTATCTGGCTGGGCACAGACCCGTGAGGCAGTATCTGCCGCCATGACTCGTAACCTAAATGTCATGGATGGTACCATTGCTGCCGACGCTGGCGTTGGTTACTCCAAGACTGCCCCCGGTGTTGAGGCTCAGCAGAACAACAAGACCATCAACATCAATCAGTACCAGAAGCGCGTGGAATACTTCATGGGTGACTGGGCTAACATGGCACTCCGCCTGTACATTGAGTCGCAGGGTGGCGAGCACACCATCACTGTTGACGAGGAAACCAGGCTGAAGCTTATTGACATTGGCTGCGAGGATATGATTGATGGAGTGAATATCAAGGTAGACTTCGATGAGCTGTCCTCCACCGGTGTCAACTTCACGGTTCGCGTCGGTTCCCTTACGGAACTGAAGGAAGACCAGGAGCGTCAGGCGCTCACCGATCTGGCACAGCCGTTCATTCAGAACCTCAATGGTTGGTCCGACAGTAACCGTCAGGTTATCGAGAATGAAGTCCTGCTGCCCATCGCAAAGCGACTGTTGGAACTGTCAGACGTTGACATTGCGCAGACCTTGGCAGACTCGCTTAGCACCCAGATGGCTAAGGTTATGATGGGAGACATGCAGGCGCAGATTGACCAGCAGGGTATGCAGATGGCTGGTATGCAGGAGCAAATGGACCAGATGGCAGCGGCCCCTCAGGCCCCAGCACAAGCACCCGGCGAGCAGCTTCCTCCCGCAGAGCCGCTCCCAATGCCTGAGGAACCCGTGGATTACATGGGCTCCATGGCCCCGGAGGAACAACTTGTACCTGAAGAAACCGCAGGTCAGGAAGTAGGTTCGCTAGAAGAGCTCCTACAGTTGTAATACTCCGCTATAATAACTTTAGACTCCGTAAAACAGAAACGGAAGTCAAGGCTAATAGAAAGGATTATCCAAAATGGCAATGCCTATTTCCCCTCAGATTTGGAATAAGGCGGCACTAAATGACAACCGTTTCCTGCCTGCTCGTTATTCCATTGGCGTCTTTACCGGCAAGGGCGTCAACATCGCTAACAACGAGGAAGCCTATGCTTATGACGACATTCTGGTTTCCGACCGCATCTTCGACTATGACGACCGTCGTCTGAATGGTCTGAACAACTACGCAGCCAACACCGGCTTCAACGCTGATGGCCGCGATGGTTGGGGTGCATCCGCTTACGGTCCGTTCCAGACCGTTCGCTTCACTCGCCGCGTATTCACTTCTGGTCAGCACAAGTCCATCGCATGGCGTGTGTTCGATGAGAAGCAGTATGCAGGCGACATTGGTAACTTCGGTACCGCAACCAAGTCTGGCGCCTACACTGGTGGCGAGGCTTACATGTCTACCGCCGAGACCATCAACAAGGCAAAGAAGATTTGGGACGCCGAGATTCTTGGCCCCCACATTGACAAGTACAACTTCTTCGCTATCGCTAATGGTCACATCGCAGGCCGCTTCGTTCAGACCTATGCTAACCAGGGTCGCATGTTTGACTGCGAAGGCCAGTGGATTGCTTCCCCCGGTCCTTATGCCGGCCTGAGCTTCCAGCCTGAGTTCGCGCCTATCAAGGCTGTTGAGTGGGATTCTCTGAATGTTCGCCCGCTGCTGAACGCTATTGACGTCGCTTGGACCAACCTGTTCATCCCCGAGGATAATCGTGTTATCCTGCTGGACAAGGCTTACAAGGATGACCTGCTGAGCAACCTGATTGGTATTCCGGGCTCCGCTCCGGCAACCGATAAGGCTTATGACGACCTGCGTGAAGGCCGCTTCGAGCGCTTCTATGGTTGGGACTTTGACTTCTCCATTCCGTCCCAGTATTATCCCAAGGTTTACCTGGACGCTAACAACAACGTCGTCCATGACGCTCTTGGCACTGGTGCTTATGACGCAATGCTGAACTCCATCCAGGCACCTGATGGCGTCCTGAAGCTCCAGACCGAGCTGGCAGCTGCTGGTCGCGTCCGTGCAACCAACTACATCGGTACCTACTATGACGCCGATAACGCAACCTTCGTTAATGAGATTACCAACTACGCGCTGTCTATGCCGTCCGGCGCTCCGTACTATGGTGACGCTGAGGAGTGGACTGAGAACCTGCGCGACTGGGAGGTTACCTCCATTAACGACTTCCCGTGGCAGGGCTACCCCGGCCAGGGTATCAAGACCCCGACTGGTCCGCAGGGTGCAATCACTCGCCGTCAGGTCATCGGTATGGCTGTCTATCGTCCGGCTGCTCAGCTGGGTGAGGAGTACGGCTACATGGAGACCGATCGCGGTAAGACTCGCGGTAAGTTCACCGAGCTGGTCTTCGACATGAAGCATGACGCATGGGTTATCCCGAACCTGTCTCATGGTATTCTGCTTATCGTTGACGGCGAGGAGAACGTCGGCCAGCCGGCTCTGAAGGTCGAGATTGTTGACAACACCCCGTACGAGGCTCCCGAGATTGTTAGCCTTGAGGTTACCCCGGCAACCCTGAGCATCACTGCTTCCCAGCAGGCAATTATGAATGTCCAGGTCACTGCTACTGGTACCGACCCCGACCTGGGTTGGAACGCAATCTCCAGCGACACTTCTATTGTTACCGTTGATTCCGCCGGTATCATCACTGGTGTTGGTAAGGGTGACGCAACGATTACCGTCACGTCCACTATGGACCCGACCAAGACCGACACCGTTGCAGTAACCGTTACTGCACGCCCCTAGTTCCCAATTTCGCAAAAATCGCATTTTTGGGAAATAGCGAAGTAAACAATAGGGCCTGGCCTGGCTTCAGGCTGGGCCCTTTTTGTTATAGGAAGGAGTGACATGGCTGACTACGATGAGGCTGAGGTCACCACGCGAGAGCAGCTCGCCGCTGACCATCAGAAAGAGCTAGGCAACTATGCTGCCCAGTCTACCAAGAATCAGTACAATCAGCTCATTGGCAACTACGATTACTCCAATAGGCAGAACCGTGCACTGGCTGACACCGAGAAGAAGCAGAACTCCCGCAAGACTGAGGCCGACAGGTTCCAGGCTATGCGTTCCCTTCAGAACGCCGCACAGGGCGTCCTTGGTACCATGGGCCAGGCAATGAACGGCAGCGGTACTACCAACATGATTGACATGCTTGATGACCGAGTAGACAACGACAATGTCAACTATTGGACTCAGCACCAGGTCAATCAGGATGCCGTAGAGAACGCCTATCAGGAGTCAGTGAACCAGAACAACGTGAACAAGAATGACGCAGCCATTAACGCCGAGTACACGCTTCGTGGCCTTGAAGGTGATATGGCAGCCAATTTGAACAACATCAACCCGAACCTGTACCAGAAGCCGGGCGAGGGAGATTCCAACTTTGGTTCCAACGGTTTCGCAGAAGCCAACAGGGTTCCTGAGAATTACGCAGAGCTATCCGGTTACATCATGCCGGAGAACTCCAGGAACAATGCTCGCCGTGAGGCACCGGCTAACACAGCCCGTGGCAACAGCAGCTACTTCAATCAATTGATTAATTCCTACAACCAAGGAAAGAGGTACATGTAATGGCATTTAAGGATGCAAAGCCGTTCCAGAAGAAGGGTGCTCCGGAAGAGAAGGGTGCCCCCGAAGAGAAGGGCTCCAAGAAGGGCGGCTTCAAGGAAGCTCAGAAGAACGCAAAGAAGAAGTGTGGAAAGGGCAAGTGCTAGTATAGGAGGTGCACCATGCCGAACCGTGGTATCACAATCGCAGACTTCGTGCAGCAGGTGCTCTATTCCATCTACAAGGTTCGCCTTGATACTGAGCAGGGCGCAGAGGGTGCCTTCCACTCCAAGAGCGACAAGTTTAAGGAAATCGTAATGGAAGCCAACCTGTGCCTGGCTGAACTCCAGAGGGCACAGGATTGGAACTGGTTGCGTGAGCGTTGGGAAATCGACATGATTCGCGGTGGCGAACATGAGTACCGGATTCCCGAAGATGTGTACAAGCTGTGCACGGGATATGGTGACGCCGTTAGGCTTCATCGCCATGGCCATGTGCAGCAGATTCCGTTCACATCTCCTCGCCAGGGCAACCGCTTCCAGCGCCAGATGTATGCACCCAACGGTGAGTACAACACTGTGAACACCGAGCAGCAAGCGTTTGTTGTCGGCGACACGCTGGCCTTTAAGCGCCCGTTCTACAAGTGGGAGCATGGTCTGCTTGAGACCGATGTTATCCGCTGGATGGAACCATTGCACATTTGTGACGATGACTGCGACGACCATTGCCCCTTGGCTTACGAGCAGAAGGTACTGACCGAGCTGCCCGATATTCACTGGATGATTACCCGGACGGCAGCTAAGCGCGCTGAGGGTGACCCTTCGGTAGTGGACCGGGTTCAGTCCTTGACTGATGAAGCCAAGCAGATTCTATCCGCCTATCGTGAGGACGATAGTGCCCACAATGTTCCCGACTATTGGGACACCGCTCCTCTTGGATTCGTGGAGGTTTACTAATGGCACAGAAGCAAACTAACAAGAAGCAACCGGCAGCCGGGGGAGGACGCAAGTCTTCCTCCGAGCCTCGCATCCAAGACTTCAAGATGTTCCAGGGTTGCAACTTCGAGTTGTCCCCTCGTGAGTTCGCAGACTTGTACTTCGAGGAACATGAACAGTCTGACCTAATGCAGAACTTCATGGTTCTCCAGAACAACTGTGCCATCACCAGCAACAACACGATTGAAACCAGGAACAACATAGAAACCTTATTCGAGGCCCCTGCTGGAGATGACTTCACTGGGACCTCTTTGCTTGTTGGCGACGAATTGTATGCCGTCACAGCTAACCACCAGCTCCTGTATGCCAACCTGGGTGACGACCATTGGAACGCAGTGCATGTCGTAGACAAGGCAAGCCTGGGCGCCAACCCTCTGTTTACCAGCTTGGCATACGGTGATGACCAACTGATTGCTTTGGACTCCAGCCGCCACCTGTGGACTGGACCTATTGGTTCCCATGTGGTATCCAACGCTAAAGCAATCCCAAATCCCAGCCCGCTGACCAGCGAAAACGTGATAGCAAAGGGAACACTGGTTATCAGCTCTACGCTGACCGAGGCTTGCCCCTACCGTATCGGCCTGGCTTACACCTATGTGAACAAGTTTGGTCCCACGGCAGTCTCCGACCAGTACGTAATCTATGCAAACACCCCGGTATCCGAATGGCACGCGGGCTGTTGCCTACAGCTAACCGGCAATGCGCCCACCAACCTCGACATCCTTGCCTTGGAACTGTACTACGTTGTGGACAATGCAAGCTCATTGCAGTTCGCAACCAGGTACGACTTTGGTACCGGACAGGGCGGCGCTTACCGTTTCAACTGGGTAGGCTACCTTACGGACGTTAGCATGTGGCCTATGGCTAACCTGACTGCGCCTACCACTAATTACACCGAGGGCGTTCCGGCGTCCCGTTGTACCATGATTGATGGCAGGTTCTACTTCTGGGGAGGCGAGCGACCAGACAGGCTCTGGATCGGCGGCAATCCCGGAAACCTGTTTAGCATCAGTCCTGGTACCGGTGGAGGTTACGTAGACGTAGAACCGGGCTCTGGTTTACGTATACGTGTAGTAACAAAGTATAAGACCCAGTCTGGTAACAACATTGTCACTATGCTGACCGACTGCGAAAACTCCAGGAAGGAACAGAGGTTCAACCTGGTTGAGAACTCTATCTCCCTTTCCAGTGAGCAGAGCATGAAATCTTGGCAGGCAGAACAGGTAGCCGGTGCGGTAGGCTGTAAGTCCTACGATGGTGGCTTGGTCTGCGAGGATGGCATCTACGCGGTTAGTAGATATGGTCTAGCATTGACAACGTTGACTATGGACTACAACTCCCAGATTAGGACTAATTATGTATCTGATCCTATTAAACCTGCTTTCACTTCTAGGTTTGGTTATCACCTGGGGAACGCCCATCTCCTGGATGTGGACGGCATTATCTATCTTGCTTTTGGTGCTGGGAATACGGAAGTTGATAACGTTCTATTCTGCTACGACATCGACAAGAAGGCGTGGTGGACGTACACGTTAGACATCGACGAGCCCATCTTGAAGCTAATCCACATTGATGCCGACACGTATCGAGAGGGCATCGGTATTGTAACCACGAATTACATCTACCTGCTGCCTACTATGATGGATGACGACCCCACGAAGGAAGCCAACTTTGATTTCCTTATTGAGTCCGGTGAGCTTGGCACGACCCAACCGTTGCAGAATTGGCATCACCTGACGCAGCTTGAGTTCAACTTTGATTACTTCATTGGTGAGATGGACATTGACCTCACCTGCATTGACCAGTTTGGTCGCAAGTTGGTTACCCACAAGCATATCGAACATGAGGATACCATGTATAATCTGACCGAGTGGATGCGCGTGGATACCAAGGTCGAGTCCTATAAGCTGCGCTTTAAGGGAAAAGCTCGTTTCCGCCTGACTCACTTCATGTCCAAGGTGTACCCGATGAGTTCTCGCCAGGGCTTGGTTTACGGTTTCGACGACCGTCAAAGCTACAGGAAGCAGAATGACATTCATCCGTACTTCGTGGATTATAATAGTATTAGAGATGCAATCTTTGTTTAAGGAGGTGACCGATGGGTTATCGCAAGCATGAACCCCACCGTCATCACAAGCATGACATTGAGGACGTGGCCACAGCCGGTCGCCTCCTCGTAACCAATGGCAACAAGAATTCGTTTGCTATCCCATGTTACTATTTCCCGACACCGATTAAGCCACACTATGGCTCACACTGTAGGGACATGCATGACCATCTTGGTTGGCCACAGCCTGGTCGCCCGGATGGTTCCTGCCAGGAGCCAGAGTTCTTCGGGTATCCTGTTGAGGGTTATGTCCCAAAACATGGCCCCAAGCAAATCAGGGACATCAAGATCGTGCCTATTCAGCTGCGTGCGGAAGGCTACACTGAGGCTTCCGTCAGTATTCTTGATGCGCCCGAAGGTTTAACCATGAGCGCTAGTATTGACGAAAAGGATGACTGGATTGTCAGGGTACAGATTAGCGCCCAGTGTGCAGACGCAGAAGATGAGCTCATTAAGTGCCATGCAGCAATTAGGGTCAGCTCTGCCTACCGTACTGACACCTTGGGCGTCTTTGAAGTCAATATTCTACCGGCGCCAATTGGCTAGTTAAGGGGTGCAAAATGAACGAAAACGCAACTTATACCCCCTTAACTGACCATAATCATCCCAATCCGTTCCCCCCGGCGCCTATGTGCCACGACCAGCTGCCTCTGATTTCCCCGGTTGGAATCGGTGTCAAGGGCAACAGCTACCGAGTGGAGCCCGGTACGTCAACCGAGTCTGAGTTCCATCTGGTCGGCAAGGAGTATAACTCCCTGGATGGCACCTGGACTACTGACTGGATTAGTGAGAACATCTCTGGTGGCAAGCTGAAGTACCAGTACCACCTGAGGCCGTACACCATTCCCCAGACGTTCACTATTACGTTCGCTCTGGACCGCCCGGGTCAGCCTGAGTGGGAGTGGACGACCCCTGCTATTCCCTATATCTGGGACGCAGACGACGACGGCATCGCTGACGTTGACCATATCATCGGAGTAGGTCTGTCCACCTTCTTCCTTAAGAAGACGCAGGAGGAATGGGATGAGGCCCTGTGGGGCGCTCACAGCGAAGCTGAGGCCCATGCTTACCAGGAGAAGACAATTTACCCATCCGACTGGGACCGTGACGAACTGAACGCTCCTGGGCCCTATGAGCCCTATGCAGTCGCCTTGGACTATGGTATCGGCGGCGACATTGACGCTCCCAACATTGATGACTTTGCTAAAGTTTTAGGACTGACTGAGCAGCAAATCAGGGACATCATTAACAATGTGCACAACGTAATCGTTGGTGACGGCATCCAAGCTGACAACCTGAAGGATTACATTGACGACCTGAACAGCCACATCCATAGGGACATGGGTTTCCCATCTGGTCAGCTTGTTGGAGACGGTGGTACCGGCCCGAGGAACACAATCTACAAGTGGCTGGACGAGCTCACTGACGACTCTGGCTTCTACCAGAATCCTGATGGCTCCTTTGGTACCGGCGGTAACAACTACTTCACCATCAATCTTCCTGCTGACCGAGTAACCGGCGAGCCTGCTGAGGACCGCAAGGTTTACAACATCCAGCAGTACATTGATGCTAAGGCCGAGCTTGCTGAGCGCAATGCTAACAACAACATGGATGCAAGGGCTGATGCTATTGAGACACAGCTTGGCAAGGATGCCGCAACGCTGCAAGCTATCGTTAACAAGATATTCGGCGGCGGCACTATTAATGCTGATGGCTCCATTACTTGGCCCAACGCTAACAAGATTCCTGTTGCTGACATTAACATCTTCAGTGGCACGGCAAGCCCGAGTGGCTCTACCTACAGCAATGCTCTGCGTAGCCGTAGCCTGAGCGACAACGACATCAAGACTGTCTAGGAGGTGTCCTATGATTTGTTGTGGCGCCGTTGAAAGTTACATTGAGAGTGGTTCCCCGGGCGGTGGCTCGGGGGCTCAGTCTTGTTACGTGTTCCCAGGTTATACCCTGGCTCACTACTATGCTTACGTTCATGGTAACGTAGTTCTTGCTACCTTTGAGGAAGCAGAAGGACAGCCTCTTGGAGTCTATGCAGGATTCAAAAGCGACTTCAATCTTTCCGGTAGTTCGCTAATTGGCCGCACGTTCCCGTCCTTCTGGGCGTTCAACAAGGATGCGTTTACTTGGACAACCAGTGACACAGCTCCGTCTCAAACTAAGCTCGCTGGCTTCATGTTCCAACATGGCGGCTCTGGTGCATTCTCTTGGGACTGGTCTAGCGCAGTAGTTGACACAGATCATGGTTACCCACCTGGGACTTGGGTTCCCGGTGGGGCAAGCAAGCCTCCGGTTGGTGCAGACGTAAATCCACGTGATTACAATTTGTTCCGTATCGGTGACATTAATATGTTCAATTGGGACGAAGCAACCGGCGACGGCTACCTGTATATGCTTGGCGGTTCCTACTATCCTGTTACCGACCCTGGTACAGCTAGTTCTGTAAGGATTCTTTTTAGGGGAACAGCACCGTTACACGACTATTTCCCATGGGCAATCAAGAAGGGTAACACATGGCGTGCATGTAACTCCCAAGACCATGGACATCAATCTATGCACAATAGCGCATGGCGTGATGACAAGAATCGAGATGGTGACACATCCGGTTCAACAGTCTTCTACTACCAAAGCGGCAACTGGAAGGTTGCACCAAGACTTGAATAGAAAGGATACCACATGATTCCAATGGAACTTCCCTTGATCTCCACTGTTGGTACTGGGCCTCGTGGTCGAGGTGTTTACCCAGTAACCCTGGTGGATTCCAACGGTGAGTTTAGGTTCGCTCTCAAGGATGACATTACTGATAAGGTTATCTGGGAGTCTAGTAACCTCTCAGCAGGTGTTATCTCTGTTGAAGACAATGTAGTTAAGGTTCGCCAAGGTGGTTCCGTGCACGAGTACCCGCTAATTATCAGCGAGCCCGAAGCCGGTTCCCGCATCTACCTTCAGGATACACCTCTTACCCGCAGCCATGATGATACCTATGTTGTACCTGAAGCTGACCTCCGTATCTATAATCAGAGCCGTTGGCCTAGCAAGCCAGCTGTTCGCCCGAATGACGTCGTGTTCACACACATCCAGGAACTCGGTATTGACTACATGGTATTTGGTACCGTCGAGGCCGTAGAGGTCATTGGCGGTGTTCGCTCTGTTGTCTTCACTGCACGCACGTTTATCCCGATGCCTGTCCCCACCATGGGCACTGACGGTCACTGGTATGTAGACGGCATTGACACCGGCGTTGTAGCCCAGGGACCGAAGGGTGACCCCGGTGAACCGGGCCGCAGTCCGGTGATTACTGGTGACAAGGATGGCAATGTCTCTACACTGTACGCAGACGGTGTCCAGATTGCCCGCATTAATGATGGTGCCATCGGACCTAAAGGACTCAAGGGCGAACCTGGTAAGAAGGGTGACCCGGGAATCCCGGGACCTCGCGGTTTCCCTGGCGATCCAGGACCTGTTGGCCCTCCTGGTCGCGACGGTTTCTCCTTCGACCTCCAGCCTGGCGTCTATAAGATTACCGATCTGCCACCGTTTGATGACACCCCAATTGGCACCGCCTTCTGTGTGTCCGACTGGGATGAGAGCATGGACCCGGTTAACGACCTTTATGTTCGCGGTATCGAGCCCGTGATTGCAGAAGAGGGCGGCCCTTGGTCTGTAGTCGAGGACTGGTATGGCAAGGGTTACGTGGTCACTCCTATGGACTATGTGTGCCGCGTAGTTGAGAATGACCCAGGTCTGTTCGATTGGCTTGACGGCTCCTTCGCTTACACCATCACCCTCAATGGTCGCCCGTTGAAGGCTGAGCTGTACAACGTTGAAGTCTCCAGCACCTTTGCAGACTTCACGGTTGCCAAGGATGATGGCGCCTTCGAGATTTCCTTTGACAACACCGCTATCCATAGGATTCCGGTTGACACCGATTTGGTTCAGGTTAAAGTCTACGCTGACATCTGGGCACGTCCCCATTGGTATGAAAATGAATTCGTCGGCGGTCATAACTTCAAGCCTACCTTGATTGACGATAATGACGAGAATATTCTCTTCTGGACCGAGGTTACTTGGGATGACAAAAATGATACCTACGAGTTCTACCATACCTATAACGAGCTGATAAAACAGATGAACTCTGGCAAGGCGCTATTCTTTAGGCTCCATCTCAAAGGCGTTGAAGATGAGGTTATGAGAGGCCCACTGTTATTTGACCAGATTTCAGGAGAGTTTTACTTCCAAGCTTGGGAAGAAATCAATGAGTACGAGGAGGAACCAATCTAATGCCGATTGCTATTCCCGGCGCAATTAAGCGCAATGTATATCTGTTCAAGGATAACCATACCGAGAAACGTGACTCCCATTTGCCTGACATTGGTTGGGTTCATGATGAAATCACGGACGAGCGTGACGAACGCATAGCCGCCGACAAACAGCTTCAGGCTAACATTGATGACGAGCGGGAAAGGGCTATGAGGGCAGAAGATGTCCTCCAGGCTAACATTGATGCCGAGCAGGCAAGGGCTGAGAAGGCAGAAGAGACCCTTCAGGCAAACATTGATGCCGAGCGGGAAAGGGCTGAGGCAGTTGAGGATACCAAAGAGAACCTATCTAATAAAATTGCCGCTACCGGCACTTATGTGAAAGACGATACTCATTATCCTACTACCGCCCTGATGGAAGCTAAGATCGCTGAGCTCTCCCCTAAGGAAGTTGAATGGGCGACTTACGGTAGTACAAAGCTTTACGAGCTGTGCGAATGGGACAAAGACGAGAAGACTGTCTTGTGTAAATACAATGACTATATTTACCGAATGGCTAGCTGCTCTACTAACACCGCTGTGTTCGCTACTACTGTTCCCCATGGCGGTATCACTGGCACAACTCCTAACGGCATAGCGGTTAGGGAGCTTTACGTTACTTCCACGGGGTGGTCTACACTCGCTACTGTTGAGGTAGAACTTATTAACCGCAAGCTTGCCTCTACTGCTACTTGGTCCTCTGGCGATACCAAGTATCCTACCACTGCTGCTACTGATGCAAGGTATGAACAGAAAAGCAACAAGCTTGCCGAGGGTGACACTTATGTGAAAGATGACACTCACTATCCTACTACGGCCCTGATGGAAGCCAAGATTGCTGAGCTTTCTCCCGAGGAAGTTGAGTGGGCTACTTATGACGACACCGACTTCTGGACCATTGAAGAGTGGATGGACGATGGCAAGGTAGTTCTTTGCAACTACGAAGACCACGTCTATGTCGCTACGTGGAAGGATAGCCAGACAGTTAACTTCTCGTCTTCTATTGTCAGCCAGAATATTTGTGATATGTATTATCTGAGCTGCAATTCCCGATTTGGTTGGGAGAATGGTGTATGTAACACTGAGATTGTGCTCAACAAGCAAACCACAGAATCTGATTGGTTCAGCTCTGATGAGTTGTATCCATCCACCTCCGCTGTTGATGCAAGAATTGCTGAACTTGCTCCCAACGAAATCGAATGGGCTATTCATGATGTAACGACTTACGACCAGATTAAGGCATGGAGTGATGCCGGTAAGGTGGTTCTCTGTAAGTACACCACTGGTCGTCCTCATGATTACATTATGGAGCTCACTACTATTACGTCTGAGGCAGCTTTCTTCTGCGGCGTACAGGGTACCTCTGAGCACATCTTCGAGGTTGGTACTAATAACAAATGGAAGTACAGTAACCAAGAGCTCCAGGCTTCCTCTATTATCCGAAGCTATGAAACTTGGCATGATACTGATGACACTCACTATCCTACACTAGCAGCTGTTTCCCAGTATGTAGCCGAACATTCTGGTGGCGTGCAGATTTTTGAGCATGGAGGCCAGGAGTCCCTTCCTGAAATCTTGGAAGCGCATGAGGCAGGAAAGGTTGTTCTTTGTTACAATTCTGCAAACGACGTTTACATGCAGCTTTATCGTATCTCCGAATGGATAGCATCCTTCATTGGTATTGATGAATATGGTTGGATGTACGTCACAGACGCAATGGGTAAAAAGGAGCCTTGGACCGAAATCAGAGTACAGAGGATTCTGAACGAGACAATGATTACAAAGTCAACTGATGGTTGGCCGATCGTTGACACGGAGTTCCCCAGTAATGCAGCTGTCACTTTCCTTACGGCAATGTATAAGTTCAAAACGCCTGCCACCCAGGGAATCCGTCTCGTCAGGAACACCGATGGTGTATGGGTTACGGATAAGGATTACTATATTGACATCTATTACGACTACGGCACGGGCGACGGCCAAAAGCTTCCTCCTCCTGCCGGAGGCGTTTTCTCTGTTAATAGCAACTCCTGGAGCAAGGCTTCTGACCGAACTGTCAAAGCCACTTACCAGCAGGTAATGGAGGCAACTTACACCCAGAGTGGACAGTACAGAATTACAATCCCTGTCAACTATTGCTACTCTAACGGCGAGACCGATCCCGATGCTTGCCTGAGTCTTTCTTATGGCAGAGGCAACGTCGTGCATGACCGCCTAGTTATCCCGGTTGTATACGATGCCTCCATGAACGAGATAGTCGCTGAAGGTGATACGAACGGCTGGCACTGGAGGAAGTGGGCAAACGGCTGGGCTGAAATGACAGCTATAGCAGATAAAGCAGTTGTGGCATTTACCGCATGGGGAACAATGTGGGAGGGTGTTATTTTCGATCAAAAAAATCTTCCGTTTTCACTAACATCTCTTCCTCATGTTACAGTCAGATGCTCGCATGCTGGCCTTATCGAATTTTCTCAAACTTCGTCAAAATCTGTTTGTCCTACTACCTATCTTGTTAGGCCACTAAGCACCTCAACTTTAAACAACATAACCACATCTGTCAAGGTCGAAGGATGGTGGAAGTAAGGAGACACCATGAGCGTCAGTCATATCGTTGACCTGCTTACCGTTGATGACCTCATGCAAGTCATCCAGAAGCAGAACTACAACAACCAGATACTGATGCGTACCTTCAATGCAACACAGAAGCTTGAGGGCAGTAATGTCGAGGAACAGCTTGCTGCCCTTCGAGCTGTGGTTACCGAGTTGATTGACGAGGTTGCTCCGCTTGAAGCAGACGTTGCCAATTTGTTAACTGCGGTTAACGGACTGACAACCTGGAAGGGTACCATTGATACCTGGAAGACACAAGTGAATACAAAAATAGCCACCTTGGAAACCAAGGTGGCTACATGTGAGGCTACTCTAGCTGACCACGAGCGCCGTATTAAGGCTCTTGAGAAGGCTTAGACCATGCCTCATATAGTTCCATGAAGTCATCAAATCTCATGGTTACAAGCCAGTCGGTTCTGTCCTTGCGATGGAATACGGCTGGCTTTTCTTTTTCCCTAGCGTCTGACTCTGCTTGTTCCATTGCTTGATGTATGTTGAGTCGCTCGACTCGCTTACACTCAATGTGCACCCCATCAAGTCCGACAACATCAGCGTCACCATTTGCTCCACAATACTGCTGACCTCTTCGGGTATCATACCCTCGTTCCCGCAGTAGCTTGGCGAGCTCACGTTCCCCTCGCGCTCCCTTCTGCCTACTGTTTGTCATCGGCGGTCCCGGTCCTTAGGTAGCGGAGGCTTTATGTTCTCATCCTTGTTCTCAAACCACTTGCACAGATCGGGACCAATTGCTGACTCAATGATTTTGTCCTCCTGGTAGGTGCGCTTTGTAGCAGGGCGAAGCAAAGCCTGTCGCAAAGGACACTCACCTTTCTTGCCCTTCTTGCAGTGCTTACAGTAATCACACTGATACTTCAATGTATCTTCGATGTGCTTGCTGTGTCCGATGTATTCAAGGTTTCCCATTAGTAGTAAACACCTCCGTCGCTTTGTTTGTAAATTTTATCCGGGGACAAATTGCGCAGCTTGGAGAACTTGCTTGGTCTCATGCCCGGTGGCAAGTCTTCCCATTCGCTACCAACAGGATCAGTCTCTACTCCCCATTCACCGTAGTGACTAATCATAGTAGGCGGCTTGCCACTGTTGTCAGCCAAGTATGGAACCTGACTAATGAAGTCTGCGCCGTACCTACATGAGTCCATCAGGTGGCTGTACCTATCATGCTTGGGGGTACTAGCGAAGTCGTCAATGGACTCCATCATCTTGTACTCCCAGTTCTCAAAGCACTCCATCAACCAGTCACACTTGTCACTGTTGATGATTAGATTAGGCATCAGTCCTCTGAACTTGTTAATACCGTCAGACACATAGGTTCTATCCAGCTTATACCAGGTGATTTTAGGAAACATTCGGCGACACTCATCGAGCGGAGACATGGAGGAACCTGAACGGTCAGAGTCCCAAGGGAGACATGCAGCTCGAACGAGGTGGAAGTAGGGCCGCTGCGATAGCTCTTGCACACACTCCACCACGGACATTCGATTGTTCTCATACCAATCATAAATAAACATCCTGCCGTTATAATACTGGAATACGATACAACTGGTCCAGTCAGTCAGCTTATCCTTGGAGCTGATGTCCCAGGCTAGATACACCGGCTTGGTTGTATCCAGATTGTAGGGACAATAGCGTCCTTCCTTGCGAACCATCTCGATTGCCGGAAATACTAGGCCAGCATTGACCGACATGAACTCGCACATGATTTCCTGACGGAACAAGTTGTCATTACCATTCTTGAGAATGTCACGCTGCCTCATTGCATCCAACTGTGCCTCAGTGTAGATGCCTGACTTGTCCCCTGGCAGCAAATCAATGTAGCAGTTACCCATTGGCCCTTCATGGAACCCGGGCCACTTCTCGGGCTCATCTTCCCCGGTAAGAGCACGAAGCCAATCAGCTGCCTCGTTGGTCAGACCACGTGGCGTGAAGTTGAATCCAACCTCTAGTGGCTCATTGTTTGCAATCTTGTTGTCGAAGATGGGCCAGATGAAATCAAACTGTCCACGCTTATATAGTGACAATTCTGAAATCATCCACTTGTCATACGATGAGCCAATCAAGGAACCCTGTTCCTTGTATCCTACATAGCGAACAATGCTGTTGTCCTTGGTCTCAGTCTTGTTCTTGAAGATTACTTTCTGGTTAGTTGAGTTGACATCCACCAGGTCAGTAGGGAACTCAGAGAAGAAGCTGCGTCCATCAATATACTTCTCAAAGATGTTCGCCTTGACCCACTTGTTATCCAGACCAATGTAAGCTGTCTGGGTACCTGGGTTCATGTAGGCGTTGGTGTTCGCATACTCGATGTCATCTGAGTCCTTGCCTGCCTGACGGTGCCAACACTTGCCGTAGTAGGTGATGTCGCCGGAGAACCTACGCTTCCACGCCGCCTCCTGGTACCACCTGGGCTGGTAAAATAGAGGGACTTGAGCCATTAGTGTCCTCCTCGCGCTCCACCTCGAAGTTCCACCCGGTATCAGAACGGACGGCCCAGCCGGTTACAACTGAGCCGTCACGCTTATACCAAGTGCACTCTACTCGGCGTCCTTCAGTTCCTGAATCTTCTCGCATACTGCATCAATCTGTCGGCCGGACTCAGCCCAGAACTCCAGCAGGCGACGGATAAGTTCCCACAGCTCAGAGCATACACCCATGGTTGCAGTCTCAATGGCAAATGCCTGGACCTTCTCATAGAAGCTGAGGTCATCTTCATCAAGCGTGGCAACAAAGTTAGGATCAAGCCACTTGTCCAGGAAGCCTTCGATGTTCTCCTTCTGCTTCTCGAAGTCTGCCTTAGCCAGAACCTTCAGGTTTTCCCATGCTTTCTGCATGGTAACAACCTTAGCGTACACCATCGTGGAACAGTACACACAGTCGTCAACCATGGCACTGTCCTCGATACGCTTGTAGACATCAACGATGTCCAGCATACCGGCGCAGCCCTGATAGCGCTTGATGATGCTGTCGAAGCGAATGTCAATCATCTCATAGATGTTGTCCATCTTAGCTAAGCGATCCTCAGTCATCTTAGCAAGCGACTGCTCCAGTTCCTCCAGGGTTACCTGGTCCTCAGTCTTGCCGCCCTTAACTGTCTTGAACTTGTTAGCCATTACTTACGTCCTTTCTTGTTCTTGGCCTTTTCAATCTCTTGGTCCTGCAAATAACCTAGTGCATCAGCGATGGATTCAATCTTGGGTTTCTTCTCAGGGTCACTGTTCCCCTTCGCGCTACCCTTCTTCATGTCAACCTCGGGGCCAGTAGCCGGCTTAGGTTCCGCCGGTGCATAGGACTTGATGCGTGCAACCTGGCGATCAACTGCTCGCAGCGCAGCATCCAGGTCACAGCTGTAACCAATCAGGTTACCATCCTTGTCCTTAATCTCATAGTCCTCAAGGATGTCATCAAGCAGGCCGCGCCTCATGTCATCAAGTGCATCATACTTGGGAGCAAACTTGAGAACATTGATGGCAGGCTCGTACTCCTTCATCTTCTGCTGCTCCACCTTAGCGCAGGCTGCATTGAACTGGTCAGCGAGTTCCTTGTTGTACTCGTCGCACCACTCCCTTGCATCCTTCCTGGGATTAGGACCAGTGAACTCTCGGCCGGTCTCAGGATTGTAATACCTGATGGTACCATCGGCATCCTTCTTTGCAATGTCAGGGTCGTTCAGGGAAGCACCTAGCTTACCATCCGGAGAGCAGCGGACGCCCTGCTTCTTGTAGGCTTCAACCACTGTCTCAATGGCAGCCTTACGTGCCTGTCCTTGGTAATCCTTGATAACCTCGTCTACTTCTGGAGACTCTTGCTGGACGGGAGGGACTTGGTCTCCACCACCGGCAGCTGGTCCAGGTTCTCCAGGATTCGATACATCAGGTAGTTGTTCATCAGTATCATGTCGTTCAGCAGCAGGGTCAGTTCCCTCGACAGCTCCCGGCTCAGTGTCAGATGGTTGCCCTTCCCGGCCATCAGATCCGGCAGGTAGTTGCTCTCCGCTTGCGTCAGAGCCTTCGCCAGTTGCTTGTTCCAACGCTGCAAATGCCGCAGCCCACGGGTCAGTTTCCTCTTGGTTCTCCACGACTTCCAACTCATCAGTCATCTATCTCCTCCTCGGGCTCCTCTTCTAATTCAAACAAGTTCTCATAAATAGCAGTCAACTCTGCAATTGATTGACGTAGGAATCTTTGCTTCAACGCTTGGTACGCTACGTCCTGCCTGTCAGTCACGTCACTGTTCCTACTCGGTGCGAACTGGGTGCCAAGATACTCAATGGCATCTTTAATACTCAGGCAAGTAGCCAGGGTATTCTTGACACGAGTAAGCAACCTATTGGTTTCCCTGACCACGTGCTTAAACTCCTTGATACGCTGCTCATCGTTCAGGTCATCAACGAACTCAAGATGCTTGTACACTGAAACCAATTCAGTCCAGGAAGAGATGAGGTCAACAGGCTGGCAGTTTCGCTCAGTCCATTCCATAAGGAATGTAGTCTCATCCATCCACATCAGGGTACTCTTTCCAATCGCGGTACCATTCCTCTACCCACTGTGCTGTGGGTTCCGGTGGTGCCTGGTGGGTATTGTGCCAATCACGGTGGCACGATTCACACAAGAAGGTAACATTGTCTGGAACAAGGTAGCTGTATGGTGACAGTTGATGGTTGTCTCGCCGGCAACAACGCCGCACGCCTCACAGCAACCTGGATGCTGAATGATACCAGCAAGGATAAGAGTCCTCGTGTCTGACCTCAACTTGCTCTTCCATGCAACCATAGGCTTCTGCCTATAAACCTGCATGTACTTAGTGTGGTCTTTCTTCTCGGGTTCTTTGTTTCTGTGGTATCTTTCGAGCCGAGCCTTACGCTCGCATTCTTTGCAATCCTTCCTGTATTGCAGTCGCCTCTTGTCAAACCTGAAGTCACTGACCGGTTTCAAAACTTCACATTTGCTACAGTATTGAAAGCCAGCAAGTGTCGTCATTAGATAAGACCCGCCTTCTTGTCAGCCAACTCCTGGCGCCTATGCTTCTTCAGTAGCGCATGAGTCTGCGGAATGCTGGCAATCAGCTGGACTCCATCCTGGTAACTCATCATTGGTTTGCCCTTAAAGTTCTCAAGAAGCTCAGGATACACAGTCTGGATCAAAGTCTTGAGTCCATAAATCTGGATCAAGGTGTCATCCACTTGGATGGTTCGGGTAGGATAAGACCAGATATAACCGGTGCTACCATCGTTGCCGCGGGATACTGGGACCAAATCCTTGCCTACAGTGTAGCTAATCTCCTGGCCAATCTTAGGTACCCAGGACTTAGCATAGGTGTGACGGTCGTCGCGTACTGAGGTTACCTTGTAGTCCTTAAGCATACGCTGTGTCTCATCGCCTGCGTTCTGGATTTCCTCACCTGCGTCAACCTCGGCAACTTCAATCAGGGGGCCAAGGTCTTCCTCATAGTACAGTGCGCGCTTGGCATCCGGTGTAACCAAGGGAGTAATCAGAATCTTCTTGCCGTACAGCGGATGGTCTTTGATGTCTTGCTTCTGTTTCTCCTCCCGCGCCCTCTGTTTCTTCCAGCCATTCAAGTTCTCTCTAGACCAAAGGTGTCCCTTGTTCTGTTGATAAGCAGTTGCTCGTGAGCAGCGCTCCTGGTACGTTAGGCCACCAGGCTCAAGGCCATGTGCCTCTTCAATCTGTTCCAACATTTCTTTCTTGATAGCAGCCAAAGCTAACTCCAATCTACTAGGTTTTCCCTATATGTATATTGTACCACATTGAGTATTCATGTAGCATACCATGTATTATAGTTCCTGAAATCTTGGAAAAGATGCGATTCCCCACGTTTTCAATATCCGGAAAAGTGCGAAACCCCAACCATCTTTCGCTGGAAAAAGTGCGAAGCACGCCTGACATCTAGTTAAAAAAAATGTGTCTAACCGCAAAACATTTAACTAGTTAAGTTCCTTACGGAAACAAGGTAACAAATAAGTTAACAACAAGTTAACAAATAAAAAAAAAAAAAAGGCAGCCCCCCGGACGGGACTGCATAAATGTTGCAGCGCAGGTTGCGCCTGCTGCTACATGTGGTACCTATTCTTTCCGGGCACCCCGGGTAGCTACTTCCAAACTGAGGGATGGCTTCCGGTACCCTCCCTCTGCAACCTGGTAGCATAGGTTTCATTTACTGATGCCGTCCTGGTCGATACACCAGCGCCTCTATATGTGCCACTCACAAGACCACGGTTTTACTCCTTCAAGCTTTCGCAGGAGGAAACTTGTTGTGTACACATACTATGAGTAAGCCTAGTTACTAAGCCTAAGTTGGAGCCCAGGTTAGCTTCTTTTCCCAGATATGAAACTCGGAAAGAGAGCCAGCCTGCTTGCGTTTCTTGACGAACTCCTTTGCTTCCTCAAGTTCCTGGAAGTCTCCTTCCCAGGTCCACGTTCCGGAAGAACGTTCGTCAGCTTGGAAATATGATTCAACACGAAACATTCGTGCTCCTTTCATTGGTCGCGGAGCCGGGAGTCGAACCCGGAGACTGGGATTATGAGCCCCAGATGTTACCGTTACATCACTCCGCAATGGCCACGGGGCGATACCTAGTCGCTAACCCGTAGGACAAGTTTCCTGATACTTGCCAACCGTGCTGCTAGGCCAGCTTAGCGCGTGGCACCTCATGCTTCCACCTGATTCTAACAGGGTCAGTAGGCACCCGACACGCCTCAGGTACCTAAAGGGATTTCCTGTCCTTTCTACATGGGTGCAATCAACTCAGAACCAGGATACTATGGAGTGGTTCAGTTGGTCGTGCTCTGCTCCATATCAGATAGGTTGGCACCCAGTGGTCCACACACCAGGCGCCATTAGGGAGAAGGGTCTTAAGCCTAACGCCGTGACATAGGTAGCGGCTTAGCCACGACTACGATATTGACCCCGTACTTATATTATACATCATGCCCGTCAAACTTAACGGGTTGAATCAGATAATGATTCCGAAGATGCTTGCCTTCGTCAAATGCCTTACGGTAACTGGGCTGCGACCACTGTGCCACAGTGACTCGCTCGAACCCAGTGAAGGTAGCAATGGCATCAAGAGTGTCGAACACTCCTACTACCCAGTCGCCTTTGTATAGGACGTAGGCATCATAGTTAGGCTTACGGGGACGAGACAGCTTTTGTCTCTTAGTTAGCCCCATTAAGAATCGCCTGCCTCTGCTCGGGCGTCATATCCTCGTAGTCCACATAGTCCTCAAGGAATGGGCCCTCAGGTTTTTCATAGTAGTTGTACTCATTCAGTTCCTCATTGAACTCTTTGCTCAATTCAAACTCCTTAAAGGTCGTCGATGTTTCACAGTGAAGGAACGGCTCACCACAGTAAGGACAGAAGTTGTACCCAGCTTCTGCTTCCATGATAGCAGCACGGCAAGCAGTACAATGGCCCCACATGGTTTCGCATAAGTCATCATACTCAAGCAGTAGTGTAGCCATGTAAGATTTCCTCCTTCTCATCAAGCAGCTCATTGATGTCTCCAATAAGCTGACTGTTCTTATTACGCAAAGAGAGGATAACCTTTCGTTGATGTTCAAGCTGCTCTTCAAGCTCGTAAATCTTCCGACTCTTTTCGTCAACAAGTTCTTCAAGCTCGTCAATCCAGTCGGAATAGAAGTCGAGGTTCTCGTACAGCTCTTCCAGTTCCTCGTCCATACGTTCCTCCTGATAATGCTGCTCTACAATCTGGTCGTCAATCCAGTCACGGTAGAACTCAAGGTCATCCATAGCAACTTCCCACTCAGCTTCGTTCATAGCTAGAGTACATCCGGGAACTCGATGTTACGATGGACACGAGTATCAAGTCCCTCGCCATTGACAATGCAAGCAGCAAAGTAGTCACACTTTATCGACCAGCTTTCAACAGGCCAGCCTGCTTCTGCGAGCCACTGGTTAACACGATGGCGAATCTTCGGGTGGTCCTTAGCGAACATCTTGTGCAGGGTATTACGATCTGGCTCCCAATACTTGGGCTCCTCAGGATTGTCAGTCATGGTGACAGAACCATAGACCAGATGCAGTTCGGAATCGTCGGCATTCGTGTAAGCAAAGGCTACCTTGGTTCCATCATAGAGATCATCAATCATAATGGGAGGCTCACCCTCGGTGACCCTCATCAGCAAGGGGACTTTGATGGCGTGTTCGACCTTCTCCTTGCTAACACCTGCTGCCTTCAATTCCTCGTCGGAGACCTTCCACTTAATCTTGTTGACAACTTTCAGAGTCATTGCTTCTCCTATCTGATAGTGAAGTTGTTATCTAGCTGTTGGGTTTCGAGGTAATCCTTATAGATTGCATCCTCTGTAAACGACGTGCGGCAAGACACCAGCTTGTTGTCGCAGGTTTGGAACTGAAGGCGGACCCAGGCTGCCAGTTCTCTGACTTCCTTAATCTCCTCCTGTAGTTCTTCACGGGTGTAGTGAACCACGAACTTGCCGACCTCATGTGAAGGGTTGTAGAAGATGAGGTACGCCTCTTCAATGGACGGGCAGACAGCCATAGCCCCGGCGAGTTGGTACCTTTCAGGTAGCTTCTCCTTCGCCGTGATGCACGACTTGATATGGTTCTTTGCCGAGTAACTCTTAATCTCAAGGATGGACGTAGGTTGTCCCACCAGTTCCGAGTAGTGCACCTTAACACCATAAGATTCATTCTGCTCAACGTCCATGGCATCAGGGCTGAACCCAAGGAATCCATCGGTGATGATACAGTCATCCCAATGATGCATCTCTGGGTAAGACTCGTTAAACTCTTGGACAGCATAGGGTTCGAGATGGTGACCGCGCGCTGCTGCTCCAGAGGAATAGGGATCAACTTCGAGGCTGTGCTTCTCAGCCCATAGGCCAGCCACAGTTTCATTAATTGATACTCCCTTCTTTTGTGCCACCGTAGCTTTCTTGTAAGCGGTTCTTAAGTCACGTAGCTCGGTGGCAGTGACCACACCCCGCCTGGCAAGAAGCCAAGCGGGGTTAACCTTATGGTTCCAGCTACGCACTACAGCTCCACAGTGGGCTTGCAGTTGCAGACAGGGCTACCAGTCTTGGGGCCCTGAAGGGTGCGCGCCTTCTGTTCGTTGATATGGATGAAGGCTTCCATAATGAAGCAGCCATCCATCAGGAGCACGCGCTCGTCCCAACCACAGATGCCTTCGTAATCCTCGGGCACAGTGAACTCTTCGGTCTCACAGAAGTGGACAAGCTCAAGTACCTGGTGCATCTGCTCGTCAACCTTCTGGGCATCAGCTACTTCCTTGAGAGCAGCATCCAGAGTCTTGGCCTCCAGCTCCTTGGCAGCCAATGCTTCCTTTGCCCAGTCGTCAGGCTCAGCGAAGACATACTTCTTCTTGGCACCGAAGCCGGCAGTGGTGGGAGCCGGAGAGTAATCAGGCTGTTCCTGAACGTAAGCAGCAAGCTCCAGGTCATGCAGCAGCTGGTTGAACTGGAAGATAATTTCACGCTGGTTGGGGACAGCAATGATGTTGTCCTCAGCATCCAGGAGGTAACCTCCTGCTACATGCAGCTGGTCCTTGGCGATAGTCAGAAGCTTAGTCATATTTGTTTCCTTTCATTAGGATTTGAAACCAGGGTTGTGATTCAACGAGTTGGCTAAAAGGGGATGTCAGCGTCAGCGTATGGTACCTGCTCGTAATCATTATACGGCAGAGGTTGCGGCTGAGACGCCTGTGTCATCTGCTGATACTGAGGATTCTGCTGGAAGTTCTGGTACTGCGGCTGCGGGTTAGGCACATTGAATTGTGACTGACGGACAGCAGCACTTGCCGCATTGAAGCTACGCTGCAACTGCGGGTTATCAAACTGCGGCGCCTGTCGCGGAGCCTGCTGCTGATACTGCTGCTGCATAGGCTGCGCCTGAGGCTGTGCCTGCTGCTGCGGAGACTGTTCCTGTCTAGGTTCAAATGGGAACAGGCCACGGAACGCAGCGGTTGCCGGGCCGTTGACAACCACCTGCCATGGACGCGGATGGCCTGCGCCATAGACACCATCCTGAGTACTGATGGTGACATTCATCTGTGCCATGTTGGCCCAGCTGTTACCCGGCAGACCAGCGGCAGCAAGGGCAGCCTTGACTGCATCAGCGGCAGCCGACTTGGGACTGAAGACCCAGCCAACCTCGCCGCCAAGATCGGGCACGTCAAGCACGAAGCACATGTTCAGCTTAGGGTTGCCATCAGGCCAGGTTTCACGCTGGCCTGTCATGTGATTCTTAGCTTGGACCTGGCGAATCTCAACAATGTCGCCAGTGATGGACGGATTGTAGTCCACCTCGTTGGGGTTACTGAAGTTCCACTTGATGCGGTCAGTCTGTGCACCCCTGATTGCAAACGGATCGTATGCCATATCTTTCCTTTCTCTTAGAAAGTTGCCAACAAACTACCAGGTAGATAGTCACACTGGATGAGATACCACTCAGGATGTTCGCGATAGATAACGATATATGGAATGACACCGCGTGCTTTCGTATCTACATCAAGCCAGTCTTCCTCATCCATGTGTTCTCTTGCCCACTCCATGTATTCTTTGACGGCTTCCTTGTTGCGGCTACTAGCCCACCAAGGTTTGCTGTCAGTTGGAATCTCGCCATGCTCATAGAAGAAGGCGATCATGCTATTGACAACATCATTGTTGCGGTAACCATGAGAAGCAAAGCCGTGCCACTTGTACTCTTCTTCCTTGACTGAGTGACCATCAGGCAGGCGCTCGCCTGTAGCATTGGTCAACAACTCAAGACACCACTCATGCAACTGCTCTGACATTCAGAACCTCCTCAATCTTCACACAATAGTCTTCATCAGACTCAGCTCCTTGGTAGCACCAACCATCCGGAATAGTCTCAGCTTCCCAGACATGACACCAACCATCATCATGGAACATGCAGTCTTCACAACGAGTCACTTTGTCAATGGCGAACTCTTTGACATTCCATGACTTAGGAACAACACTGGTGTCAATAATGTGCTCACTCATTAATCTCATACTCCTCTTTGAGGAAAGCCTTGAGGCTATCCCTAATCTTAGCGAACTCGCTAGTAGTCTCTTCGAAGAACACAACGCTTGCTTCAGACTGAGGGAACAGGTTACCAATCTTCAAGGTCTCATCAATCATAGTGATGTAACCCTTGGTAGCAATACTGACATCAAAGCCACGGTCGTGGTACTTCTGCAACCTATCAGTCTGACGCAACCAGGTCTTAGTAGTATAGGCTTCATAGTCCTGGTCACGAAGAGGATTCAACATAGAGGTCCACTTGTCACCGGTCCACATGTCACGGAAGTCAAGCATGATTTTCTTCTTGATGTCCCAGCCTGCCATAATACAAGTCTGGTCGAAGGCAGTGATGACATCGCAAACGGAACCCTGGTTAGGCTTGATACTAATGTTAATCTGAGGCCAACCTTCTCGGTTCAGTTTCAAGGTACACATAGGCTGACCACCCTTGACCTTCTTCATACCATGTTCCTTGGTACGCTTCCACTTCCAGCGCTCGCCTTCAGTAGCAAGGTGCCAACCTAGTGCCTTAACCTGGGCCACTGCATCCATGAAGGCCATCTCAGTGTAGACAAAGATATCAACGTCGGAGTCCCAGCTAGAGATGTCAGTATCGTAAGCCCAGAGACTAGAGCCGGTGATGCAACCGAAGATGTCAGTGTTCTTGAGAATGTCGATGGTCTGGATATACTTGTTGTTATTAAGCGAGGGCATCGTAACCTCCTGCCAAGTTCATGCGCTCAACGAAGGCAGCAAGTTCTGCCTCTGCCTCAATGTAGGCAGCATCGTTGACGCCAAAGTTATGAAGCAGCATGTCAGCTCGTTTCTTCAGCTCACCAAGTTTTTCCTTGGTATCAGTGCCCAGTCTCTCACTGGTCATAAGCTCGATCCAGTCGAGCATACTCATGTTGTTTAATGTAGGCATTGAGCTCTCCTAGTACATAATCATCCAAGGGTGCCCTTGGAATATTGTTGGCAATCTTATTAGGCTTCAGGTACTGAACCTGATTATTCATGTTACCCAACAGGTCCAGCTTATAGAAGTGCATAGTAGGAATGATACGGTCAGTATAGAACTCAAGATGGAAACTGACTGGTCTGCCTTGGCCATCAACCTTAACTCTTGAGAAAGTATAGTTTAAAAAGCGAGACCAATAGTTGATTACTTCCCAGTCAGGTGTACCATCATGGTCGCCATCTATATCAAGGACTACAAGCTTGAGTCCTTTTAAGTTCCTACCTAGTACCTCACAGTTTCTATAAGCCCAAGCCTGCATCTCTGTACACCTTGTCTTTGACCACTTGACAAGAGGACGGCAGTCCTTTGTGCACGGAATGAAATAGTCTATGGGCTCTCGATAGTCAGCTGGTCTGGTAGCAAATTGGTTAATAGTTAACGTATCTGTCTGACGCCAAACCGGCTGCTGCTCGATAGCAAACGGGTCTTGGTTCTTGTGGTAACCTCGGAACCAATTGTCATGGTCCTTTGGTCGGAGAATTTTTTTCTCGAAATTAGCAAAAGCATAGATGTCTTCCCATGCAACACCACGCAGTCCAGCCTGGTAACACCAGAAGTACCAGCTCTGTTCTACAGGTGGAGGCGGGAACTGCGTGATGTCCATAGGTCTCCTATCTACTCTTCAAGTCCTTAATCCATTCGGTGTCACACTCGTAATCATAATTGACACATACTTCACTGACCCACTTACAATAGCCAACCGGCTCTTCCCAGCGGTCAGTACCCCAGGACCACTTGGGGTCAATTACTCGGAAGCTATACAGCTTACCAACCCTGGTACCAACAGCATCAGATACTTCCCTATTGGTCAGCATACCGGGACAATCGAAGTCACCGAAGGATACAATATTATCATAGGTGCGACCGAAGATATCCCTCTTCAGAATGCTCTTAAACTGGTAGCACTCATTGCCAAGAGGAATCATATCCCTCAGTTCCTGAGGGCTAGGCAACTCGTCGCCATACTTCCAGAACTTAGAGCAACCACCAGTGATAATGAGGTCAGCCTTCATTTGTTCCCTTAGTGTGTCAGCCAAGGCAAGCATGGTACTAGACACACCACGAGGAATAGATGCGGAGACATCAATGATGAGCAGGTTGTCTGCCTGAATGAGGTCATTATAGTTACCAACACAGAGGCCACGCTTCTTGTTGTAACCCTCCTGCCAACGCAGGTCATCAGCCCTGGACAGAGTTGCCTCAACAATCTTATCCAAGAACATAGGCAGTAGTTTCATTTGTTGCAGTTTCACAACGTCAACAATGGATTCCATCTGACCCCAGTATTCACTGATGTCTACCTGCTGGAATCCAGGTGTAAGCGACTTACCCTTATTGGTAAAGACACGGGCGCTTGTTGCCATGTCACTGATACCGGAGTCTTTGGCATCAGCAGGATGGGTAGAGTTACACTCACCACCTGGTACAGAGACAAGTACCTGACGTCTCCTACTTACATCAAGGACTTTGTCCCATTTGATATAAGGGAACTTGGCCATCAGGTAGGGCAGCATGACCAGCTTGGTCAACTGGTCTTTGCCACCAGAGAAACGAATGTAAGGACGACCGGCTGTCTTAATCTTGTTAGCATCCGCAGCAGACTCTGCTACCCAGATGGTACCAAGCTTAACCGGATTACCGTCCTTACTGAAGTTGAGCGGAAGCTCCGCATCATAGTCGTATATATACATATACTCTCCTTCACTTAACTTAGTAAGGTTCCATCTCGTGTAGTTCAACCTTGGAAGTAACCTGGAGATTCTCGAACACTAGTTCCAGCGTGGACCATATGTCCACTTCGTTCTTAAGGGCAGGGCAGAAGTCGCGGTCCGACAGCGATGCGTGTTCCTGAACCCAGTCGCCGTATCCTTGGAAGTTAAGGGTGCTTTCAAGCTGCTCTCGCTGAGAGGACAGTTTACGAAAGTACAGACCTTCAATGGTGTCCTTGATAGATTCGGCGGTTCGCTTATCGTACAACAGCTCAATGTAGTTGATACGATTAACGTAGTCTTCCTTGCCCCACGCATCATGGGCCCAGACCAGCATTTTCTCTGTATCACGAGGGGACAGCTGGTTCCACCTGATACCATCAACCTCCGGATTAATGCGAGGCACATAGTAACTAAGCGTGTCGCGCTCGGGATTCATTGCGCACCAAGGATACTTAGCTTGCATGTAATCTTTCCAAGCCCTTGCGTTCCAATCAATCTCAATAACTTGGAACCTCTGCT
>JAGHRY010000272.1 GCA_018066145.1 Candidatus Colimorpha merdihippi | reverse complement strand
TATTTGGTGTTTTCGCATAATTAACTTGATACTAGATGAGTTTGCTCCACAATCAAGCCTCATACCATTTTCATTCAGCATAGAAGATGTGGCCTCGGTTGGGCTAGGTAAGGAGGAGAAGACCCATAGTAGGTATGGGGTAGGTCCGAGTGATAGTCGGACCTACCTCGGAGCTACAACGAAGCAACAGCGGCCCTACACCGACATTATTTCAACCCGAATATTGTGTCCCCTAGATGAAATGGAACGAAAAAGAATCCTATTCTCCATCACGACTGGAAATCAAGTTTTTAAATAGCATACAGCTAACATTTCCTCATGAAAAAGAGTTATTCTCCCCCAAAAAACAACCCATATTCTCACCCCTTTTCCTGTATTTTTTGCGGGTATGAAAAAAAATTTCAGGCAAGTGGCCATTCGACCCAAAAGCATCAAATATTTTTCGTATCTTTGCAAAAAATGTTAATCCATAACATTCAAATATAGATCACTATATTACAAACAATTACCTTTTTAATTATTCATCAATTCTTCGTCCGTTATTTTATGTTGCTTCGTTCTTCCTTCACTTCTTAAACGTAGAAATATACAAAAACGCCCAATTTCACCTATACGCAGCCTACAACCAGCACTGAATTCAACCATTTTTCCAGGCTTCGGCCTACACCACACCATTCCACTGCAGAAACAGAATGCTCAAATGGTGCTTTCAGCCAAATGAGCAACAGGTAGCACACCATTGTTTGGGGAATTGTGATGCTGATACCGCGGGGATGTTGCGGGGCATATACCGCAGTATGGCCGCAACGACCCCGCATGAACCCCGCGTGAAGAACGGCAGAAGGTCAATTTTGGAGCGGGTAGAATCACAGTCTTATTTGGGTGGGTGATGTTGAGAAATGTGGGATATTCGACTGGGAGCATAATTTTTTGTTAAATTCGATAGCATGCTAGGTCTCGAATAGGTAAGGTTGATTGGTTGTAATTGCATAGGTATGAGTACATTGAAAGTATGGAATTTAGGTAACCATTGGCGAAAGCGGGTGGCAAAATATGAAAGATTTGTAGTCGAATCATTCGACTACATTCGACTGCCATTCGACTAGACGCAGGGTATTTCGACCAACGTTATTAGGCATATTGTTGGGGTTATGCAGATGCGGTGGAATGCTTGCTATCAGCTAGAATTCAACAATATATAATGAATGTTGTTTGCCTATGGCGGTAGATGTGATGCAAACCGAAATGGGCATAATAAGGAGCTTTTAGGCGCAGTCGAATGAGTCGAATGAAAAACGATAGGGGTATTAATGAAAAGTGTAATCGGCATCCAAAAATTTGTGTGATTAATGATAGCTCTTCACTATTCAGCCTACGCTCTCATCGAGGGCACTTTCAAGAAAATGCTTATGGCGAAGCCTGTATTGCCAAAATGCTTCACACCAAAGTCTATTTCACCCACCATGATTCCCCATTGGGCGAAAGATCTCATTGAGAACACAAACAAGCATGTTCGGCAATTCTCCCCAATAACACGGATCCATCCACTCTTTCTAACGAATACATCCTCCTTGTTCAGCCCGAACTCGACCTTCGCCACAGAAAACTATTGAACTTTTCTTCCCCCCAAAAAACAATTCTTGCCATCTTAGCACAACGGTGGTGCACTTCGAAGTTGAATCTAAGGAATACAGCTAATGCAATAAAAGAAACAGAATCACGTTTCATATACAATAAAATACAATTCATGGGTATACTGTTTCGTGCCATACTGCCTTTGCTGTGTTCAATCACGTTGGGATTGAGCATGTACGAATATTATTCTCCGGAGCAGGGAACGAACTATGCCATTGACATCAATGACGAATCTTTTCAGGACGAAGAAAGTTTTGACGTCCTACAGCATCAGATAGACTCTAATGTCGACCTGCCCCAAGCGGCAGAATTGCCTGCTCAATCTTTCGTTTTCATTAATTGGCAACCCTACATCTGCCAATCCGTCGCCGCCTCGCCAGACGGCAGACTACCGCTAAGAGGACCTCCTTCGATTATTTAAGTTACGTATATTAAAGACTTTGTTATTAGTCTGTTACCACTGCTTTGTATGATTACGAGGCAGATAGATTACTTATTACTTAAATAATCGATAAATGAAAAAAATATCAATCATTACATATCTAGCAATACCCACTCAGGCTTTTGCTCAACAATATTGTATCCGTGGCAACGTGGCCGACAAGGCCTCGCATGAAAGCATACCGTATGCCAATATTTCGTTACTTAATGCCAACGACTCATGTATGGTGAAAGGTTGTATAAGCGACGAATCGGGCAATTTTTTATTATCCACTAATCAAAAAGGAAGTTACATTCTTAGAATCAGTATGGTAGGATACGAAAGGCTGTTTGAGCCTATCGAAATATCCACGAATGCCGATTTTCATCTCAACACATTGTATCTCAAAGCCGGACAGCTGCTGAGCGAGGTGAGCATTGTTTCGTTGAAGCCCATTTATTCGGTAGATGGAGAAAAGAACATCTACAACACAGCCAACGACCCTAGCATTCAAAGTGGTACGGCAATAGACGCCCTACAGAATGCTCCCAGTCTTTCGGTCGACTCTGAAGGCAACATCCGGCTTAGAGGCACACAAACTGTAAGTATATGGATTAATGGCCGCGAATGCCGCATGAACGAGGAGTCGCTCAAACAATACCTCAAGACTATGACGTCTCAAAACATCAAAAGCATAGAAGTTATCAGCAATCCTTCGGCTCGATATGGGGGTAGCGGACCCGTAGTGAACATAGTTACCAATAGACATTCGTTGCAGAATCAATTTATTAGTCTGGGCTGTAACGGCAACACCACTCCTACCCTTTTGCCTTGGACGTCATATATTTTCGAGAACGACAAATGGGAATTTTCGCTCTATGCCAACGGAGGAATAGCCAACGATTCCCACTATTCCAATTGTAGCCAAATTCTGTTTTCAGAAACACACGACACGTTGCAAACCAGTCTTATACGCACTAATAGAAAATCCAAAGAGGCCAATGCCATGATATCAATGGATGTTTGCTATAAATTGGACAGCCTCAATAATCTTTTTGGTTGGTTTGCCTTATCGCCACATTGGGCGGGCTGGGAATCCACCACCCAAGGCACACGGCACCAATTCTACAAACGGCCAGGAGATTATTCGTTCAACGAAAACTCCTGCAAACCATTTGCGTTGTCGTCTTTCGACTACCTGGATGGTATTTGGTACGAACATCTATTTGACGACACCACTCCGCACAGTTTTTCTATAGGTTATTTTGGAAGCTGCTGGAAAAGCGATAGTTTGGTAAACTTGCAAAGACATTATGCCGCCCTCCCCAATCACGATATTCAGTATCGGCAAAACAACACCTTGCAAGACTTGTTCCACGGCATAGAGGCCCTTTATTGTCACCCTTGGGGTATATACGACACCGCACAACAATCGTTCATCAACGAGTTCGAAATAGGCTTCGATGGCGCATTAACTAACAAAACAAACTCTTGTATAACAGATACATTAAGCAATCAGCAATACCGCTTGTGTAGTTTTCTCAGCAAAGAAACACATCTTACGAAAATGGAAGGAAACATGTTTGCCAGCTATCTGCATCGATGGAAAAAGCTCACCTTTAAAGCGGCCCTACGAACAGAACTTTCCAAACAGAAATTACACTATCAAAATGCTCCAGAATTCAACACCAGCCACCTCTATGGATGCCTGATTCCATCCTTTCACTTCACTTATTCGTCTCAGCAGCAGGTATTCAGCGCCAGCTATACTTTTCGGTCCAGCATTCCCGAGATTGGTTCCTACTCGTTGTATAGAACCTATCATCTGGATGGTTTTTCGGTAGGTAATCCCCTCCTTCAAATGCCGAATACTCATATTTTTGAGAGCCGCTGGGAACGATTCAACCAAAACCAGACAGCCACTATAGGGCTATTGGCTCACTTCCACCTGAACAACAGTCAGATAGTAAATTATGAGAACATCTCTTTCGACTCGGCAAATCTAAACCAATATATTGTATATCAACTTCCGGTGAATTTGAGGCAATCATACAATACCGGACTGTCGCTAAATCTGGGCTTCCGACCCAATGCTTTTTTAAACCTAAGATTTAGTACTGATTTATATTACAATCAGTTGTATTTTCAATCGCCGGGGCTGGACTGCAAAAACGGAATGCTCTGCTATGCGGCCCGTTTGAATTTTTGGACAAAACTATGGGGAAAGCTTCAGATTTTTGCCAATGCCAATTATACAAGTCCCACCCAAACACTTTTTGTAACCACGCTCACACACAAAACCATTGATCTTGGCACAAATATCGATTTATTGAATCATCGACTATCAATTAATGCTACAATCAACGATATTTTCAATTGGAACCAATGGGACAAATCCTCCACTCACCCGCTATTGAGCAACGACAGCCAATTGAAACCATTGAGTAGATATATTAGCTGCAGTCTCACTTACCGCATAGGGAGAATTGATTTAGAACAAGATAAACCGATCCACCGCCGAAATCATTCCCAATAATTCATTCCTGAATACATACAAAAAAAGTCGCCGAGGCGACTTTTTTTTGTATTCTTTATTTACCAATATTTTATTTTGAAGCGGGGGTTGAGAAGCTGGTGGTTGCCATCTGGCCCCAAACGCCATCGATATTTTTGCCCATGGCGCAGAAATAATAATCGGTGGAAGGATCCAAACTCTCCCAAATCCACACGTCGGAAGAATAATGTTCGTAGTAGTCGTTCATTATCAACGAACGAACGCTATCGGCACCAATTTCGTTGAAGTATTCACATGTAATCACCAAATCTTTGAACAAGGCAGTCTCTTCGTTGGGCATGGCTATGGTTCTGGCGCTGGTAGCGGTGATGTTATCCACCGAAACGGTAATCACGCTTTCGCCATGACCGCCGCGGGAAGCGGTACGCAAGGTATCGGTAACCATATAGCGGCCTGTGGCTGTGGTAGCTACCACATAAACCACATAATCGGTAGCAGGAGCCAACTCTTTCCAAGTGTAAGCGGTATCGCCCACGCACTTGATGCCCCAAGCCTGAACGGCATCCTCGATGCAGGAGAAACCAAACATGGGCAGAAACTGCTCTTGAGTGCCGGGTTCGGCCTCCATAATCCAGTATGCCACACACGAATCAGCTTTTTCGAAACGGCACTTGAATTCCTCCTGTCCGATATTCTCATGAATGATGTTTACAATCTGATCCACAACTACAGGATCCTGGGTGGTGTCATTAGGAACAGGATCGGGTATAATTTCGTCCTTTCCACATGCAGCCATCATCAACGCAGCTGCAAATAAAACTAAAAACTTTTTCATAATTCTATACGTGTTATTATTTTTTGCAAAGATACTAAAAAAAAACGACATGTACATTTTTTTTGTCCCTGACATCATCGTATTAACACTTCGCCGATGCTAATTATCATACATCAAGTCGGGTTCGGCAGCTTGGTCTATCACTAGGTCGTCGTACTGGGTATCATAGTCATAAACCCGATGGAGGTGGAGTAAAGTGCTTTCGCGCAACGCCTCTTCTACCTTATCGGCACAACTTGCCACATGTTTGCGCACTTCGCTATCCCAAAACCTCAATACTTTCCAGCCCATGTCCATCAGGCGGGCATTCACTTGCGAATCGCGACGTATGTCGTTCTGAATCTTTGGCCACCAATATTCACGGCGTCTTTGAATGCGCAGCTGGGCCGTTTGCCAATCGCGCGCATGCCAGAATTCGCCATCCACAAATACAGCCACTTTC
>JAGHRY010000033.1 GCA_018066145.1 Candidatus Colimorpha merdihippi | reverse complement strand
GCATCAAAAAGGCATTTGTCAACTTTTTAATAGAAACGCTTTTCACTCTGTTCAAGTCGTTTCTGCTCTCCGGTCTCATAAGCAAGCTTATGGACGCTCCGTTTAGAAACGCTGATGCTATTCGTTTTATTGCCCAGAAAAGCAAATTTTACTCAGATGGGAATCTATGGAAATTACTGCGAAAAGACCTTCAGGAAGAACTTTACCAAACATTTTGAATGGATTGACTTCAACAACGAGCTCAGCAAGCAGCTGTTCCAGGCCTCCTCACGAAAAGCGCTAGCCCTAGACCAAAGTCATATTTCCAAGTCGGGGAAGCATACTCAGGGCATCGGTCAGTTCTGGTCAGGGTGCGCTCAGGCAGTCAAGCACGGTCTGGAGATTCTGGGCATAGGCCTGATCGACATCGACCTCAAAGACTGCATCTCGATGAAAGCCGTGCAGACGCCCTCTCCAAAGTCTCTGGCAGAATGTGGACTGAGCCTGCCGAAATGGTATCTCACATGCATCCTTGCAAACAAAGAGAAGCTGTTGGAGCTCTCACGACACATCGTGGCAGATTCCTACTTTGCAATATTCGAATTCGTCGACGGCCTGGTCAGAGAAGGCTTCCACTTCGTCAGCCGATTCCGTAGCAATGCAGCCTTGATGTACCTGCACGAAGGTGAGCCTACCGGAAAGAAAAGCCGACCAAGAAAATATGTCGGAAAGATTGATTTCGACAATCTCGACATGGGGAAATTCAGGCAGGTGCACATCTATGCCGACGAAGGCGGCTTCTACACCGCCATCGTATATTCCAAGTCCCTCAAGCGCAATGTGAGGCTGGTGGTGTTCCAGCCCAAGGATGGGAAACACATCCTCTATTTCTCCACCGATACAGATATGAGTGCGAAGGATGTCGTGGAATACTACCGCACGCGTTTCCAAATCGAGTTTTGCTATCGCGACGGAAAGCAGTTTGCCGGGCTCTGCGAATGCCAGGCCAGGGACTTTGCCAAACTGGATTTCGCCTTCAATGCCTCTCTGGCTGCCATCAATGTGGCAAAGGTGGTCATCAGGGAACACTATCCCGCTTTCTCCATGGCAAATCTTAAGTCGCTGTTATACAACGCATATATCATGAACCGATTTTTATCATATCGGGGTTCCGTCCGAACAAGTCAATAAATGCCAAAATTGTCAAAGAACTCTTTAATATTGCGGCTCCTGCCGCCTAATTGTTAACTATTTTCTACCGAACCATTGTTGTTATGATAACGGAGAAAAGTGTGATTTAGTGCGTGACTGCCAGCAAAATGCACAACACAAAGTGTCTATTATAGACGGAAATAGCAATCGACAAACACCATCTTTCTGTGTTGGGTGCGGTAGCGCTTCTGCTCCCCACGTATGGAAAGGCAGAAATCGATGTCGAGCGAGTTGACCCACCAGTAATGCCTATCCACGATGATTCGGAGAGTCAAGGCCTCTTTCCTCGAACCTGCATGCTTATAGGTTCCTGTGCTGAGGGTACTTGGAATCTGAGAGATGGTGTCCATTATCACATCATGGATTCGTGTTCTGGGGATCCAGCTCACTACATGGAATGGAATATCTTTGCCCCGTTTGTTTCGTACTGCTACAGAATCAAGGGTAACTGCCTCGCAAGTGTCGGAGATGATGTGGATAATATAGTCATAATGATTAAAGAAATACCACAGTTGTTGAGTCTCAGTAAAGAAAGCACCGATTTTCCCAATGGCCGATATATAGTCGGGGCTATTTTCTAGACAGCACGAAAGGATAATAGTCGGCCCATTTGCATCGTATGAAATAGTGTCCCCAAAAGATAATTTACGGGTCCACTCTTCACCTCTTCTTGCTGACATCTCGATGGATACACACGATGTGCTCATAAGCGAGCCAAGCAGTAGGACTGTCGCCAAGAATATGCGTAGCGAGAAATACTTCATATAGTTACACATTGGTTATTGTTTTTTTGTGAGCTCTTCGCGACATCTCTGACGATATTCGCGAACACTCTTCACATCGTAGAAGATGATAAATCCGATGATGACCATAAGCACAAAAACAATTATTCCAACCCAGACTGGCGATTCTTCTTCGCCATGATAAGTCTCTGAGTATCCCTCTTTCCAGTTGTTTCTCGTCAGGCTGACCACTTTTACTATATTGATGTTCACATGTTTCTCTACAAACGTCATTTCCCTATCTTTGGCTACATAGGCGTGGAAGTCGTCGGCATCGACCCGTAGCAGCACGGTATCGCCCGGCAAGGCATGAATGGGGAATTCTGCATCAAATCTCACCTTGGGCAACTGTTCTGTCGTCAGTGTCCAATAGTAATGTGACGATTTCGCTCCTGGCTCATGTCTAACGCAATCCTTCACCACCACAGCCAGGCTTTCGGTCTCAGGCTCGGCCGAAATGCCGGCAACTTCCTTGATGAAAGTTACTGCGCCATATACCATAAAAGAACCAATCAGCAATAGGGAAAAGGCTACGATGACTTGATTGATGACAAAATCTTTTCTGACTTGGCGGAACACATCATTCTCCCTGTCTTTGGTCTCTTGGCGGTCATGCTTCATCAGCGCATTCGGAAACAGCAGGCACACCAGCCCCAACAAGGCAAATCCGGCAAAACCTATCACTAATATCAGTCCGGGTAAATCGATATGGCCGTCTTGCATCAGATACTGCGACAAATAGCCTGCAATGCTGCCGAATAACAGCAAGCACAAAGCCCCTACCCCTCGGTAATCATTGGTGGTGTATTCCTTTTTCTTAGAATTCTGCATGTCAGAAATTGTTTTTTTGTTGATTATTATGATTAGTGAGGTTTATTACTAGTTTGATGACGATGACTTTCTCTTTGGGGCGACTCTCGGTAATTGTCAGCGCGAGGGCCAGCCACCACTTGTTAGGATCAATAATATCGGAAATGATACTTAATGGTTGAACCGTCGCGTAGGTTCTTGATTCGTTTTGGGTTGCCGTGGCGGTCGTAGCGGATGCGGAGGCATCTCGGTGCCCGCTTGCCTTTGTAGTCTTGGAAGCAGTTGCGGATCTCGTTTCCGTGCTTGTCGGTATAGATCACCGTCACATTGTTATTTCTGAAATTGATATAGTAGTTCCTGCCGTCGCCTTCGTCGTAGAAATATGCGCCGCCCAGCGGTACATACCAGCCCGTTTCTGAGTTGTGCCAAGCCGCCAGCCATACCACTATGCGGCCGAGGCTGTCGTATTGGTAGAAGTGCACGTCCCCCTTCAATTCTGCTATCACGCGGCCATTCTCGTCGAGCAGTACGGTGTCCACATTATAGATTTCCAGATAGGAGGAATCGAGGATTCCCGCTATCGTGTCGTCATTATAGGTCCAGTCACGCCTCCCGTCAGCCAGGTGGTAGCAGTTGACAATGTCGTATTCCGTGATGGTGTAGCCGTTGGAGTCGTAGTCGTATCGATATCTATATATGATATGCTCAAATTGACTGTCGTACTCGGTCTTTTCGCGCAGCAGTCCAACCGAGTCGTAGTGGTAGCGGTAGCAATCCTCGTAATTGACTGCGTCATCTCCTTTCCTAAAGGTCTTTCTATAGCAATTAGTCACTCTTCGTTGCTCGTCGAACTCATAGTATTCGGTTGTCCGATTTTTGCCTCTTCGGGAATCGGCCGTGACTGATTTCACATTGCCTTTGTGCCCGCAAGTGTCTATCCTTGCCACTCCGTGGAACCTGCCGCTATGGCGTTGCAGATAGGCAGAGTCCTGCGCCGTCAATTTCCTGCCATGATTGTCCATATAGGCTCCCGTAACGCTATCAATTCTAGGCAGGTTGAGGAAGGCGGCGTTCTCTTCGAAACTTTTGTTGTTGCCACCTTTTATCGTTCTCGTCTTCACCCGGCCATATTCCTTGCGCCAAGCGTGACGGGTGTGACGAATCAGTTCGTGCACCCGCATCGGCTTGCCAGTGAGGTGGCGATGATAGCAACGGAGTATGATGCCCGACATGTCGTCGGGATGCTTCACGCCATTTTTGTTGAAATACTCGCTGAGCCTCGAGCCTCGCCACAGCCCCCAGGTGTTGCGGATTGTCAAGCCTATGCCGAAATGGCTGGCACCGATAAACGCAGACTCATCAATTGCCGCATACTGGGCTTTTGTGGAGTCGGGCAATATGGAGTCGAGCACCCTGATGCAGTCCTTGAGATTTTTAGGGATGTATGTGCTATCGATCTGCGCCATTGCACGCATCCCAAAAGAAGAAAACAACATTACAAATATCAGTAACTTTTTCATGGCAGTCTTTTACATGTGTTAGTATGAGTCAATAGCCCATTGGCAGTTCCATATACACGTGCCACGATCCCTGTCGGTACAGGTATATCCAAGTGGGTGGATCCCAGATAACAGCGTTGTCGGATGTGTATGCAACATGGGCAAAGCGACTTGTATGCGCCGTCTTGTGCAGCATCTGCATCAGCACTTTGTCTTTCGAGGTGATGAAAAACACACGCCCCTTATAGTCGATGTAGCCAATAGCATTGTTGGGGGCGGCTTGTTCGTGGAAAGTCGTGTTTATCTGCAGTGCCTTCTCGCATTCGGGACAAATGCGTGAGGCTCCGCTTTGGACATACAGTTCAAGGTAATCTCCACTGTGACTTTTACGATAGTCTTCCAGGCAATTCTTCAATTTTTGCTCATCGTTCCAATGGTAGCTATTGGCAAGTCCATCCACCACTCGGTCAAGCAGATGCATGATGCTGGTGTCTGATACGTTGTAGCATTCCAGCGTGATGGTGTCGAACATTTCTGCGCACTGGGCCTGCGCTTGGGGGCAGCAAACCATGCTCGTCATTCCCGCCAATAGCGTTGTTATGATAAAGATTGCTTGTTTCATGTAATATTAATGCGCTATCTTTTGTAAACCATGGCAATATGGGGGATGCCGTCGAGGATGAAAGGTTCGGAGGTTTGCTTGAAGCCAATACTCTCGTAGAATCCTTTGGTATACGATTGTGCCTCGATGACGATAAGCTCTGCCTGGAAATGCTCTATCGCGGCTTGTATGGCGGCCTGCATGATCTGCTTGCCGTAGCCGCATCCTCGCTCGGTGGAGATTACACGGCCGATAGACACCTCTCGCATGTGCGTGCCGGCAGGACATACGCGGCAGAGTGCCACCACTTTGTCGCCTTTGGTGAGCCACAAGTGTATAGATGCTTGGTCGTCGCCGTCAAGGTCTTGATACACGCAGTTTTGCTCCACCACGAACACCTCGCTGCGCACGCGGAGCAACTCGTAGAGTTCGTGAATGTTGAGCTCGGGATAGAATTTCTTGTGCAGTTGAAGTTCCATGAGGGTTCTATTGCTTATTGATGGTGGTGCCGAGGATGCGCACATCGGTGAGGGGGCGGTCGTTGGAGTCGGTGGGTGCAGTCTGGATTTTCTCAACAATGTCCATGCCGTCAATGACTTCGCCAAATACGGTGTAGCTGGCATCGAGGTGGGGTGTGCCGGGGTTGTTGCGGTAGTATTCGCGCAGTTCGGGGGTTATGTGCTGGCCGCTGAAGGCAAACATACGGTTGTCGGCCATGTCCAAAAGTGAGTCGGTGGGGAAAGTGCGCCCGCAGACGATATAGAACTGGTAGCCTGAGCTTTCACGCTTAGGGTTGACATCGTCGCCTTCTCGTGCGGCGGCCAAAGCGCCACGTTTGTGGAAATGCGTGGGGTAGCGGAATTCAGCGGGTACGGTGGGCTCGGGCCCCTCGTTGCCAATAAACTGGCCGGGTTCGGCCTGCTTGCTGGTGGGGTCGCCACCTTGGATCATGAAGTCGCGGATGACACGGTGGAAGAGTGTGGAGTCGAAATATCCGGCCTCGACCTGCTGGATGAAGTTGTCGCGGTGAAGCGGCGTGTCGTTGTAAAGCACCACGGTGATGTCGCCTGCGGTAGTGCTAATGGTGACTTCGGTTTGTGAATCTTCTTGGGTTTGTGGATTTTGTTGCCCGCAGCTGATAATTAATGTGCAGGCCAATGCGAAAAGGCTCAGAGCTATCTTCTTCATAATGTGATTTGTTGGAAGAATAAATATAATTAAAAAATACTTTCAAAAAAGATGTACGTGCGATAATTGTTTTCTGTGTCTTTGTTGTGAAAATCAGTTTGTTGTAATGTACTTTGTTATTTGCAACATTTATGCAAAGATACAAAAGCCGAGTGAAATGGCAAAATTTATTTTGACATTTCCTCAGTGCAATATCTTCACGAGCAGAGCGAGTAAAGTGCGCAAAGAACTTGATCTATGAAAACATTTTCAAAAAAAAGCTCGTCAACAATACCATACGAGAATTGGATGGTGTTGTCTGCTAGGGACAGCAGTTAGATTACCTCTCTTGCTACAATACAGTATCTCGGTGAGGCCCATTGGTCATATCGAATATGCGCAGGATTAATCCAGTAACGAGTTATTAGTAGTCGACATTTGCGGCCATGATTCCGGCATCAAATACACGCTGCCATCGTATTTGGTTCGTCCATTCTACGGGGTTTCTACGGGGTGGCTCCGTTATTAGGGACAGACAGACCCCGTAGAATCCCCGTAGAATGGGGGACGTAAGGGCGGTCTTACGTATAATAAAATGATGATTCGCTATACCGGTTATCGATTTTTGTTGGTTTGATTGGTGGCTGCCGCCAATCAAACCAACAAATCAACTCGGGGGTATTGATTTTTTGTTGTAATACGCATATTTAGTGTGTAGTTTGGCCAAAAATGGATTCTAGATTTGGGCATTTCGAAGAGATTCAGTACTATTTTTTCTTTTTGGTAATAATGTTGTATTTGGCTGTGTTTCAGATGTGTGGTTTGGCGTTTGCGACAAGTTGTATAGATATTGGTTTGGGGGTACATCAATGGCGGGGTTTTATAGAAAACCTAGAATGAATTCTAGATTTTCTAGTTTTCATTCTAGGTTTTCATCAAATTCGGATAGAGGCATTGGTGCTCGTCTGAGGTGAGACTTTTCAATTTTCCGGATATTGATTAGTCGAATTATTCATTTATCCTGAGGGTAGCCCCGTTTGCCGTGAGAATGAGTATCTAGATTTATTCCGCCAATGTACCACGGATAACCCCTTTGAGAAGTTATTGGTAAAGCCGGGGTGCTTATTAGCGGTCGTTAGGGTATTGTTGGAAGTAGTTGTCGACGTCTTGCTGGGCTTCTTGTTTCTGCTGGTCGGAGAGATAATCGAGGCTTTGGAGGTGGGACTGCCATTTGGAGGAGCGAAAATAGTCGCGTTGTTGGCGGATGTATTTCAGCAGCTCTGCTTTGGTGTTGTCGTAGTCGGCGATAATCCAATGGTTGTCATTGAATTGCAGAAGCATCTGGTGGTGGTCGTTAGGGGTGTTGGGGTAGCTGTATACGCAGTCGTATTTGACGATGGCTTGGCTGCCCTTGAGCGAAGTGGTGATGTTTTCGACATGGTCCCAGCCGTCGCCGTTGCCGGAAGTGAAATAAAACAGCCATTCGTTGCTGCCTATTTCGCCGGGGCAGTCGTTGGGGATAGCCCAAGCTTCAATAAGGAGGGAGTAGTATTCGGGGGTGAAGGCCTTTTGGGGAGAGTCGTGGATGCCGTGGTCGGGAATGACGCTGATGAGTGAGAAGATGACCTCATTAGAAGGAGTTTGGATGGAGTCGGTGGAAATGGAGGAATCGACAGCCTGGCTGGTGCTAGGGTTTTGTTGGCTGCAAGAAGACAAAACCGCGAAAGAGAGCAGCGCGAGAAAAAGGATGGAGGTGTATTTCATGATTTTTGTGTGGATTTAAAAGGTGAATACTATTCTGCCCAATGGATATAATGTTCTTTGCGGGGTTTGGGTTCGGGGAGGGCTTGGAGGGCATAGCCTAAAGCTACATGGCCGATGCCAATGTAGTTGCCCTCGATGCCTAGGTCGGCGAGGATTTGTTTGCCTTCGGCGCTTTCGAACTCTTCCTTGGCACGGTGAATCCAGATGCTGTTAACGCCCAGGCTTTCGGCGGCGAGCATGAGGGTTTGCATAACGATAGGACCGTCGTATGCAGCATTGACAGACTCTTTTACAAGAACAATCATCATGCATGGGGCACCATAGAAAGGGTCGGAATTGGGCTGTCCCATGATAGCGGCGTTCATGCGGCTGATGCGGTCGCGAAGATCCTTGTTGGTGACAACGACGATGATGGGGTTTTGTGCGCCCATGCTGGTGGGAGCCCAAGTGCCGGCCTCGGCAATTTGTTCGAGCACCTGGCGAGAAGGCATCTCTTGGGGATTGAAGCAGCGGCAGCTGCGGCGAGAATGGATGGTGGATAATGTTTCGTTCATAAGGGATGAGATATTAATGTTGAGTTGTTGATTTGATTGGTGACTTTCGTTCTTCAAATTAGCGATTCAAAAAGCATCAGTTTGTCAGTATCGTAGGGCTATCGACTTTTTTTTCGATTTGCAATAAAGATATTTTCTTGTCGATGCCGGCGGCATAACCGGTGAGGGCTCCATTGGCGCCCAAGACGCGGTGGCAAGGAACGATGATGGAAATGGGATTGCGAGCCACGGCACCACCGACGGCCTGAGCCGAAAAATGGGGCAGGTTGGCACCAAGGGCTATCTGATGGGCGATGCTGCCGTAGGTGGTAGTCTGGCCGTAAGGGATAGCCAGGAGGCAGTCAGCCACCAAGTGCTGAAATGGGGTGCCGATGATATGCAACGGAGGGGTGAAATTGGGGATGTCGCCGCCGAAATAGATGTCGAGCCACTGGATGGCTTGGGAAATGGCATCGTCGGGGAGGCAAATGGCTTCGGGAAGAAGCGTGGACTTGAAATGCCGCTGGCCGTTGAACCATAGGCCAATGATGGCATGGCCATCGGAAGCGATGGTCATGGGGCCCAGGGGGGAGCTATATGGGGAGAAATGTTGCACGGGTTATTGCGGGGTAGAGGTGAGTTCGATTATGATATTGTAAAGGCTGTCAGGGTTATCGGGATATTCGAAATGAGCGTAATCGTCTTCAACGCCATTGATGGTGGTGCTGCGAATGTATTTGCCATGTCCGATAAGGGTGATATTGAGTGTGGTATTGCGAAAGGGCAGGCCGGAGATGCTGCAGACCTCGGAATCGGGAATGCCTATAGGGTAAAAAGAGATGCCCTCGGGAGTAAATTGGAGGCCGAAGACATCGCGAACGATGAGGTTGATGAAACCTGTGGCGCACCAGGTTTGATGGGGCTTGGGGTCCCATAATGCGCCGCACTGGTATCCGCCAGAAGGTTGGCCTTGGAGGGTGTAGATTTCGTAGAAATTGCTGTTGCCGTGATTGATGGCAAGGTTAGCCATGTTGTATAGCTCGGAATAAAATCTCTCGTAGCAGTTATTCATGGCGCAACCGTGGGCAAAAAACGAATTAACATGAGGCCAGATCATCATATTGTGGCGTCCGGGCTTGAGATCCGAATAACGGGGAAAAGAGGGGTAAACACATGGAATGCCAAGAGGAGAGACATAGGCATTTTGAATCAGGCGCAAACGCTCGTGGGAAGTGAAAATATCGGTCATTAATGCTAGCGCCAGGCCGAGACCTTCCTGGTATTGGTGAGGGGTGCCCAAATGGTCGATGAGATAGTATAACTTGCAGGAATCGGGCTGGAAGAAATGGGAGCGGATGGCGCCGGCCAGGGATGCTGCTTTTCGGCTCCAAAGAGCGTGCTGAAGATAGATGTTGTCGGGGACAGGGATACCTAAATTGAACATATCGAGAGCCATTTGGCTTAAAGTGCATAAAGCCATATAGTAAGCGATGTTGGTGCTGAGGCATTTGATGGAACGAGAGTTTGGGTGGTGGAGGACAAAGGAGTCGTCCCACTTGGCAGGGTCGAAAACGGGCTGGTCATAGCCGGCAATGCCGTCTTGGAAAACGGCAGGACCCATAAATAGGCCTTCTTGAGAATCAAAGCAATCGTTGATGAGTTCGTTGATGGTGGTGACGCCGCAAGCGTAGGCTTTGCGAAGCATGGCGGAATCGAAATTGGTGAGCCAGTGGTTGTAAGCCGCCATCACCCAAATGATTTTGTCCCAATATTGATGGCCGATGCGGAGGGAGTCGATGGTAACGCTCCAAAGGGAGCTTTGAGCATCGTGAGGACGCAGCAGGCTGGCTGCATTCCAACAATTGATGGCGCAATCACGGGTCCACTCGCCACCATAGCCGGCGCCGGCATGGATGATGCCGTTGTGGGTGTTGGTGTCGAGCGTCCAGACAGCCAGGCGAAAAGCATCATCGAGAAGCTTGTTGCCGGAAGAGAGAGTTTGGGCCGGAGAGGAGGCAAAAGCAAAAAAAAGTGAACAAATGAGCAGGAACTTTTTCATGGAATTTGGATGGTTTTTGAAATATGGAGGGGGATGGCGTCGCGGTGGAGTAGAATGTTGACTGTCTTATAACGAAAATAAGCCTTAGAAACGAAAAGGATGCCGTGGTAAGGGCCGCTGCTGCCCCAACAGTTTTTGACCATATAATAGGGATGGCCGTGCTGATCGCGGGCGGAGCCGAAGAGAAGCATCACATGGTCGTCGGTGGTGAGGTGGTGGTTCCAGGCCCATTGGCGTTCGAATGCCGAAACGCGGCGATGGGGAGTGAAAGGAATGGTGATGAAGCCTTGCTGGGCATGGCGTGAGAAATTGTAAGAGCTGATATCGGCTTCCCAAACAACGGGAAATCCATTGGCAAGGGCGGAGTCTACTACCTCGGTCAACCGGTCGAGTGGTAGGTTGAGAGCCGAATCGCGACGCCAATTGTCAGGGCATTCGATAACCATAAACTTGTAGAATGGGGCAGAAGTAAAAGAAGTGAGTTGGAGGTAATTGCGAGCTGAAATGCCTAAATGGTGCCGGAAACTGGAGGGAGTAAAAAGGGAGTCGGAATGCCTGAATGACAAAGGCAGGATGCCGATGGCAGAATCGAGCGAATGCAAGATGGCGTCACGACTGCCCTGCTGGGAGAGTTGAAGGATTTGGCGGCTGAGTTCCATGTGATTTGGAGAATCGGGAGGAGCGGGCATTTCGGAGTCGGGAAGAATGCCGAATTGATCGATGCAATGCATGAAATCGCCAATGCAGCCGCCCGGGTTGAAGGTGACGGCAGCAGGATTTTGGATAGCGGCAAAAGCGCGTTGGGAATAGCCATGATAGGCGGTGAACATCTCGCTGAGGTCGAGGCGAGGTTTGCCCATGCGGAGCAATTCGGCCTCGATGAAAGCGGTGCCGCTATAATCCCAGCAGAGACGTGTTTGGCCTTGATGCCGCACCTGGGTTATTGGGAGCTGGTGGTCAATGGTGAATGAGTAATGACGGTAGCGGTCGGCAAAAAACAGTACAGCCGAGCCTGTCAAGCCCAGTAGAACAAAGGCTCCCAATAACCATAGGAAAGTGCGAACAGAATGTTGCAATGGAAGAAATCTTAGACTATTTGATATTAAGTTTTTTCTTCATCTCCTTAGACAAGGCATCCTTGTGGATCATGATAGTGATGGTTTTGTAGCGGAAGAAGGCCTTGCTGCAGAAGAACATGCCGTGATAGACATTATAATCGCCCCAGGAATTCTTAACCATGTAGTATTCGTTGCCTAATTGATCCTTGGCAGTGCCATAGATGAGCATGAGATGGTCGTCGTTGGTTTCGTGATTATCCCAACCTAGCTGACGTTCTTCGGGAGAGACCCAACGTTGTGGGGTGGGGCGAGAGGCGGCTTGGTCTTGGATATCCTTGGCCTTCATGCCGGTCCAATGGGCCATATCGCTCCCCTCGAGAGAAGAAATTTCGGTAGCGGGAAGGACACAGAAGCCCTGTTTGGACCCCATGCGGAACCCTTGCTCGCTAACATCGCTGTCCCAGCCGACGGGAAAACCATGCTCGATGGCATAGTCGGTGATGGCGAGGAGCTCATCGAGAGTGACATTGTAGCTGGGGTCGTGGCGCCAGTTGTCGGGACTCTCGACAGCAAAAGTCTTATAAAGTGGTTGGTGGAGGAAAGCTGTGACCTGAATGTAATCGTCGGCATTGAGGCCGGTGCTTTGGTAGAAACTTTTGGGAGTGTATTTTTTGCCATTATATGAGAATTCGGCAGGGGGTACGCCGAGATAAACATCGTGAACGGACTTGATGGCTTTGAGAGCCAGAAGCTGATAAGAACTGTCGCTTTGGAGGCTGGCGCTGGTGGCGGCGGCTTTAACCATGGGATTGGTCATGGCGCTGAGCTCGGAATGGTTGGAAAGGGAGTCGCGATACATCACGCCGGGTCGCATGCACTCTTCGGGAACGAGGCCATAATTATCCATGACATGAAGGAGGTCGCCAAAGCATCCGCCTTGCGAAAAACTGATGTCGCCGTGAGTGCGGATGGCAGCCATGGCCCGATCGAGATAGTCGTTGTAGGCATTGAACATTTCGGAGAAATCATATACGCCTTTGCCCATGCGAAGCAATTCGGCTTCGATAAAGGCGGTGCCGCTGTAGTCCCAGCAGGTGCCGGCTTTGGCCTGATTTTTAACAGAGGTGACAGGTAATTCTTTGATAATGGTGAATTTGTAACCATCGTCGTTGGAGTTTTTTGATTCTTGAGCAAAGAGCAAAGAGCTCAAGAGAGTGGCTGAAAGTAGCAGGGCTATTTTTTTCATAAAAACATTATTATTGCGATGAGTAAATATTTTTTGCGATGCAAAGATACGAAAAAAAAACGACACAACAGAGAAAAAGCCTTTGAAGGATGTTGAGAGGTTACAGGCAAGGCGCGTAGAAGGTAGTATGCTTCGATAGGAAGGAGGGAGGTGCGAGGACAAGGAATGGACACTGACAGGATGGAGGAAGGCTGAAAGCGAGAGTGCACCGCGAAAGGAAAAAGGGCAGAAGAGGAATGATTATGAGCGCCAATAAGAATCGGGGCGGAACCGTTTGCGAAGTAAAAACTTTTTTATGTGGGGCAGAGTGCCGGTGGCAATGGCTAGCAGCCATAATTTTTCGCGCCAGGTAGAATGATGGGATTGGAAACCGCCATGCCACATGGCTTTATTGATTTCGGGATAGGAAGAAAGCCATAGCTTGCGATATTTGCGTTTGCCGACCAGGGGTAGGATCTTGTTTTTGACTTGAATCTTTGTTACTTGCAAACCATTTTGGTGGGTGATGCTAATGCCCTGGCGGGAGTAGAACTCTTCCATGATCCGGAGGTTGGCAGCATAGCTGTTGAACCGGCTGATGCAGTAGGATTCGGAAGGGTTGTTGGAGAAAGAATCGTGGTGAAGGTAGTAGTGGTAGAGGGGAATGCGGACGTAAGAGATGCTATGTGCAAAATAGGCAGAGGTGGCGCTGATGAGCACATCTTCGCCGAGGCTGTCTGTGGGCCAGACAACGGGATTGCTAGTAAATAAAGAACGGCGGAACAGTTTGCACCAAATAGTGGGCCAGCTGCAGGTGCGGTCTAAAATACTGTTGCGGATAGCATTGCTGGTGTCAGGAGCGTTTTCGGGCAAAAAGTTGATTCGGCGAATCTTGCCATTGGTATGCCAGAAAAAGTCGGAAACTACGATATCGGCATCATCATCGATGGCTTTATTGTAAAGAATTTCGATGGTATTGAGTTCAAGATCGTCGTCATCGTCGATAACAAGAAGATAGTCGCCGGTAGCCTGTAGAAAGCATTCGGTTTTATTGGCAGCCAAACCTTGATTGTGGTCGTGAGTGATGATACGGGTATTGGGAAATCGTTCGGGGTAGAGGTCGAGCTGCTGCTTGATGATGCTAATGCTATTGTCGGTCGAACAATCGTCGACAAAGAGGAACTCGATATCGCTGAAAGTTTGCTGGAAAAGGGATTTGCAAAGCCTATCGAGGTGTTTTGCCCCATTGTAGACAGGAATGGCAATAGTGACTTTCGGCATAAAAAAAGGTTTTAAGGAGGCTGGGCTATTCGTGGGTAGCAAAACGTTGTGTGGCAAGCTGTTCGTATTTGGTGCCGGGGCGGCCATAGTTGGCGTAGGGATAAATGCTGATGCCACCTCGTGGAGTGAAAATGCCGGTTACCTCGATATATTTAGGATCCATCAATTTGATAAGGTCTTTCATGATGGTGTTGACGCAGTCTTCGTGAAAATCGCCGTGGTTGCGGAAACTGAAAAGATAGAGTTTGAGGCTTTTGCTTTCGACCATGCGGATATCGGGAATGTAGCTGATGCGGATTTCGGCAAAGTCGGGCTGACCAGTAATGGGGCATAGACTGGTGAATTCGGGGCAGTTGAAACGAACCCAATAGTCGTTGTCGGGGTGGCGATTAACGAAAGTTTCCAGTACCTCGGGAGCGTAATCGTCCTTATAAAGTGTTTTGTGGCCTAGCAGTTGCAGGCCTTCGTTTTCGCGATTGCTCATAAATCAAATAATTTGAATGGATTGTATGAAATATTAGTGTCGAAGATGTCGACATGCTCGAGTTTCTTGACAAGGGAGACAAATTTTCTGGTGGCCGGCAGAATGATAATCTCGAATAATACTTTGGCCGAAACCTGGCATAGACTCATGGTGAGGATGGTGCGCAAGCCCATGGATGAGAACATGATAGGAATAAAGATAAGGGAGTCGGCACACTCGCCAACGATAGATGAAATGATGGCTCGCAGCGCAAAATATCTGCCTTGATGGGAAACTTTCATTCGGCTCATGCACCAGGCATTGAGAGTGCTGCCGGCAAGAAAGGCCAGCATAGAAGCAATGGTGGCCCGTGGGGTGGCACCAAAGATGGAACGGAACGCCTCGTCGCCCTGCCAGAAAGGGGCACCGGGAAGCATAATGGCCAATTGGGAAACGAGAACCACAAAGAAATTCATAGCAAACCCCATCCAAATGACCAATCGGGCCCGCCTAAAGCCATACACCTCGACCAGACAATCGTTGAGAATGTAGGAAATGGGGAAAACAATCACAGCGGCAGGCAGGGTGATTTGGAAAAGGACGAAGACCTTAGAGGCAATAAGATTGGAAACTATGAGGCATGTGCAGAAGAACACTGCCATGAAAATGAAGATGGGAGAGAACGAAATGCGGGGTTCTCGGCTGGGGTGTATACTATTCATTGTTTCTTGTTTTTTAAGTGGTTAGCAAGTACACTGGTGCGCACAAAAGCGCCGCTTAGGGAGTGCAAAGGTACGAAGAAAATTTCATTTGGCAAAAACAATCATGATATCGCTTGCTTGGAAGAGGAGAAGACGCGTTTTTTTTCTGAATATGTCGGAAAAAATTCGTATCTTTGCAACCGAATATTAATGCTGATATGAAGATAATATAAACGTAGAGTAATCAATAAAAATCAACATAATATTCTTTAAGGTAATATATCGAATTCTATAGCAGGAGTATGATTTTTTTCTTTTCAGGCTTAGGAAATAGCCGCTATGTAGCAGAGAAGCTCTCGATGGAAGGGGAGCGAATGTTCTTTATTCCCGAATTGGAACGCAACCAATGTTATAGGTTTGTACTGGAAAAGGACGAACGACTAGGGTTTGTGTTTCCGGTATATTGTTGGCGTGCACCGAAACTGGTGAGTGATTTTGTAGCAAAGATGCATATCGAAGGCAAGCCGGAGTACACGTTCGCTGTGGCCACATGTGGCGACGATTGCGGCAAGACTGAAAGGTATTTTCGCAAAGACCTTCAACGCAAAGGGCTTGCCCTTGATGCAGCAATAGCCATACAGATGCCCAATACCTATGTGAACCTTCCCGGCATGGATGTGGATGCTGTGGAGATATCGACAGAAAAGTTGCAAAAAGCAGAAGCGCGTATATCCGAGGTAAAAACGCTTTTAGAGCAGAAGGCGCGAGTGTCGCAGATGATAGTTACCGGCGCAGCCTCACTCAAGAGTGATGTAGTGCAGCCGCTGTTCTATAAGTTTTTGGTGACAGATAAGAAATTCTATACTACAGATGCATGTGTGGGATGCGGATTGTGTGCAGAGAACTGCCCGCTGGAGAACATCTCCTTTGCCAAAGGTCGTCCCCAATGGAATGGTAATTGCACAACGTGCATGTCGTGCTACCACCATTGCCCGCACCATGCAATCCAATTTGGCAAAACCACATTATCCAAAGGACAATATTATTTTAAAGAAAAATAGCAAATTATGAATACCAACCAGACCCAAGGTAGCAAGATTTACCTTTTCTCCATAGTATTGGTTGCTGTAATTGGCGGCCTGCTTTTCGGCTACGACACCGCCGTGATAAATGGTGCCGAAAAAGGCCTTCAGGCATTCTTTATGCAAGGAGGTTTTGTCTATACCAATTTCATGCATGGCGTAACATGTTCATCGGCGCTGATAGGATGTGTGATTGGCAGTGCCATCTCGGGATTGTTCGCCAGTAGGTTAGGCCGAAAGAAGTCGCTTTTCATAGCCGGAATATGTTTCTTTCTGTCGGCAGCCGGATCGTTCTTCCCCGAATTTCTATTCTTTACAAAAGGAGAAGCCTCGCTGGGGCTCCTTGTGGCATTCAATTTCTACCGTATTTTAGGGGGCATAGGCGTTGGAATGGCATCAGCTATCTGCCCAATGTATATAGCCGAAGTGGCCCCCAGTAATATGCGGGGCACTTTGGTAAGCTGGAACCAGTTTGCAATCATTTTTGGCCAGCTAGTGGTTTATTTTGTCAGTTACGTGATAGTGGGTAACCATGTGATACCAGCCATAGAGCGCATGGCCGACGGCATGAATATGGTAGCTAATGCTGCTGAAGCCCAATGGAGCATCGAACAAGGATGGCGACTGATGTTTGTTAGTGAATGTGTTCCTGCCGGACTATTCTCATTGCTGATACTATTGGTGCCAGAAACACCTCGGTACTTGGCGATGGCGGGTAAGGCTGATAAGGCACTGGATGTGCTCACTCGCATCAATGGGGTTGACAAGGCACGGGAAATCCTTGGCGAAATCAATGCCACTACCTCTGAGAAAAAAGAAAAACTATTCACCTATGGATATTTGGTGGTGTTTGTCGGCATCATGCTCAGCGTATTCCAGCAAGTGGTAGGCATCAATGCCGTTCTCTATTACAGCACCACAATATTTGCCTCAATGGGCATGGAAAATCCCATGGTTAATACCGTAATAATGGGAGTGGTGAATATATTGTTTACCCTAATTGCCATTTTTACAGTAGAAAAGTTAGGCCGCAAGCCGCTACTTATCACTGGCTCGTTGGGAATGGCGTTGGGGGCTTTTGGGGTGGCGTTGTGCAGTATCTTTCCCACTATGCCTCCCATTTTGAATGTAATCAGCATCATTTTCTATTCAGCATGCTTCATGTTTAGCTGGGGCCCCATTTGCTGGGTACTAATCAGCGAGATATTCCCCAATACTATTCGCGGTGCAGCTGTGGCTATAGCCGTGGCCTTCCAATGGATATTCAACTTTATCGTCAGTAGCACCTTTGTGCCGATGTATAATTTGGAATTCGGCTCAATGGGCAGCAACTTCGGTCATTTGCTGGCCTACGGACTGTATGGTGTGATGTGCGTGGTGGCAGCTATCTTTGTATGGAAACTGGTGCCTGAGACCAAAGGCAAAACCCTTGAAGAGATGAACAACTTGTGGAAGAAGTAGATTATGGTGAACGGGGAATAGTGAAGTTTGTTGATTTGATATTGGCAGTTTCCCTTCAAATCAACAGATCAACAAAAATCAGTTCAACACCAAATTCACCAAGCTGACAAATAACCTCAGATGAAACAAAACACCATCACAACAAACAAGTTGGCGATAATCTACTTTGTCACCTATGTGATTACTGAGATAATCCTTACTATCCCGGATTTCTTGTCGCTCCCAAACGATTTCTATGGGAGTTTGCCAAACATTACTCCGGCAGTCATTGCCTTGCCGAGCATAATCATGCTTGGCATAGTTATAGCGGATATGATCAAACTGCATCAAGTTGATTGGCTACTGCTGATAATCATTTTGAGCACCGGAGGATTAGGCGCTGCACTATATCCTATGTGGGGCAAAGTAACTGCCCACAGCAAAGAAATCAAGAATGTGCTGACCACTATCGTCGTCCTGATGCTGGCAAAATTCATATTTGGATACTTAAGCCAGAGCTATGCCATTAAGCAGTTCTCCCTCCGGAACGACTGGGCGCCCTATATTGGTTGGGTTATCAATATTGGTGGAGTGATGTATGCCGCAAAGATGCTGCGTTGGATGAACTGCAAACATATTATCACATGGGTGGCCACCCTGGTGTTCACAGTATTCCAAATCAATTTTGGATTATTGATGCTACTGCTGTTCATTGCACTCTACGGCTCGCAGCATCCAGGCAAAAATCCGATCAACAAATATATCATCTTGCTTCTTGTTGGTACTATTGTGGCCCGATACATCGCCCCACATTTCTTAGATATTGCATTGAATCAAGGCCGTGACATGTTTCTATATTTTTCCAGTACTATTAATTCCTTACTATTCATCGTCATCATCGTACTGCTGGTTATCGACACAATCAAGCATCCTATCAAAGGCAAAGTGTGGCGACTGCTGCCGGCTTTTTCTTCCCCTATTTATAGTATAATTGCCATTCAAGATATCCAAGAACAGAACCAAGACTGCGTAGAACACCAATAACCCATCGTGATGCAAGACCCATTTGAAGAATATCTGAGACAAGGCGAACCCGATAGCGCCAAACGTGCCGAATTGTGGCAAGTAGCTATTGGATTGCAAGCCGTGGATGGGCTCAAACCGTCGCACTACCTCATTGAAACTGCACAAAAGCATATTGCTCGTGAGTACACAATTGACGAGGTGGAAAGCCGCATCAGCGCCTATTACAATTCGGCAGAAAGTCGCAAAGAAGTAGAGGGTACCGAAGAAGCTGACATCGTGGCCTCGCGTATCACAAGACTGCTTTCTGAAAAAAAGTTCACCTTCACGCCCGCCATGCTATCCTCAATCCATCGCGAGCTCTTTTACGGTGTTCTGACCAGAGCAGGAAAATACCGCCAATTCAACATCACAAAACAAGAATGGGTGCTAGATGGTGACACCGTGCTTTATGCACCATACGACATGCTATCGGCAACACTCGACTACGATTTCTCGCAAGAAAAAGCATTCTCCTACAAGGGTCTATCAATCCAAGAAGCAATCACCCACATCGCCACATTCATTAGCGGAATATGGCAGATACACCCCTTTGCCGAAGGCAACACCCGAACCACGGCAGTGTTTACCATCAAATATTTGCAATCGCTTGGCTATGACGTCAACAACGACCCGTTCAAGCAACACTCTTGGTATTTCCGCAATGCTTTGGTGAGAGCCAATTATCGCAATTTGACCAAAGATGTAGAGCGTACAACAGGGTATCTAGAAAGGTTCTTCCGAAATCTACTACTAGGAGAAAACAACGAACTCAAAAACCGATATCTCCACATCAGATGGAGCACCACCGATGACAACACTGTCGTACAAGAAAACTACATACCCTTCAACAGCACAAAAAGTTCGGTACAAAATGGGAAAAATACGGTAGAAACAAAGAAAGGTTCGGTAGAAAATAGAAAAAGTTCGGTACAAACGCCCGGAGATTCGGTAGTAAAAGAAAAAAGTTCGGTAGAAATCATTCGACTTATGGCAGAAAATCCCAAAATAACGGCGGCGCAAATAGCCGAAAGATTGGGAATAACAATGAGGGCGGTAGAAAAGCAGATTGCCAAACTTCGCACCCAAGAAATAATCAAACGTGTCGGTCCTAACAAAGGAGGGCACTGGGAAATAATTGAAAAACAATGAAACAAGGAAGAAACATTTGCAACATTTTGAGAGAGGTTCGTCGTAACATTGCCCGAGAGAACAGCATCCCTTTGGAAATACCCGAATGTACCTATGAAGGCGAATGCCGTGGCACTTGTCCACGGTGCGAGTCAGAAGTGAAATACCTAGAGGTCGAGCTGTCTCGCAGAACTCGGATGGGAATTGCCGCCACGGTGGCAGGTGTTGCCGTCACGCTCACCTCATGCGACGGCGAGCATCATCCTTTTCAAACACAAGGAGATGTACCATACGAAGACACACTACTGCATGTGGACACAACCAAGGCTGACACAGCATCCATGCCCAAATGCTTGGCCGACAAACTTGATCTAGGCAAATTGGAACAGCCAACAAAGTTTGCTCTTGTGGGCGATTGTGATGTGAAATCACTTGATGAGGATGAGTATTATGAGGAGGGAGCAATTGATGACGAACCATTGGTAACAATAGAAGAAGAGCCCGAATTCCCCGGTGGACATGAATCACTGACACAATACCTTAAAGACAACATCCGGTATCCAGAGGAGGCCAAGGCGAACAACATTGAGGGCCGCGTATTTGTAACGTTTGTAGTTGAGGAAGACGGCAACATCAGTAATATAAAGCTATTGCGAGACATTGGCGGAGGTTGCGGCCAGGAGGCTGTGAGAGTTATCAAGACCATGCCAAAATGGAAACCTGGCAAGATAAGCGGTACAATAACAAGAGCGACATGTGCGCTCCCAATCAAATTCGAATTACCTATTATTAATGAATAATATATAATAACAATAATTATGAAACAGTATTTTCCTAACATCGAGAAAATCAAATACGAAGGTCCCGATTCCAAGAATCCCATGGCTTTTCGCTATTATGATGCCGAACGCGTAGTAAACGGCAAGAAAATGAAAGATTGGATGAAGTTTGCCATGGCATGGTGGCACACCCTTTGCGCTGAAGGCACTGACCAGTTTGGCGGCAATTCCAAGGATTTCCCCTGGAACGCCAACCTTGCCACCGACCCTATTGCAGCCAGCAAGGAGAAGATGGATGCCGGCTTTGAATTCATGACCAAACTTGGTATTGAGTACTTCTGTTTCCATGATGTAGACCTTGTGCCGGAAGCAGCCACAGTGGAAGAATACGAGAAGAACTATGTCATTATGCTTGACTATGCCGAGCAGAAAATGAAAGAAACCAGCATCAAACTGCTTTGGAGCACTGCCAACGTATTCGGCCACCGTCGCTATATGAATGGCGCTGCCACAAATCCTGAATTTGACGTGGTTGCTCGAGCTTGTGTTCAGATTAAAAATTCGATTGATGCGGCTATTCGTTTAGGAGCTACAAACTATGTGTTCTGGGGCGGTAGAGAAGGATATATGTCTCTCCTTAACACCGACATGAAGCGGGAAAAAGACCATTTGGCAATGATGCTGCGTATGGCTCGTGATTATGGCCGATCACACGGATTTAAGGGCACTTTCCTTATCGAGCCCAAACCCATGGAACCTACCAAGCATCAGTATGATGCCGACACTGAGACCGTTATAGGGTTCCTCCGCCACTATGATCTTGACAAAGACTTTAAGGTGAATATCGAAGTGAACCATGCTACTTTGGCTGGCCATACCTTTGAACACGAATTGGCTTGCGCTGTTGATGCCGGTATGCTGGGTTCCATAGATGCCAATCGCGGCGACTATCAAAACGGTTGGGATACAGATCAGTTCCCCATCGATCATTTTGAACTTACCCAAGCCTGGATGCAGATACTCCGCAATGGTGGTTTCGGCAATGGTGGTACTAATTTTGATGCTAAAGTGCGTCGAAATTCTACCGATCTAGACGATCTCTTTATCGCCCATATTTCAGGCATGGATGCTATGGCAAAGGCATTCTTGGCAGCTGTTGAAATCGCACAAAGTTCTCCAATACCTCAGATGCTCAAGGATCGCTATGCTAGTTTTGATAGCGGTATGGGTAAAGAATTCGAAGATGGAAAACTTACTCTAGAAGACATCTATAGCTATGGCAAACAATTAGGCGAACCAATACAGAAAAGTGGAAAGCAAGAACTGTACGAAACTATCGTTAATATGTACTAGCAAATTAAACTTTTCCTTTGCTTATGAAATACACCCTAGGCATTGATGTTGGCAGCAGTTCGGTGAAAGCTTCCATAATGGAGGTTGTCTCTGGGTTATGTGTGGCATCCGACTATTTCCCTAAAACAGAAGCTCCAATCAAGGCGGTGAAACCTGGTTGGGCTGAGCAAGATCCCGAGGAATGGTGGAACTACTTGAAGCAGGCTTTTTTGTCTGCAGTTGAAAAAGCCAAGAAAGATCATACAGGATTCTCACCTTTCGATATCTCGGCTATTGGCATCTCTTGGCAAATGCATGGATTGGTATGTGTTGGCAAGGATATGAAACCGCTACGTGATGCAATTATTTGGTGCGACAGTAGGGCTGTGCCATTCGGTCAGCTGGCGTTTAATGCGTTGGGTGAAGATTATTGCCTGGGGCATTTACTGAATAGTCCGGGTAATTTTACGGCAGCAAAGCTGGCATGGGTAAAAGCTAATGAACCTGAAATATTCGACCGAATCAATAAAATAATGCTCCCAGGTGATTACATAGCATTAAAACTCTCTGGCGAATGTACTACTACTATCGAAGGACTTTCCGAGGGAATGATGTGGGATTTTGCTGAAAACCGAGTGGCATTTGAGCTACTTGACTATTTCGGTTTCAATCATGATATCATTCCGCCAATTGTCCCCAATTTTGGAATCCAACAGAGAGTTAACCGAACGGCTGCCGCCGATTTGGGGCTGGCTATTGGCACGCCTATTACATACCGGGCCGGTGACCAGCCTAATAATGCATTATCTCTCAATGTGCTTAATCCTGGAGAAATTGCTGCTACAGCCGGAACCTCCGGGGTGGTATATGGCGTAAACGATAGTTTGAACTTCGATCCATTGAGTCGGGTGAATACTTTTGCTCATGTGAATTATTCTACTCAAGTGCCTCGACTGGGTGTGCTCCTCTGCATTAATGGAACGGGTATACTCAACTCATGGTTACGGCGCAATGTAGTGCCCGATTTGGGGTATTCTGAAATGAATGAATTGGCTCAAACTGTACCAGTCGGATCAGAAGGATTATGTATATTGCCCTTTGGTAACGGTGCTGAGCGTGTGCTTGAAAATAAAGCTCCGGGGGCTTCCATTTGTGGTTTATCTTTCCCTACCCATACGAGAGCTCATTTGCTTCGTGCAGCACAAGAAGGCATAGCATTCTCTTTCCGATATGGGATCGATGTATTGCGTGAGATGGGTATTCAAGTAAACACCATTCGTGCTGGTCATGCAAATATGTTTTTAAGTCCATTGTTTTCGTCTACGCTTGCATCTATTACGGGTGCAACCATCGAATTGATGAACACAGATGGGGCTTTAGGTGCAGCTCGTGCTGCAGGCATAGGTGCAGGCGCTTATGATAGTATAAAGGAAGCATTCGAATCTCTGCATGTCATCCAGCATATTAAGCCGGATGATTCTAACATAGAGGCATACTACGAAGCATATCACCAATGGCTTCGCTATTTGTAGTAAAAAACTGTATTCCGACTCTTTGGCGGAATTATTCCAGCTAGAAAATCTAGAATCAATTCTAGATTTTCTAGCCATTCCAGTCATTGATGTGCACTAAATCAGTTGCGGTACATTGTAGGCAGAATTTATGCTAAATATGTGTAGTCCAACTAATTTAACTTGGCAGAGACCTGTGCTGAATCTTCTCAAAAATACCCAAATCTAGAAT
>JAGHRY010000238.1 GCA_018066145.1 Candidatus Colimorpha merdihippi | reverse complement strand
TTTAATGTAATTATTGCGCATAATATATAATATTTATTAAATGCAAATATACAAAAAAATCGGGATATACGCTTTTTTTTGGTTATTTTTTTATTACAAATCGAATAGGAAATAGTATTAATAGGCTACATTTAGATATTGTCGTATATTGAATCGGCAGCTTTTTTTTAGTTGCAATACACGATTAATTATAGTAGTGTTTTGTGTAATTTGCTGTATATCAGTAGTAACTGGGGAGTAGGTCCGTTGTGGGTCCGCCATAAGTCCGTTCTGGAACGGATAAACATCGGAGCCACTATTGAGTTACCCCTGAGTTGCTTTGTTGTTTGCTGATTAGGGCAAACTGGCAAGTGGGTTTTGCTGGTGAGGAGGGAGGCTGATGATGGTTAAACCATACCCACGCGGGTAGGGTTGGGCGCCATACATGCCAATAATACTAGTGCTTGCCGCTTTGGATAAATACCGCGCTTGGGCAGGAGGGAAACTGACTTGGGTTAAGGTTTCAATTCGTTGATTCGCATGATTTGGAGGGCGCGTTGGTGGTGGCTTTCGACCAACTCTTGCGGAGCTAAAACCTTGATGCAGTCCATGATAGATAGGAGTGCTTCTTCGAGTTCGTTATTCAGTTTTACCAGAAGGTGCACATCGAGAGCCTTTTGGCCGTCTACCTCGATCCAGCTCGAACGTTGTGAACCATGGATGGGGCTGACCTCGATATATTTGGCCCCCCATCCAAATACCTGAAAATGCACGTCGACAGGTTCGGTGCCAGGGTCGAGCACGCCCACAAGGTCTTCGAAATATTCATCGGGGTCGATAGGAAATTGATATATGGGTCTTGGCAGGTGTCGAGGTCGTAGATGCGGTCGATAGCTAGTGTTACCACCTTATCGGGCTGCTGGGTTGTGACGCCGAGAACAAACCACATCATGCGGCTTTGGCGAAGAAAGAAAGGGTGGAAAGCGAGTATCTGGTTCTGCCCATCAAAAGGGCGATAATTTACAATCAATGGGTAGCGCGATTGAATGGCCTTGAAGAGTGTAGAGAAGTATTTGCTTACCTCTTGTGCGCGTGGCCCTCCTAAGAAAGGATTGATAGCGAATTGGATGGATTTGCGTATCTCGTTGTGAAAAAACGAGAGGGAGAGTTTTTCGACAGCCTTTTGCAACCCTGTAGAAATAGGAATATTGGTGCATTGGTTAATTGTTTCAAGGGCATTTAGGATGCTCTTGAGTTCGTCCTCGCGAATAGAGACGTGGGAAATGGAGAATTTTGGGTCGGTATAGCGATAGGCAGTATAGGATCGGTTTCGGCCTTTGGAGTCGGGTCGAACAATGCGGTAGGTTTCGATATCGGCGTTATAGCCATCAGGACTGCGTAGGAAGTTGATGTCGTCGTAAAGTTGCCTTTCGCCAATGGAGGAGTGCATTTCCATTTGGAAGAAATAGGAATTGATTTTGTCGAGCAAATCATTGATCGTATAATCGTGCATTCGGTCGCGGAGGCATTGGTCAAGGATGCGGTGGCGAAGGGTTACTTTGTTTTGCAGCATGGCAGTTGATTTTTGTAGGTATGAACTAAAAATGCAGAGGTGGAGTGTATCTTTGCACAGTAAATCTTTAACTTCGAAAGGTACACTATTTCCTTTTTTATCAAAAACTTAAGTCCCTTCTAAATCCCATATTGAAGGGGCTTTCCTTTTATATTATCTATTTTGTGTTGCGCTAGGGTCGAGTTGAATACCCTGATAGGGTAGGGCTTATTTGTGCAAAACGATGCGGAACACGGTTCCCTGCCCCTCGACAGAATATTTGACGAAGATGCGCCCCTTGTGATAATTGACGATTATACGTTTGGCAAGTGACAGACCGAGGCCCCATCCGCGCTGCTTGGTGGTAAAGCCGGAGTCGAAAATCTTCTTTTGAATAGAAGGCGACATGCCTTTGCCGGTATCGGCAAGGTCGACATAGACATAATGGCTATCGCTGGAAACGATGACTGTGAAAGTGCCTTTGCCATCCATAGCGTCGATGGCATTTTTGCAGATGTTTTCGATGACCCATTGGAAAAGATAGCTGTTGAGGGGTACGATGATGTCGTCGGATGGATAATTGGTGACGAACTTCACTTTGCGCGAGGAGCGTGTTTGGAGGTAATTGATAGCCTCCTGAATCGTAGCGCAAACGTTGGCAGGCTGCAGTTCGGGTTTGGAACCGATTTTGGAGAAACGGTGGGTGATGGTTTCAAGGCGCTGTATATCCTTGTTGAGTTCGGCAGCATAGGAAGCGTCGAAAGTTTTTCCTTCGAGATATTGGGTCCAAGCAAGAAGCGACGAGATGGGGGTGCCCAGTTGGTGGGCTGTTTCTTTGGCCATGCCCACCCAAATGCGGTTTTCTTCCATCGAGCGTGCCGTTTGGAGCAGGCGGAAAGTGATGAGCATCAGCACCACAAACACAAACAGATAGAGCAGCGGAACCCATTGGAGCGCCTTGATGAGCGGGGTGGACTCGTAGAAAAGATAGGCGCGCTGCCCGTTGGGGAGGCGAAATTCGATGGGGTCGTTCTCGTCTTCCATCTCGCACAGTTTGTTGGAGAGCTTTTCGGGTGTGCTGAATTCGCGTTGCGACAGATTGCCCCATCCCAGCACCTCGCCCTGCAAGCTGTCTACCACAAGCACGGGGACAGCCACGGAGTTGTTGGTGATTTCGGAAAGGAATGATTTGTTGAAACCATTGAGCACATTGCGCATCTCGGTATATACGCGCGATTCTTTGTAATACAGCGTCATCGGCATGCCCCAGATACGGTAATGGAAAGGCATGTTGTGAGAGAATTCTGCCAGCAGGCTGCCCTCCAGTTTCTGTCCTGCCAATTCGCTTGGAACGGTGATGATGGAATCGCGGTCGGTGATGATGATTGCCGTTTCGCAGGAATCGACAATATAGCGAACATAGTCGAGGCTGAAATCGGCATCGGCCCCCATATCCATGCGGTCGAAGGAACGAAGGATATTGGTGTACATCTGCATTTTTCGATGCTCGTCGAGAGCCACCTTGGAGAAGAACTCCTCGGAAGAAGTGACCAGCTGGGCTTTCTGGCTGATGGCGTTGGCCCATAGCTTCACCTTTTCCTCTTCGCTTTGGCGGATCCGATTAGAAAGATTGTTGATCTCGAACAAAGCAAAACCCGCTAGCAGCACGGTAATGGCAAGTACAATCCATTTTGCGTTCTTCATGTTACAAAGTAGAGAAATGGTGTTAATCGAATTTGATAGACTGGGCGGGGTGGATATGGGAGATGTAGGTGGTGGGGATAAGCAGCGCAAGCAAACACACGACCAGAGTGGCTATGCTGATAGATAGGAATATAACAGGATTGAGGTCGATGGGCACAGTGTCCATCATATAGCTGTTGGAGTCGAGCCGGAAAATGCCAAACTGATGCTGTATCCAGCAAAGCAGGAATGCCACGGCATCGCCCAACAAAATACCGGAGGCAATAATGGTGGAGGACTTGAGAAGGAATATTTTGCGGATAGAGCGATTGTTGGACCCCAGGGCTTTTAATAGGCCGATGGTAGAAGTTTTTTCGAAAATCATTATCAATAGCGCCGAGATGATTGAAACGGTGCATACCATCATCATGATAATAATAATCAGGATGATATTGCTATCGAGAAGGTCGAGCCAGGAAAAAAGTGCCGGATTCTGCTGAATGATTGTGTTTAATGTAAGGTCGTAGGAGAGTTGGGCTAGCACCATCTGCGATACCTCTTCGAGGTGGGAGAAATTGTCGACCAATATTTCGTAACCATCACACTGGAGCGAGTCCCAATCGTTGAGACGCTGCACTTGGCGCATGTCGCCGATGATGTAATGCTCATCGAAATCAGTAAGGTCGGTGTTGTAGATACCGCACACCTCGAAAGCGCGCGCACGGTAGCTGTCGCCTTGCCAGAAATAGGTGCGTACCTTGCTTCCCAAGCTGAGCTGTAGCTTATTGGCAATATTGCGGGAGACGATGACCTGATTGGAGGGCTTATCGGGTTGATACTGGACAAGGTGTCCCTCCTGGAGATTTTCGGCAAAAAAGGAAGAATCGTAGCCGGCGTCGACACCTTTGAAAATGATGCCGTGAATCTGGTCGTCGGTTTTGATCATGCCTCCCTTGGAAGCGAAGAAATTCAGGTGTTTAACACCCGGGGTGGAGGTGATACGCTGGACTTCGGGCCGAGCGGTGGAAACGGGGGTGGTTTCGTTTATATTGCCCATGGCATAGCTGGTGACCACGATGTGGGAGCCAAAGCCTACAACCTTGTGGCGTATTTCGCTTTGGAAACCACGCAAAATGCTCACCGCCATTATCATGACCAAAACGCCAAGGGCGATACTATAGGTGGCGATGCCCACCAAGGGACCGGAATAAGAGTTCCGGTCCTTGGGCAGGAATCGTTTGGCAATAAAACGTTCGAATGACATTAGAATGATTAGGAACGATTAGAAAGCGGTAGCGATAGCCACGAAGTCTTCGGCCTTGAGGGATGCGCCGCCAATGAGGCCGCCGTCGACATCGGGGTTGGCAAAGAGTTCTTTTGCATTAGAGGGCTTGCAGCTGCCGCCGTAGAGGATGCTGACGTTGTCGGCCACGGGCTGGCCATACTTTTCGGCAATAATGGAGCGGATGAAAGCGTGCATCTCCTGAGCTTGAACGGGAGTGGCGGTTTTGCCGGTACCGATAGCCCAAACGGGTTCGTAAGCGATAACCACGTCGCCCATCTGTTCGGGAGCGAGATGGAAAAGGCCGTTGGTAATTTGGCGGCGAACCACCTCGAACTGCTGGTTGGCTTCGCGCTCCTCGAGCACTTCGCCGCAGCAAACGATGGGGTGTATGCCATGAGCCATCAGCTGGTTGACTTTGAGGGCTATCTGCTCGTCGGTCTCGTGGTGGTAGGCGCGACGCTCGCTATGGCCGACAATGCAATAATCCAGTTCCATGCTTTCGAGCATGGCTGCTGAAATTTCGCCAGTGTAGGCGCCTTCCTCGTAAGCGCTACAATCCTGAGCTCCAGCGGCGAAATACGACTCGTCGCTATAGTCGGATGTCATTTCAAGATAAGGAAATGGGGGGCAGATCACTACCTGGGTATTTCGGTCGAGGGTAACCTCTTCAAGGCGAGTCATGATATCGTTGATCAGTTCGTCGGCCTCTTCGAAGGTCTTATTCATTTTCCAGTTGCCTGCAACAATGTTTTTTCTCATAATGTGCTGAATTTATTATTATTTATTGGGTTTAAGTGACTCTTTGCAGATTAATGCTTTTGCGATTCATACTGCTCGAGGAAAGGCAGGATAGCCTTGGTGGGCAGCACTTTGTTCATGATAATACGGCGCTCCTCGTTGAGGATAATCATGGTGGGTGCACCATGCACGTTGTAAGCCTCTTGGTAATCGATGTTCACATTGCTGCCACCTACATTTACGAAAGGCAGATTGTGCTCGCGAACATATTTTTTCCATTTGGCTACATCAGACTCGTATCCAACGGCATACACTTCGAAAATCTTGTTGCCGGCAGCAGAAAGCGAATCATAGAGCGTTTTGAGTGTGGCCGTTTGCTCTTGGCAATGGTGGCAGTCGGGGTCCCAGAACCACAGGATGACATACTTCTGCGGGAATCGATGGGAAGAAATCCAGTCGTTGGGATTGTTGGATTGATTGGTGTCGGCCATATAAAGTTCGGCACCCATGGCGCCAATGAGCGATTTTTCAAGAAATTCTGCACTTTGGCGTTTGTTGGCCAATTCGCTGGACGATGCCCATGAACATTTTCCTGTTAGATAATACTTGCGCACCAAGTAGCACCATGTGGCGTCCCAACCGATGTTTTTGGTGGAGCGATAATAGCGAGGCATGATGAAATCCATGAAATAGCGCAACATAAGGGTGTCGTTTTCAACCTTCTGCAGCACTTTGTCGGCATAGCGGCAAATGGTATCGAAGTCGGCATGGTAAAGCACTCCAAAGAAGTAGTAATTCATTTTGTTGAAAAGGTCGGGAGTGCGAACAAGCGAATGGTCGGAGAGGTCGACGCCATCCCAATAGTGTTCGCGATAATAAACGGCTTTGTCCTGAATAGATTCGGGTACCTCAGGGCCCTTAAAGATGTTGAGTAGCTGGAAGAAACGGTAGTTATTAGGGTTTTTGAGGATGCCATCCTCATATTCGTTCATTTCCTTGGTGAGCAGCTCCATGTCCTTTTCGGCCTGGGCGCGCACTTTGGCATCGGAGGATTTCTTGCGCTGGTCGATATCTTTCACCTGCTGTTTAGCAGAATTAACCTTATTGATGTAGGCGTAGATGGCCTGATTGGCGGGAGAACCAATGATGTCGGCGGCAGGGTTGGCAATATGGTTGTCGGCGGTGGCCTTCATTGAGAACCGCTGGCTGCCATCGATAGTGAAGTCGAGAAGGCCCTTTTGTGCATTGCGTTGGTAGACGACATAGATGCCGGTTTCGAATTTGCGTTTGCCTTGGAAAGTATAGGTTCCGTTCGAAGAACGGGAGGTGCTATCGATGTCAATAAAGCCGTCGCGGTAGTGCTGGCCGATAAAAAGAACGCTGTCGGAGACACCGGGAAGGGTGAATGTAATCTCATATTTTTGTGCCATTAAGGCGGGAATCATGGCAATAAAAAATGCGATTAATGATAACTTTCTCATGCTTGGATATTAGATTGTTAAATGTTCTTATGTAAAGTGATTCTTAAAAATATAATTGCGCTTATTGAATCGTAGGTATCAGAGTTGTTCCAATGCTGTGAAATCCAATAAAAGCAAATGCAAAGATACTACTTTTTTTTGAAATAATGAACATAAAAAAATAGGGCAAAGAAAAAGGGCGGTTTGAAAACAACCGCCCTATGGTGAATGTAAAAATCAAATACAATTCTTAGAAGGAGAAGCGAACACCAATTTCGTGGATTTTCTTATCGCCCATGGAATAGGTGGGGAGGATGTTGAAGAACAACTCGGTGCCGGGTGCGAAGATGAGCCAGCGGTTCTGTGAACCAACGGTAATGTCGCAGCGGAAGAGGTTGTAGTCGAATTGGATGGGGTTGGCACCGATGGCAATAGCCGGGGTAGCACCTACATACCAGCCATGCTGGTTGTCTTTAGAAATGTGGGCCAGTTTGATGGGGATGGCGATGGCACCCTTATTGCGGATTTCTTCTTTGCCGTTGAAGTCGGTTGATGCGCCCATCAGGTGGCTGTAGCAATAGATGTTGTAGCGGTAGCCGAGGCCGATGTTGAAATCCCAACGGCTGGCGATAGGACGATGATATTGGAAATCAACACCAATATTGGCACCTACAGCATTGAAAAGGCTGTTCTGACCATACATGCGGCGGGCGATGAGTGCGCCGGCATAGGGGTCAGCGGTGAATCCGGGTTTGCGGCCCCATTTAGCGTATTGGGCTTCGCGTTTGGCCTTCTTTTCGGCTTCTTTCTGCTTTTTCTTGGCATCGTTAATAGCTTTGGCCTCTTCGCGTTTCTGACGATCCTGCTCTTTCTTCAACTCTTCTTCCTGAGCTTTCTGTCTTTCTTTCTCCATGCGAGCCTCTTCTTTAGCCTGTTGCTTTCTGAGCTCTTCCTGCTCTTTCTGCTGCTGTTTGAGGAGTTCTTGCTGCTCTTTCTGCTGCTGTTGCTGAAGAGCCTGCTGCTGACGTTGGATTTCATCTTCGCTTTGGGCGAATACGGTGCCTGCGCTCAGCGCCATGGCAACCAACAAAATGTAAATTTTTTTCATTTGCATTAATATTAATGTTTTTTATTTTCGTTTTCAAAAAGTCAGGGATTATTTGCAAGACTTTGAATTTTGATAACGCTTATCGTTGTATAATATTGTTTGAGGTTGAAAAAATGTTGCTAATTTCTTTGCCAATAGTAGTATTTACAGCGTAGAATAGGATTTGAAGTGATACATTAGATGAATATGTTAAATATTCAGCACATAAGAATATTAAGCATTTCTCCATCGTTTAAGCATGGGGAAAAATTGGCGCATCATCTCTTTGTACTCTTCCTGAGTGATGTTTTGGCCGGTTCCTTGATTGAATTGGTCGACAAACTGTCCACAATGTTCCACCATCTGCTCCATGGTGAAGGGTTGGGTGAATTGGCCGTTGCTATAGCAGTATTTGCAGTAGTCGAAGTTGGGGGAGCCGTCGGCATTGGCAGCCACCAGGTCAGGTGTTAGCGGCATGCCGCAGCTTTGGCAGAATTGGGGCAGCTGGCCTTCAACCAAAGCCTTTTCCTTGGTGGGGAAGGTGGCCTCGTAGGCCTCGAAAGCTGCAGGGTTTTCGTCGGCAGCGAAATATCCTTTTGGGGTGTGATAGGTGCCTTCGATGCCGTTGAGATAGCCGGGAATGAGTTCCTGGGCCAGGAAATAGGGCACCTCGGCCTCTTTGGGTTCGCCATGATAGTGAATACCCAAGGTGCTGGCCACAACGAAACCGGCATTTTTGTAGAAATCGATATTGCCTTCCATGCATAAGAGGGCGATGCCCATTTCGCGTGCCTTGTTGATGGAAAATTGCAGCAGCTTCAGTCCATAGCCTTTGCGCTTATAGTCGGGATGGATGCTGATGGGGCCGAACGTCCAGGCAGGAAGCATAGTGCCATCCTCCTTGGTGATTGCGGCTTTGGAGTACATCACATGGCCGATAATCATGCCGTCTTCTTCCATCACAAAGTCAAGCTCGGGAATGAAATCGGGGTTTGATCGGTATTGGTTCAATACAAAGTGTTCGACGCATCCGGGACGATACACATTCCAGAAAGCTTCGCGGGTGAGGTTTTCTACCTCGCGATAATCGGCAGGTTGTTCTAGTCGAATAATCATAGTTGATAATAGTTAGTTAGTAAATATCCTGTTCCTTTGAGAATCAGTTTTTGCAGGGGAATTGTTTTTTGTTGAATTTCAAAATCTTGATTGGTTCATTATCTCCGCCCAGCAGGTGCGGGCAACGGGTTTCGATACCGGTATAGGCAAATCCGCATTTTTCGAGCACGCGACCTGAAGCGGGATTGCTGACAAAGTGGTCGGACCAGATTGTGTCGAAATGCATGGTGTTGATGCAATAGTCTAGCACCAATTCCAGCGCCTCGGTGCATATTCCTTGGTTCCAATAAGGTTTGGCCACCCAGTAGCCTATCTCGCAGTCGTTCGGTTCGATGGGTATGTTGCTGAATCCATGAGGAATATACCCGATGCTGCCGATGGGCTCTTGAGTTTCTTTGAGGATGATAGCCCAGATTCCTTCGCTGCTGAATATGGTATTAATCACGTTGAGGCTATCGTCAACAGACAGGTGTGGCGGCCATCCGGCACGAGGGCCCACCTCGGGGTCGGAAGCATATTTGAAGAGTGCTTCGGCGTCACCCTCGCACCATCGGCGCAATCGTATTCTAGCGGATTCCATTAATGCTATTTTGACATGATTTTGGCTGCTAAGCCGCCATAGATGATTTGTACGGGACCCTCGGCAACAGGCTGCCAGAACTTGACCATATCCACCAGGTCGTTGGGGAAAGCGTAGCGGGGGAGACCATGTCCCCAGTCAAGCAGGCAGGCCATCATGCGAAGCTGGTTGTTGATATATATGGTGCCGGGTTTGGAACAATTCATGTCGGAGGGGTCGAAAAAGAAATAGGGCAGGCTATAGTGGCCGGCGCTGATGGAAAGCTGCAGCTGTTCGGCGAGGGCGTGGCTGTCGAGCGTGGCTTGGACCTGGCTTTCGATGGCGGCTGCCAGCTTGGCAGTATCGAGTTTGGCATCGAAATTGGTGCCCAGGGGGAGTGCCTGAGAAAAATTGCCGAAAAAGGAGTCGTCTACCCCGTCGATGCGGTTGCGCAAGTCGGTAACCATAATCATCTTCATTTGCTTAGTGTTTGGCAGATGTGCTGCCAAATGCTTCATGGCCAAGGCGCTGAGGACGGCATTAGTACCCGCCTGACTCTCTTCCTTGATACGACCAATCTCGTCAATGGGAACCTCGATAATATGGGTTTGCTTAATCTTGTTGTTGCGGCGAAGGTTGAACAGCATTTTGAACAATTGGCGACCGCCCATTTTGACCCATCCCAATTGCTGGACACGCTGAAGAGTGGCATCCTTGGTGATTGATTGAGGATTGGGAAGCAACTCCTGGTTGACAGTCATGGGGGACACCTCCATTCCTTGATAGAGGCTGGCCCATTGCTGCATCAGCGTCATGAACGAATGGCCGTCCATGGTGGCGTGGGCACATTGGACGTAAAGTATGGCGCCCTCTTTCAATTTGGCCAAGGTGGCGCTGAAAGGAGCCACTTTTCCTTTTTTAAACCCCTTGATATCGTACGGTTTAACCAACGACCATACCAGGCCGGGATGATTGATAAGCTCGTCTATGGTGTGGCTGCTGAGGTCGGCAGTAATGAGTTTCAGCTGGTTGGGGGCAGGCTGAGTGAAAACAACCGATTTGCGCTGCTCGTTATATCGTCCCGACAGATGGGGGTATATTGCTCCTAATTGCTCCAAGGCCTTCTGCATCTTCTCCACTTCGGGTGCAGTATCGTAAATCCAGGCATCCTTGATGGTCATATTCAGCGAAAAGAGGTCGAAATTTGATAGTTTCCAATCCATAATTAATAAGGCTTTTATATTAATGAATGTTTGTTTGGGTCAAAGTATTTAAAAATGCGTATAATTGTTAGCTTAATGAAAATGTGATGGTTGCTTTGATTTTCGGTAAATAAAACTGAGTTAGAAAAACATCACTTCGTTTTCGCCTTCGATGTGTTTGTGAGGCTGGATATTTGTCACTTGCCTTCCGCTTTTGAAGAAAGTCATCATGGCGGCAAACTCGTATGATAGCATCTCGCTCACCACATCGTCGTTGTACAGCTCGGGCTGACGTGTTCCCATCATGGCCAAACCGCAGGCTTGAATCCACAGCTGGCGGAATAGAATCATGGTTTGTTCCTTGTTGAGGCCGTATACTTTCCCGATACCATCAAGACACTGGCTGGCAACTGGTTGCGAACAGCAGTTGCTAGGATAGATCTGATCAAAGATATAATTGAATAAGCGGGGCTCTTGCCGAGCGAAGCGAACCAATCGAATGCCAAATTCTTTGAATGCAGGCATGTAATCCACCACGTCTGACACGTATTCGTCGAACATTTTTTTAGCCGCATCTCCCACTTCCAGGAGCACCTCATCCATGCTATTGAAATGAGTGAAAATGGGACTGGAAGAAGATCCTAGTGCCGCTCCCAAAGACCGGGCCGTGATGCCTTCAACCCCTTTTTCGCGCACAATTTGCAGCGCTTTTGCTACTATTTGCTCTTTTGTGAATGTTGCTTTTCGTGCCATAAGTTGTTTGTAGATAAAGGTTTATTAAAATACCAATGTTTTGTAACATGTGTTGCAAAAATACTGATTATTTTTCGATTTGTAATAAAAAAATACTTTATTTATGTTAAAAT
>JAGHRY010000259.1 GCA_018066145.1 Candidatus Colimorpha merdihippi | reverse complement strand
ATTTTGCGTATATCGAAATAATTTCTTATTTTTGCACCATAATTAAAAGATAATCAAACAATTACAAGAATAAAGAAAGGAAAAAGACAATGGAAAAACTAACATTCGACCAGCTTAGAAGCACGTTTATCAAGTTTAATGAAGAGCACCATGTAACCCAGTTTGACAAAACCTGTATGACTGGCGCAATCGTGTTCAAGCCCGAAAACTGGCCCGACAAAAACTACAGCATTGAGGCAAGAACCTATGAGGTCAGTTCAGCCAACAAATATTTCATTCCAGGCTGTGGTGGCAATTCTATATTCGCCAATTGTGCTGACGGAAGCGACAATGGTGTGAGACTGGATTGGTATATGTTTGACATCGAAACCCCATGGGAGATTGATTACTGCTACATCATTAACGAATAGAAAGGAGGAAGAAGCATGGCACAATTGTACAAAGCAAATGGAGAAGCATTCAGTGTACATCCCAAGAATGGTACCGACTTTGAGCTTGAAGAGCTGCAGGAAATGGTAGGTGGACTGATTGAAATAGTCCACCTGCCCAAAGGAATGATAGCTGTCGTGAATGAAGAAGGTATGATACTTGAGTTACCGCTAAATGACGCGATGGCTGTCCTTTTCGGGATGCCACTTTGGGGCGATGTCCTTGTTTGTAAATCGGAAGAAGTAAAGTAAGGAGGTTGCTATGAAATACGCATTGAGCATTGAGGATGAAAAGGCACTAAAGCTTGTAAACGATGGAATCTTCATGATTATCGAAGCTTACGGCATGGCCACTAACAACACTATCAACGAAATGATTGGTCAGATTATCAGTATACACGATAGCCAAATCGCTCCCATGCGAAGCGAATACAAAAAGAAGATTCCTGCTGACTTTGAGTTGCATTTTTACAACCAGAGCAATGAGAATTACGATATTCGTAGCTACTTCGGAACGCTGGAAGAGTCCATTGAATATTGCAAGTCGTTCATCAAGCACGACACTAGTTGCCAGACAACGTATATCGACATCTATGAACAGGAGCCGTTTCGTAAGCTCCTTCGTGTAACCTATGAGTGTGACGGTTCAGATTTCTTCGAGGTAGGCGAAATCGTCATGTACAGCTACTTTGATGCCGAGCTGGGCGAGACGGTGGATAAACTGTTGCCCATCATCGAAATCCGTAATGATGAACTGGTTCTTGGCGGTGATGAGGTGTTCAGTGTTAGTTATCAGTCGGTCCGAAAGGTGGACGTGACATATTGGCTGGATTTCTACAACAACAAGGAAGAGAAGGTGAATTCAGAACCGTATGCCGGCACACTGTCCGAGGTTGAGGACTACTGCCATAGCTTCATCAAGAACGATGGCAGCTGTCAGACGCTGTACATCGTAATCCGTGAGTTCAAATCCGGTAAGGTCGTGTCCAGATGTTGGTAAACAAAGTGAATCGTTAGAATCAATGTATCTAGTTATAATCAGAAACTGCTGGGGCCACGAACAGAAAACAAAGCAGTTCCCCACGATAGGCCAGTGTATCAGATTTGCCAAGCTGTCAACAGGCTTCTCTTTCCGCATTTATTTGGACGATAAGCGGGTTTATTGTGGGTACTGCTAATAACTATCCAAGAAAGAAAAAATAATCGAAATATGAGCGCAATCAATGAGCAAGTGGGTGGAACCCACTACAAAGAAATGCAATATCAGCCAATCAAGCTGATTCAGAAAACAGGAGTTGATTTCTTCTGCGGGAACGTCATTAAGTATGTCTCTCGGTACAAGAAAAAGAACGGCATTGAAGACCTGCGGAAAGCAAAGCATTATCTGGAATACATGAAAGAAAACAATGTTCGCCAGCGGGTCTATCCGGATTGGGTGGAGGAACTCGATCACTACGGCTGGGTAAACAGGATGGACAAGCTGGAAGTCTGCATCATTAGCTATGCGATAAAAGGATATTATAACTTGGCTTTGGAGTCAATAGATATATTAATCAATGACGAAGGAGGTGACAATGAATAAGGGTCGCGTAGAAATTATCACTCCTAAGATGAAGGAGGAAGCTCTGAAAAAGGCCCACAACGCTATGGGCAAGGTTTATATGCACTATACCCTTGGTGATTCGTACATGGATGAAGCATACTCGCTGCTCGACAATGTTGGTCTGTGGACTCAAAATGTAAAGCATTGGGGTAAGGCTTGCTTGAAGGCATTCAACAATTTCAGTTTTGAGTTTTCCAGGCAGTACTTGGGTAAGATGGGTTCTGACGACTGGAAGACGTTCAATGACGACTTGGACCAGAACATGAAGCTTCAGCGAGACTGGACAGATGGTAAGCTGATAGTGGTCCATGAGCTAGAAGACTCCATCATCGATGAGGCCGTTGAGGTCCTAAGAAAGCAGACAGATTTAAGCCAAGACAAGCTTGATGGATTCAAGCTGGGTGTTGAATGGGCCAAAAGGCAGTATCAAGAAATGAGCCGCATGAAAGATAATTCAAACCAAATTCCAGAAGGAGGTAGCAATGAGCAAGTTCAATGAAGCTGGATATGTCAAACTTGAATGTGTCTTTAACATCATGAAGGATTGTATTTGCTCAGACTGCGGAGAGAAGGATGGATGCCTGTGCCAGTCTGTTACAGACTTCCTTCGTCATGACTGGCCCTGCTTGGACGGTGCACTAGATGCTATCCGTGCTGTAGAAGACATTCACAACAGAAATAAATGACATAGCAATGAGTAAGTGCCTGTATAATTCTGAAAAATAGTAAACTAATTAATAATCAAAAAGTTAAAAAATGAAGAAAATCGTAATCTTATTCGCCATTATCATGGCAACCATCGCTGGCAATGCCCAGCACACAATCACACTCACTGACACCGTGTTTGTTGGTTCCAGTACTACCACCAATATTCATGAGACAAGTGAAGAGGTATGGTCAATACCGATTATCGGGGACATTCAAGCCTACCCGCTGTTCAAGGAAGAGGTGTACACCGTTTGTTCTCCGTTCCTTCCCTATGGAACCTACGACATCCGATGTGAAATTAACCAATCTGAGTGGTGGGTTATGGACCCTGTTACCACCTATATACACGATGCCGACAGCGATGGATTCGGATTCATAGTGAACGAACACATGCCAGATGAAGAGTTGTACACAGCAATGTTATACCGTGACAGCGTAACTGAACTCAAGGTAAGACATACAGGAGAGATTAAGACGGTCCGCTTCGTGTCTTCCTCATCTATGGTCACGTACTTTGATTTACGCATTGACTCCGTTGACATTCACTATGACACCGTAATCGTCAACAGGGTTGCCGTTAATGACGCTCCCAGTGATGATGTGAACCAAACGAGCGATATTTTCCACCTCGGCCAGTATGCCGAATTTGAGGTGTACAACCTAAGCGGCATGAGATTGTTCGAAGGTACTGGAGAGTATGTCGAGTTCAGTTACCGAAACCTGCCATCTGGGGTATACTTCATCCGAAACCGAAATACCGGAGATTCGCGAAAGGTCGTATACGTCCGCAGTTAATCCAATCACCGAACCATAGTTTTCATTAGTTTATTATTTGGGGGTAGGCAGCCTGTCTGTCTGCCCTTTTTTTGCGTTTTGTAACATGCTATAAATCAGCGTTGATTTAACAAGTAACTAACAAATGTTCAACACTTGTTAAACTATTGTTCAACAAAATTCAACACCGAGTCAACAAAGCGTCAACTAAGAGAAGAGAAGAGAAGAAAAAATAAAATATGTTATGGAATATAACCTAAAAGAAAATGGGTAAAAGAAAAGGTCGTGCTTCGCACTCCTATCCGCACCCTGTTTTTTATTTTGGGTCGAAATATGTTCAAAATGGCACTTTTTAGGCGAAATAAGAGGTTTTCTCCGCTCTCCCCTACATCTATACCACCCAGCCTATTTTAAGCGAAAATTAAGCGGCTTTAAGCGGTTTTAAAAGTGCAATATCATTAAAACGTTGTCTCGAAGCCGTGCCGAGACAACGTTTTTATGTTTGCTTAAAAGCGAAATTTAAAGTAAAAAGCAACTTAAAAAGCCGTTTTTCGGCCCGCAATCTGGGCGGATTAGAAAAAATTTTCATGCGTAACAGACTATTATCTAAAGTATTCAGTTTGAGGAAGAAAAATAATTTTGCGTATATCGAAATTTATTAGTAATTTTGCACCGTCCAAAAGTTCAAAAATTATGTATAACTCAAGTCAAAATCTCAATGAAACCCTGTTTGAAACAAATCCCCCATTGGATGCGAAGGAGAAATCCTAGCAAGCCGTTGACTTGGCGGCTGGACAATCCTGTATGGGGGTTTTCTTACCCAATGTCCCAAACCCAAGTTAATAACAACGGAGTAAGCGTTGAAACCATTGTCCGCTTACAGAACGAAGCGCAAACCAAAGCCATCAAGCGCAAGCGCAAATCCCAGAAGAAAGAACGCGTCCACACCGACCACGATGGATTCGTGAATGCCACAGAGCTGTGTGCGTCTGTTGGCAGAACCGAGGGCGTGAACAATCCGTCCGTGTACCTCCATTCCCCCGAGGGCATCATGAAGATGGCCGAGATTGAAGAAATCCTCGGACTCAAGAAAGAGGACATCACGTTTGTTGGCCGGAACGGCAATGTGCTGAACACCTACATGTGCTTCCAGCTTGCCAGCGACTACAAGGATTGGCTGAACCACCAAGGCAAGTATGCCACTGCTGAGACGAAACAGCCGGAACCAGTCCCCGCCCCTGTAGCCGAACCTGTGACGGATCAGCAACGAACCAGCAACGAACCAGCAACGAAGCCATACAAGTTCACTCCCGAAGAGCTGGCGGCTATTGAAGAAATCAACCGTCAGATAGCCGAGGCAGACGAAGCCACGGAGCATGTTATGTTCAACATGTCCGACATGATAGCGATTCACGGTGTCCGCGAGATTGCCGATTGCATCGATTATGTGATGATGGATTTCGTGAGTAACCACCTCGGTAAGCATGTTGACGACTATGTGGCCGAGTGCTTCACTATCATCAGCACCCTCCGAGACGCTTTTAGATTCAGCGCAAGGAAGATGCAGAAAGGAGGTGTCGCATGAGAAAATTGAACATGTCTGTTGACATCGACCTTGATGAAGCTTTTGATAACCTCGAACCGGAAGAGCAAAAGTATTTCATAATTGACCATGAAGACCTCCTAGACAGCGATGATATTGCCACTATTGCGGCCCGAGATATTAGTATTGACGAAATCTTGAAGTATTACAGCAAATTGGAAATTGAGCAGTGGCTTGAAGATAATGCTGGCGAATATGGTTATGTGCAGAAAGGAGGTGTCGAATGAAGATTACGAAAGCTGACGTGCAAACCATCAACCTGCTTATCGATTTTAAGATAGCAGAGCATCGCAAGTTCATTGAAGAAAACAAGATGAGCAATTCGATACTGAACGAGTTTCGCATGGCTGTTGAGGGTCTCGAACGAACCAAGGCCCATGTTGCTGAGGATTACAAGGAAATGTTGGAAGGAGGTGCCGAATGAGAAAATATACAATTTATTGCACCGAGCAGCAGACAAAGAAGGCTCTTGAGCTCGGTGCACCGATAGAAAGAGTTTTGTTTTACTCTGATAAGAAATACAAATACTCTAAAATCAAAGAAGGTATGTTTAAAATTCCTACTGTAGAGCAAATGTGTGGATGGCTTAGAACAAAAGGTTTATTCGTTGAACCTTATTTGAATGGGGAACGTAGTTATTCATTCGCTCCTATTGTATCAACAAAAGAAGACGGAGAAATAATACGTCTCGAAGCAGAGGAAGAATACAAGAAAGCAGCACTCGTTGCCATTGATGCAGCACTTGACTATTTGGAACAGAAGAAAAGGGGTTTCGAAATCGTAAAAGAAGGAGGTGCCGAATGACACAGAAAGAATATACATCATGGTCAAAAGAAATAGAAAATATTTCTAAAGACATGGTTAAGGCATCTGGCTATAATATTAAACGAGGTGACGATTTGAGCGATACATTTATTGTGCATGTAAAAATCGTATTCAACAACGGAGATGTAAAAAAACTGAGTAACAGAGCGAAAGAATCAATAGGCTCTCTTTGGTATCTTGGTGATTCTATAGAATGTGAAGATGGAGTAGTCCATTTTTCATACCTCAATGAATATGGCCAACATATCAATGTATCAGCACCCATTTCAAGTATTGCATATATAGAACATACTTCATACCCAATTGAGAAAGGAGGTGCCGAATGACGCAATCACAAATTGAGCAAAAGGTAAAAAAAGCAGAAGAACTATGTATTCGTGCGACAAGTGCCGAGCAGGAACTTTGTAATATCGCTCAAGAAAAAATGGAAGCGATACTATCAGTGATAGCTCACTCGTCTAACATTAACCCCGAAGCCGTTATAATCTCATGGCAAGCATCAGATGGCTTTATTTTTACTGATGGAGATTGGGAGTATTGCCCAACACATGATGAATTAGTCGAATTGTTATCTATGAAAGGAGGTGAAGAATGAGCAACACAGAACGAAAAACGTTAGTTGACAATGACTCCTGCCCAATACGCAATGGCGACTGCATGAATTGCGAATACCTAGGCAATTATTGGGAGAATGAGTTCAACGGAAGAATAACAGATATAGAGTGTTTGTATAGCAAAGGAGGGGAATGACCATGCCAAATCTCACGGAACAAGAATTCCACGAAGTAGTTGTTACTGATTGCGAGTACAGGTTGGCCGTTACGTTCAAAAAGGCCAATGGAGGGTACGACATTCGTTCATCCCATAACGTTGATAAAGATGACTCAGAGTTGTCGAACAAGTTGATGATATGCGCCCTGTCGTCCTTCTACTCCAATCTGATTGATGGCCAAGATTTTGATGAGTTCATGGAGTTGTTTGCGGACAACCTTAGAAACATGATGGTTCAAAATGCCATGAACAAGGCCAAGGCAGAGAATGACAAATTCATTGAAATATGCCGTGGAATCATCAAGGAGTTCCCGAGTAACATAGAGAAGAACAAGCGTTTTCTTAATTTCCATTGCAGAAGTTTGTTTCGTACAAACATTGACGAAAGCCTTATCAGAAATCAAATATATACCATTGGAGATTTGGTCAGAGTATCGAAAGAAGATCTTCTGTCTATAAAAGGAATCGGTAAAGCCAAAGTCAACAAGGTTATCGAACTGCTGGGTGATTTTGGATTAAGGCTCGGCATGACTGACGAAGAGATTGATGCGTGGATTATAAGCAACACAAAGTAATAACCAGCCGAGGTTGACCGATGGCCAGCCTCGGCATAAACGTAGAGAGAATAATGAAAATCACAGACGTAAAGACCGAAGAAGACAGAAAGAAGTTTTATGAAGAGCATAAAGCGCATTTTGATGAATTAGAATTAGGAGAAGAAGTACGCGTTGACTCACCAACACCAAATGGCGGAGCGTATTCTGTTCAATATTTCTATGACAAGAATAGAAGGCCCTGCAAAAAGGAAGATGCTTATATGTATGTAATATGTGAGTATGATGAGAATGATAACTATATAAATAGCGTTTACTCATTCATTGAACAAACCAAGTAGGTATTCGTATCTAGATGGCCAATACTCTTTCATATTTTCACGTTCTAAAAAGAATGTCATAACTGATTCTGCAAAGTCTTCCATTTCATTAGTTCTAGCGTATTTTGTTGGATGGGATAGCTTTGTTGGATAGCCAGACAATTTGTATATTGTCTTATCCCTATTGATTACGTCACGCCATTCAGATGAAGAGATTTTTGATTTGTGGTCAAACATGTGTGCGCATTCGTGAATCATAACTTTGTCAAAGTTATCTTTCGGAATATTTGCCCATATACGGCAGTTTGAAGAGTTCGTAGCAGCTGAAATGTGGTTAGGACTCTTGTATTCCACTCGCCAGTATGGGTCTTGTGGATTTCGGAAATCAAGAATAGATACACTATCAACGTTGTCCTTTAGGAACCTGTGGTATGTATCCAATCTTTTTGAAGCGAACGATGCACTAACTAGGTTTTCCGGATTTGCACCAGCAGGGTAAAGATATCTAATACCTATTTCGTCTTCGAAAATAATCATATCTCTGTAAATCTTTTCGGTCGCTCGCTGTATTCCATTTTCGGTGTAAATCATTTCCGGCATTATTAGTTTCCCTCTATCTACTCCTACAAAAGATAGACCATCAACGTGGCCAAACGAGGCTAGTTCCTGTTTGGTTAATTCAATGATTTTTCCCCTTATTTCGTTTGACAACGCCATAATGTCGGACTCTGATTTTGCTTTGTCAAGTTGTGCATATAAGTTGGATATTTCTTTACTTCTTGATGAAGTGTATTGCCTAAGTTCAAGCACATGAGCAAAAGAAATTTCATCTTCTGTAGTCCATTCTGCAGGAGCTTGTGATTTGCTTGAAATAATAACATACTGGCTGTTGTCTTTAATGAAATATGGGAGAGTTCCTTTGCTGTCTGATAGCGTATATCTAGCTTTGTTTTTTTTCAGCCACTTGTTGAATTGCGGTGGAACGTCAGTCACCTCCCCCTTGCACTTGACGTTAGTTCCGTCACCTCCGTCAAGAATGTCGTCAACCATTTCGTCCACCTCTGACTGCTTGGCAAGGATAGGCACTTGGTAGCATCGGCAGTTTGGGTGCCATCCGGTCCACTTGAAATCCTTCGGGTATTTGCCCTGTAGTTCGTCACAGATGTCTGATACTTGGTGGTTGGTTCCCGACAGCTTGATTTCGATTCCAATGACAAACGGCAGTTCTTGGTAGCGTTCATAGTCGCTTGTGCGGTAGGCGATATTGGTGCTGGTTCTAGCATATCGGAGAGCGTTTCGATATGATGAGTGATACACACCCTGCCCAGTAGGGTAGTCGTTAGGGTCAGCGTCCTTCCACTTGTGGCTTCCGTCAGCCAGTGTGATGCGCTTTTTCCATTTCCGTCCATACATTGACTTACCGCTGGCATCGGTGCCGGTCTTCACCCGATACCTGCGAAAGAAGTTGTCCGGCTCATTCAAGAACTGCTTGATGTTGGTTGCCATCCTAGATGCCGGCATACCTTCAATGATAGCATCGTGTACCGCGCATTCCATTTGGCCGAGTGTGGCTCCGTTCCAAACGCGTGTCGATGCTGTGATATTGCCAGACTTGGTATTGTTGATGAAAGTCTGTGCTGCAACCTTGGCCGAAATCTTGGGCGATAACCTCTTTACAATGCGTTCTTTTTTGTCAACTCCAACCACCTCATCAATTAGCGCGTCCACGTTGTGATATGAGGTCTTAAACTCGTTGCGTATTCCGCTTTCGACTACATTCTGGATGTCTTTTTCTAGTTTCTCCATGATTTCGTCAACCTTCTGGAAGAGGTCGTAGCGTTCAAACGAAAATGGTTCGTTCGGATCAATGTCGATTGGCACTAATAGCTTGGCTATTGCGCTACAGGCATCATCATAGAGGTTATCTGCCTTTCTAGCGTACTTTTCAGTGCGTCTAAGAAGTTCTAATCGGAGTTCATTACCATTCATACCTAATAGAGAGTTTCTGTTGTTATAACGCAGTTTTTGTTGGCATAATAGTGAGTGTAGGAGAACTTTGTATTCACCAGAGCAGAATATGTTATTCCTACCTGTTTTGGGTTGAGTACCGAGTATATCTGTCGAATGTTGGAAAAGTAGAAATCCTGCCCACTGGTGATGGGAATATGCAGCCGGACGTGAATGATTTTTTTGTTTGCCATGAGTTTATATTTCGTTGCGTGTACGCTTTACACGTTGCAAAATTACAACTTTTTTTTCGATTACCAAATAAAAATATTGATAGATAATCGATTGTAGGTCATAAATATATGATTTTAGGCGGTCTAGGTGGTGATAAAAAGTGTGTAGTACATACACATTATATCAAGTTTTTTTCGTAATTTTGCACCGAATTTAAAAAGCAAAAAATCAATGAATAAGACACTGACTGAAAAAGTTAAAGCCAAATGTAAAGACATGGGGCTTTCGGAAGAGTATCTGAATGGTGTAACCCAGATGCTGGGTGGCAACATCGCGGACGATTCCACTGACGAGGCAGCTATTGAGGCATGTGCCAATCAAATCATGGAAATTGCCAAAGCATCACAAGGCGAAGCCACACGATGGGCACAGAAGCAGAAATCCAAGACTGAACCTCCCGCACCTCCTACCCCTCCTACCCCTCCCGCACCACAGCCGGATGGTGAGCCAGAGTGGTTCAAGGTATACCGTGAGAAGAACGACAAGCGAATGAAGACCCTCGAAGATGAGAACACTTTGCTGAAACAGCAGCGCACGGCCAGCGAGAGACAAGCAAACATCACTGCAGCATTTGACAAGTACAAAGTACCAGCCTTCCTTCGCCAGCACCTTTCGGTGCCCGATAGCGTGACTGATATTGATGCCCATGTTGCTAAGATGGCGCAGGATTTTGTTACTCATAATTTGCCCGAAGAAGCAGGTGGTCAGAAGAAGGTTGCTTCTCGCGAAGAAACGGAGGCAGCCGCAGATGCCTTTTTCAAAGCTCAAACAAAATCTAACTAAAAACCCAAAGCAATGCAAAAAAGAACCGAAACCTTTGCAGGTAGTCGTCCTGTCTATACAGGCTCTCCTGCCGTTGAAATTGGTGGCTTTAACCTTGACGAGTCTCAGCACGTCCCTGTTGGCGCAGTGATTCCTGCCGGTACGCTGTGTGTACACAACGAGGCTACTCGCTCCGTTAAGCTGGTCAAGACCGGAAAGGTCAAGGCAATCGACTCCACCAAAAAGAAAATCACCCTTGAGTCGGATGAATTTCTCTGTCCCATCTTCGCTGTTGGCGACAAGATTGCCAAGGCAGCTGGTGGCACCTATGCGGATGCTATCACCATCACTGCTATCAGTGACACGAATGACGCGTATGTTATCACGATGTCTGGCACCATCACAGGCCTTGCCGTTGGCGACATCATCGGTGAGGTTGTAGCTGACGGAGCCAACAGCGCATTTATCCCTGGCGCCGGCATCATTGCCACTCCCCGCTTGGTGAAAGAGAACATGGAAACCACTTTGGCCGTGTCTCTGAACACCCTCCAGTGGTCCGTATTTAAGAGACGCGTTCTTCCCATCATGGACAGCCAGCTGGACGCTACTGGTAGCGTTCTCGCAAACAATCACAACATCCGTTTCACCAATGCTTTTTAGGAGGTAAAAAATGGCAAATCAATCTATCTTCACCGACAGCGTTAATTCGCTCATGAAAGGTTCCAAGCCTCTCGACCTCGTTGGATTCATGCAGATTCTGTTCGACAAGTACGAACGGGCTTACATCGCGAAATTCAGTGAGACTTACGTTGACCGCTATCTGAACTGGAATCCCATTCAGATGGGCCTTACTGCTGAGGCACTCATGGGTCAGTATCATTTCCGTATCATGGCAGCCGTTATTGACTCCGATTCCGGTACCCCCCTGCGTAGCACCACTGGCTTCAAGGCTTGGACTGAGGGCATCCCCCGCATTGGTCACAAGTATGCTATGGAAGCCTACAAGCTCCGTCAGCTCTATTCCATGCTTGAAAGCATCCGTATTGCTGATACCGCAAAGGTGAACCAGCTCCAGCAGACCATCTTTAACAACGTTAAGAACGCATACCTTGGGTGCAAGGACACTCTCGATTTCATCCTCCTGCAGGCACTCAGCAATGACGGTATCGCTTCGTTCGACCCCGACACCAACAACCCCAACGGTGTCAAGTGTGTGCTGAACTATGATATGCCCGCAGAGAACAAGAAGACGGCAACGGTTGAGTGGAATGCTTCCAACAGCGCATCCGGCTCCATCGACATTATCATGGAATTGCAGGACATTGTTCACGAAATGGAAGACAAGGGTATCGATGTTGCCGAGATTCTCGCAAGTCCCGAGCTTTACACTTTCATTCTCCGCGACAAGACCGTCCGCAAAGCTGTTCTCGGCAATGACAAGTCCAGCGCGATGGTGACCAACGATCAGTTGTCTGCCACCCTGTCCGCTTATGGCATCCCCAAGATTACTCAGATTCGCAAGCGCACCGCTATCGAGAAGGATGGCAAGCGCAGTCTGCTCAATCCTTGGAATGGCGACAACCTGGTGTTCCTCCCTGCTGGCAAGATTGGTGAGGTACAGCCTGCTGTTGAAGACTCCGACCTTATCCCCGAAGCCAATGTGAGCTACATCAACTCCGCTGAGGGTATCAAGGTTTCGCTGTGGTCTACTGGTGATTCCACTGGTCAGACTCCTACCGAGTACACTCAAGCAGCCGGCCGTGTCCTTCCTATTCTCACCGAGATTAACGCTATCTACCGCTACAAAGTTAAAAACATTAGCTAGTTTTACTCATGACAATTCTCGAAGCTATAATGGCAGAATGTGAGCCGTACACTGCTAGCGTAATCACCTACGAAAAGGCCTTGGCTGATGGTGAGCTTAGTGGTGCCGATACTTACTATAGCGACATGAAAGGTGCTGTCGCTAGATGTGCGATTTCTGTACTTACCAAGATGCTTCCTTTGACGAGCGACAGCACAGGGAGTTCCTCCCAAGGGTATAACAGAGAGGGCCTAGTGGCCCGCATTTCTGCCATTTGCCGAGAGAATGGTTTCGAAGAAAGCGATTTCTGCCCAGTTCCTACCGTGGAAGTATACCATAACTTGTTCTAGCATGAAGTACAACGCCACGTTCCGATATAGATTAGCAAGCCAGTCTGCTACTGACGACAATGGTATGCCTGTTGCATCATCTTTGTCCGATTGGTATGATGGCACACATATCTATGCCGAGAAAGGTAGAGATTCGATGAGGACCGGATCAGATGGCGCAATGTACGATTGCGACTACAAGCTGTTCCTGCCGAACAGCTATGTCGGAGTGCTTCATGCGGGGGACGAGATAGAGTTGTCTTTCGCGTCTCACATGGTAACAAAACCCATTGCCAGTGTCGATGATACAGGCAGAAAATATGTTGTAGTATGGCTTTGAAACGAAAATTCAACCCCAAGTCTGTTGTCGACAAGAAGGTTAAGCAGATGCAAGCTAGATTCGAAAAGGCTTTGCTTTTGGTGCTTAATCAGCTTGGGCAGGAGCTTGTAACCTGCGCTAGAGATATGCACACCTACAAGGACCAAACAGGCAACCTCACAAATTCGATGAATTATGTGATAGTAAAGGGGAAGAACATCGTTAGCATGGGAGCCAATGGGGCAGGAACTGGTGCCGAAGAAGCAGAAACACTTCTCAGAAAGCTGGCGTTGAAAACTACCAGCAACTACACCCTTATCGTTGTTGCTGGTATGAACTATGCAGCCTATGTGCAAGCAAAAGGCTATAACGTACTTCTGCCAGCGGAAATGATGTGCAATCGTGAATGTGAAAAGCGGATTCGTGCATTGGTCAATAAGTTTAACTCCAAAATTAAAGGTGCTATATGAAAACATCTACTGACGTAGCAATGGAGGTAAGAAACGTTCTCCTTACTGGATGTGGCGACACTCTACAGATTGGGTGGAGTCGGCATTACAACTATGCAAAGGAGGCGGTTATCGTTCCTCATCATTGCGAAGGCGAAGGCTCATTGCGAGTCGCCACCGTCTATGTGAATATTCATGTCAAGGACGTTAATCGTGGAGCAAACAAGGTGTTTGAGACCAACCTGTCTGAGCTGAACAACATCACAAAGCAGGTGTCTACATTGCTTCGAAACCATGTAGTGAAAGGAGAAGGCTACAACTGGGTAGTTAGTAGCATAATGCCACCTCTCGAAGAACCAAACAAAAACGAACATTTTGTGTCTGTCATTTTGACAGCTTACATCAGAAGTAAACAACATTAAAAACAATAGAATATGTCTGACGTTATCTCTATCGGTGTTAAGAAAATCTATGTGTCTGAAATTGCAGACTGGGCCAATACCGTAATGCCCGTAAGCACCTCCAGCGATGAGGTTTGGAAAGACCTCGGTGATGTGTATGAGGACACTGCCACGCTTGAGGATGCTGACCCCGAAATCGTGACTCACAAATCTGAGACTTCCAGCAAGAAGATTGTTACTTCAAAGGCTGGTGATTGCACACTCACGCTGTCGCTCATGGACCCCAGCTTGGACCAGCTTCAACGTTACTTCGGTGGAACAATCACCACCGGAAGCGGTGGCAAGAAATCTTGGACCCGCCCCAGCAACTGGACTCCCAAGCCTTTCGCCCTGTACATCGTCCCCGAAGACGGTGATGCTGTTATGAACCCCTGCTGTGGTATCACTCCCAAGTTCCAGATTAGCTACACCAAGAACGGCATCATGTTGGTCCCCATGACCATCACGCTCACTGGTGATACCACATTTACCGAGGATTACGACCCCGATCACGGTCCTATGTACCATGCGTAAGTTTCTTTCTCTTGTTAGTGCAGTCGTGCATTAGATTTTTTTGATTGGTAATGTGAGGGGAGTCGAGAGGCTCCCCTTATTAAGATGAACCAACAAATTCTCAACAAAATGCAACACACTGTCAACACACAATCAACACAGCGCCAACTAAGAGAAGAGAAGATAAAATAATAAAAAATAAAAATAAAATATGGTTGTAT
>JAGHRY010000026.1 GCA_018066145.1 Candidatus Colimorpha merdihippi | reverse complement strand
TCTAGACGGCATCTTTCATATTTTCATTCGGTTACAATGCACCGCATTGCGCCCTCACTCAAATATGAAATCTGCTCGCCAATAATCAAAAATCGTTTGAAAACCAATTATTAGAAGTCACCTTTATAGAACCCACATTAAACAAAACAGGCACTCACGAAACGGGGTGCCTGTTTTGCTTTTATTTCTTGCCCAAAAGGCTTTTATACTTGTCGATGGCGGCATGGTCTTTATCAAAAAAGGCCAGTTTGAGTGCCCACGAAAGGTAGCGCTTGTTTTGGGGCTTACGCCCCAGCATGGGATCCAACAATGCATGAGCCAATGGCGATTTGAATTGCTCATCGGCACAAACTATGGGCCTGAACTTGCTAGGGAGGGCCTTCATGAGTCGGCCCAATGTTTTTTCGGCTAACGACATGCGAAACTTGCCATTATCGGTTTTGGCCCCTTTCCAATCGTCAGCCCGAAAACAGGATACCCCACCCCACATTTCGAAAAAGGAGGTGAAATTGAAATCGGTATATCCGGCATACTTTTTCAAAACAGTATAGAGCAGCATCGAATGCAGCATGCTGGGGCGTTCTATCTCCAATCGAAGATACTGAACCAGCAACTTGCGCATTTCAATGGAAGGAAGATTGCCCTCTTTCAACTGATTGTAGATGGCCCAGCCCATCTGCTCGGCATTGTAGCGAAGACGGTCGGCCCGAGTTTCCTCCATCTGCTGGCCCGACATGAGTACAGTATAGTTTTTGATTGAGAGCAACTGGCGGGCCAAATTGCCGTTTTGGGCCATGAACCCCACTACCACATTGCTGGCATGCGAAATCATCAATTCGTTGCGCATGGCAGACGACCTGGCGGTAGGCTTGCTGACTTCGGGGTAAGCGATAGGCGTGATAACCAGGGGAAAACCATAGTCTTTATTCTCTAAGGCGGTGGCCAATACCAGCACTACCCGGATGCCACGCTCGGCAAGCAGCTTTATCACCATTTGTTCAATGCCGGTAAGATTGCCGCAAAGCACCACCGAGTCGGCAGGAAGCTGCTGGATCCATTGGACGACACGCTCCCGAGTCCCGACAGGAGATGTATGCGAACATAGGAAGGCGATGGTATTACTGCTGTGCAATAATGCGATATCCCCTTGATAACCTTCAATTTGAACGGGCTTAGTCTTCATATGGCTGGTATGTTAGATTGTTGCTGATCATTCGCTGAATATAGCATTGGATAATGGCTTTGAGTTTTTGGGGGGAATCGGCCTCGGCCGTCTGGGCCACCTGTGAAGAACCCGACAGGACGCGATGGCCATCAAAAAAAGTGGTATCCCGCGGAGTGACGAACTGATATATGCCATTATTATAATTGACCGCCCAAGTATTGGCAGCCGGAGTGTCGAGCAAATCAATGCCAAAAGCCACGTATGGATTGGGGTAGCCTACCATGCCGAGAAGAGTGGGCATAATGTCGATCTGCTGCGCGATGGCGCCACTCACCCCAACAGGCAGCCGGTGAGATGGATCGAAAATGATAATAGGAACACGAAACGTGCCTAAAGCCCCCGCATAGGCAGGCTGCTCGGTATGATTGGTATGGTCGGCGGTAATAACAAAAACCGTGTTCTCATACCACGGCATTCGACTCGCGGCAGCAAAAAATTTCTGCAAAGCCTGGTCGACATACCTTATGCAGGTATACATAGGATGCCCCGGCTGGTGGAGCGATTGGCGATAACGTTCTGGCACCACAAAGGGATGATGCGATGTGGCCGAAAACAATGCGGTGCAAAAAGGCTGAGGCAAAGTATCCATCATCAGGGCAAAATACTGGAGAAACTCTTCATCCCATACGGCCCAGGTGCCATCGAAATCGGCATTCCCCCCAAACCGAGCGTCGGCATTATATTCGTTACGCCCATAATAATAGTCAAAACCGCTAGCCCGACTGTAAGCCTGGAATCCCATCGAACCGTTTTCGGCACCATGAAAAAAGGCCGACGTGTATCCCATCGAAGAAAGTTCGCCTGCAATAGAACTCACATCATTAAGCGAATAATGGGTGACAAAAAAAGGCTCCACAAACATGGGTATTGACGACAGCACCGAAGGCATGCCATCGATGCTTTTGTGCCCATTGGAATACGACTGCCGATAAGTCAAACTCTGCCCTATAAGAGAATCAAGGAATGGCGTATAGCCACAATAATCATTGTAAAATCCAATATATTCCTGACCCAATGACTCCATGATAAGTATAACAATATTAGGCTTGGTGTCGATCATAGCCGAAGCCCGAGGCAAATGTATAGCAGAATAGATAGCATCAAGCTCCTCGGGCGAAAAATAATGAGGATCGGTAAAAGTGGTTTTGCCACAAGTGCGAATCATTGTAAATGGGGTGTTCAGCACCATGGCGGCCTGCGAAGGCTCGTTTACATACTGGTTGGCATTGCTGGCGGCAATTGGCCGCACCGCAGTAGAAAAACCGCCACGAATTCCACCTACACACAAAACAACAAATATCACAGCCAGAAGAACATCACGCAAAAAAAGACCCGTTCGCACCCAAGCGTTTGCAACCGGCTGCCTGCTGCCCGGCCCGTTGCCACACACCAGCATACGCGACCCTCGCCAAAGCAAAGCCAGGAATAACAAACCAATGAGTAACAAATACCAATGGCGGAGCACCTCCACAAAGAAGATGCTTCCCAAATTGCCCTCAGAAGCAAATTCAGAAAAGAATGTCCATGTTGTGCGGCGGCCAGTATAGCGCGAATATACCGTATCGGCCAAATTCACCCACAGCATAATGCTGTTGACCGCTACAAAAAAGAACCGGAAAAGGATTCGATACCATGCACTCCCCCTCCATTTTCGAGGTAATGGGAGCAGCAATAGAAAACCCAGCAATATATTCGAATAGCATATCGCTGCCGTATCAAAACGCAGTCCCCCAACAAAAACTTGCCATCTGTCCAGCTCCTTCCACCCGTTGGAATATACATCCCAAAACTCAGCAATGTACACCACCCGGCAGATAAAATACAGCACATACACCAACAATAAATATGCAACCAATCCAGCAAACGCCCTCACGATTGCCCCCCCCTTTATGGCATTTGTATGTAGGCTGCTCAGCATCAGAATTGGAAATAGATAAATGGTTGCAGGTCAGCAGTAATAAACTGATACACCACAAACACCCCTATCACCACCACCAGCAGCATCAGCCATATAGGCATTGACGCAAACCATAGGCGGTAGCGGCGTTTGAATCGTTCAGGAAGCCAATGGATAACCATACCGATAAGGAACACCACAAACACAGCCGCGTAGTTGTCCAAGATGGCGGGAATCTGCGAGAAATTCCATTGGCCGCCGATGCGCTCCACCATCTGGGTGGCGGTACGCCATGCCACCTCATTGGCTTCGGCAGGGTCCAGGTTCGAACCCGACCGGAAAAAGAGTCGGGTGAAACTGATAAAGATGAAGGTGAAGAACGTATTCCACACCACCACAACGCCATTTTTGAATTTCGATGGGCGATAGCGTTTGCCTCCAAAAGCAGGCACAATATGCAGTAGTATGATGGCCGATGCTATAACCATGAAAGCAAAATGGAACATGCTCAATGCCGGACAAGGGTAATAGTAATACGCACAGCGGATGCCGCCATATATGATTGCAATCACTATAATACGCACCCATGGCCCCCATTTCTTCCACATCTTATATACGAGTATTCCCAATCCGTTCAAAGCGCCCCAAGTGATGAAATTGAACGATGCGCCATGCCACATACCGCCCAAAAGCATCGTATCGAAATTGTTGAGATTGGTGCAGAAATCGCGACGATGGCGCGGAAATACCAAGTACACCAATGCCAGCAACACCACCGCTGCCGAAGCTGCCATAACCAGATAGAGATTATGCGCCATCAGGCACACCACAGCAAGCATTACCGTGGGTATCAGAAATGTGCCCAACGTTGCCGACCGGTTGCCGCCCAGCGGAATGTACAGATAATCTTTCAGCCAATTCGACAACGAGATATGCCACCGTTTCCAAAAGCCAGCAGCATTGGTAGCCTTATATGGCGAATTGAAATTCTTGGGCAGATAGAACCCCATGAGCATTGCCACCCCGATGGCAATATCGGTATAGCCGGAAAAGTCGGCATACACCTGCAACGAATAAATCAGCAATGCCGAAAAATTTTCAAACGATGTATAAAGCAATGGATTATCAAAAATTCGGTCAACAAACGAAACTGCCAGATAATCCGACAATATCAGTTTCTTGAACAATCCATTCATTATCCAAAATACGGCAATTCCGAATTGGCGCCGTGTGAGGAAATAAGGCTTGTACAGCTGCGGTATAAACTGGTCGGCACGAATAATAGGACCTGCCACCAGCTGAGGGAAGAATGTAGTGTAAAAACCGAAATCCAATATATTGTCGGCATGCCGCACCTTACCTTTATATACATCCACTATATAGCTGATATTTTGGAAGGTAAAGAAACTGATGCCCACAGGAAGGATAATCACATTGGCTATGGAATAGTGTGTGGATGCAATGGTATTGAAGATGTCTGTAAAAAAGTAGGCATACTTGAAATAGCACAAAACGGCCAGATTCACTACCACTCCCACTACCATCAGCGCTTTGCGGCGACCTTGGGTAGAGTGCCCCGTTCGCAACTGTCGGGCTTCCAGGTTGTCAAACCAGATTCCCAAGAAATAGCCCACAATGGTGGAGAAAATCAGCAACGCCACATAATTGCCCGACGTTTTGTAGTAGAAAAACAAACTTACCAAAAACAAATAGCCATTGCGCCACAAGCGACGTGCCTTACCCAGCCGCAGCTGGGTGGGCAACTCCTGCAATCGGCGGCGCGACCGCTTTTCGCCAATCGACACAATTAAACAAAAGCCGATATAGGCAATAAAAAAGAAAGTCCAAAAGTGTATTTGGGTGAAGAGCAACGGATGCGAATCGTCAAAAGCAAATAGGTTACTCAGGTATATAAGGAAATCTGTCACTGTCGATTTTTTTAGTAGTTTGAGGGGTAGGAGCAGTTGTACGTTTGGGTTTGCGGCGGAGTCCCCTTGGGAGGGGCTTTTCCTTCGTGTCCTTAACCACGCGTTTCATCTCCGGAGCAAGTTTCGATGGTTTCCAATCTTTCTGCAATTCTCGGTCAATGGCACCATATAGCAGGTCGCCCATAAGCTGATAGCCCGCACGGGTAAAATGCACCTTGTCGCGCTGTGCCAGTCCGGCTTTCTGCCATTTTTCCATCGATTTGAGACCACCCATGATTTCAAATTGGTCCCATACGGCACCTCCCGTGGCTTCTGCCAATCGGTAGCACACATCTCGAACCAAAAGCCCGTTTTTGTTGACCGCATACGAACGACCCACCTTGCGATACGAGTCGTTGTTCGATACAAAGATAAAGGCACAATTGGGCGAAACCATGCGAATGGAATCACATAATCGCAAGTAGTTACGTTTGAATGCTATCGAGTCGAAATCCTTGCCGTGGGCATCGTTGATGCCGATGCCGAAAATCACCAAGTCGGGGTGTAGCAGACGCAAATCCTGCACCAAAGCACACTTGAAATAGTCGGGCACCGCAGCCCCATTAACACCGATGGAATGATAGCTGATGCCCGGGTTGCGACTCCCAAGGTACACTCCGGTAAGGGTAAACTCCTCACCGCTATGGCATGGAAGCTTGATTTCGAAACTATCGGTGGCATTACGCAGATTAAAAACATAGCGATGGTTGGCAGTATCTACATACGATGGCGGGGTGTCGTGCCCTTCATAACTAAGGCTGGGAATAACGCCTTGCGGCGAATGGCCAAGCACTATCACACGCGATGTGGCAAAATCAAACTGGCGATCGTTCATCAGTATCTGTATGCGCGAGGTAACATCGCGTGCCGTCACCGAAATGCCGCAAAGACCCAGGGGATGTTCGGGCTGGCGATAAACGTTGCGGGTGAGTATCATCTTTTCGGCACAATGTACCTTATAGTCGGCCGGGTTGTTGCATTTGGCAGCCGCAGAATAGGGAAACAGCAATCCGCGCCCGCCTACCGACTTTGGAAAAGCCGAAAGGATATTGGTGCGGATTCTGTGAGGGAAAGTACCCGCCTGCACATGCGAACCGCCGATGTGGACAATATTCAGATTGCCCTGGCCGGTAGAGGTAACCCGCTGCCACTTTTGAAACAAAAACTGCATGGGGGCAGCATTGGTATCATAATGCAGCACATTGGCATTATATTTAATAAAATCGTACTTTTCCTGGGCCGAGATGCCTGCAGCACCCCATAGCACCAGTATCAGGAGTATGACCGCTTTGGATCTATATGCCGGCATCTGTCACCTCCTTTCGCAATTTATATATTTGATACATATTATCAAAAGCTTTGGCCAGGCGGTCGCCCATTATGTCGACTCCATGGGTGGTAAAGTGTATATAGTCCGGGCCGCCCAATCCCTGGTCTACCCATGCCTCCATCGAGTTCAGCCCGCCCATGGCATGATAGATGCTCCAGTATGCAGCCCCATGGGCATTGGCCATAGTCTGCAGTTTTTCAACCAGCATTGGCAGGCAGGCATACGACCGCAGCTCGCCACTCTCGCGGGTGGTCATATCGGATGGACCGATAAACAATATCTTGGCACGCGGACAGCAATGGTGTATACGATCAATCTGCTGGGCCATACTCTGGCAATAGGCATCAATCGATTTCTCGCCTTTGAGATAGGGCACCGAATTGCCGCCAAACTGCAGGATAATCAAACCTATGTCCATTTGGGCATAGGCGGCAGCCAGCTGCTCGGCATTGATTTGGGTAAACTGGTGACCCGAACAGCCACGCATAGGAATATTGTCAACAGCCACACCGGGACCATTGTCAACCAATATGCCATACAAATCGGCATTGCCCGTCACCGATATCTGCACCTGGGTAGTGGCGCTATCCAAGGTCCATGATACAGAATGCACACCTTCAGCAGCAAACGAGGTATCATCAACAAACGTGCCCTTCTTATCGGCAAAATGGATGTCCAGCGGGCCAGGTCGATTATTGAATATGAGTCGAAACCGTGAGAAATGTTTTACACGATTGTCAACACTGGCATGGGTACCGGCAGTAATAGTGGAACTGGCCGAACCCGTCACGCGGAAATCCTGCACCATGGGGCCGTAGTTGCCGCTGGCACGAACCACAGTGCTGTCGCCAAAAGGCGACTGCCTGCGAATGCTGCCCGAGCCATAAGTGCTCACCGCCAAGGTAGGAATGAGGGTGCCGAAAGGCACCATACCCGGGCCGCCTCCACCAAAATGCTGCTGCATATAGCTGCGCAAGCGGCGGCTCATGCGGTCCGACTCAATCTGCGAATCGCCATAATGTACGATGCGGATGGTGCGGCCCGATGTGCGCGTCGACTCAAACTGAGCAAACAAATTGTCAAAAAAGCTATCATCGTTGCCCGGAAACCAAAAGCGGATATCGCTGCTGTCTACCTGATGGCGATAATGGTTCAGCGAGTCTTGCTTGGTACGCATCACCGCTTCCAGCGAATCCTGCTGCGCCAGGTAGGCCTCCACATCCAGCTGCCGCTGGGGGTTGAGAATCTTGGTAATTGAGGGAAAATGAACATTGAGCGAACCCACATCCACCCCCTCTTGAGGGTAATGCACGCAGATACCGGCCAGCAAAGCCAGCACCAACGCCATAAAAATCAGTATTCGGAAAGACTTCATCTAAGACAACCCTATAATCAATCCTTAGTCAAGTCTTTCAGACTCTTCTTCAAGTCTTCAATATCCTTATACATATCTTCCAGCTTGCGCTGCAGCACATACACTTTGCGCTGCTTGTCGGCAGGCATTGCAGGCGAACCAAGCACCAAGCTGTCGTCGCCTATATTGCGGGTGACACCCGACTGCGCAGCCACCGTAACGCGATTGCCCACGCTAATGTGGCCTACCACGCCCACCTGACCGGCAAAAACGCAATTCTCGCCAATCTTGGTACTGCCGGCACAGCCCGTTTGCGAAGCCATCACCGTATTGGCTCCCACGCTCACATTGTGTGCTATCTGGCACAGATTGTCCAATTTCACACCCTTGTGTATAATCGTCGAACCCATGGTGGCACGGTCGACACAGGTGTTGGCTCCCAACTCCACATTGTCTTCAATCACCACATTGCCAATCTGGTCAATCTTATTGTATGAGCCGTCCTCGGTAGGGGCAAAACCAAATCCGTCGGCACCCACCACCACACCGGCATGCAGGATGCAGTCCTTACCCACCTTGCACTCGCGGTAAATCTTAACGCCGGGATAAAGAATGGTATTGTCGCCCACCTCGGCATAGTCGCCCACATACACCTGGGGGTAAATCTGCACATTATTGCCAATCTTGGCATGGCGCGATATTACCGAATACTCGCCAATATAGCATCCCTTGCCCACCTTAGCGCTCCAAGCCACACGGCTGCCCATTTTGCGTCCGCGCTTGGGCTTGCTGGCAGTATTGAACATGTGCAGCACCTTGGCCACACACACATAGGGATTGTCTACGCGTATCAGCGTAGCATCAATAGGTTTCTCGGGCACGAAATCCTTGCGAATCAAAATGGCCGAAGCATGACGCTCGTAGATGTAATGCGTATATTTGGGATTGGCCAGAAAGGTGATGCCACCCTCGTCAACCTCTTCGATTCTACAAGGTTTCCATATCAGTGCATCGGGATTGCCCTCCACAGTGCCGTTTAGTTTTTTTGCTATTTGCTTGGCTGTAAATTGCATACTAAATAAAGGGATATTTTATTATACGTTTCGTTATCTATCAGAGCCACCTGGCGCAGCTCGCTTATATCATGGTAGGCCTCGGCCTGTTCGCGATGGCGCACAATGGCCTTGGCCTGATAATAGTCAAGGTAAGGATGACGCTTCAGTTGGTCGATAGTAGCAGTATTGACATCTATGGTAGTGATATCACTTGCGTCGATGGTGATATGTGGGGCGATGTCGTTGTAGCGGGCGGAGTCCATTCCATAGACCTCCATCAGTTGTTCCTTGGACACAAAGCCTCCAAGGAGGGCACGATATTTCAAAATGCGGCGGGCAAAAGCCGGGCCGATGTTGTATAGCTGAACCAAATCGAGCGAATCGGCCGAGTTGAGCGACACGATGAATGGCTTGCGGGCCGACTCCCAGTGACGATGGTTGGCAGTAGCTGACGAAGAAGCCACATCGTCACGTTCAGCAGCGCGAGGGCCGCTCGACGGTTTGCGATACCCTACCCTATTGCTGGCAGAGACGGCTGCCGGAGCTGCAGGTTTGACTGTTACCGATACCGGCGATTGAGCCGGTGCCGGGCGGCAATTGATATACACCACAATCAGCAGCAGCACCGAAAGTACTGCCACCAGCCACATATAGCCTCTACGCCGGGTTAATCCTCCTCGCTCCATTCCAGTGTGCCTCGTTGGTGAACGATGATGGGTCGTTCGAAATTGTCATCACTCTCAAAACTATCGCCATAGGTCACTCTGGGCCCGTTCTTTTGGCGAACGGGTTTTTCAGTAAAGAGCCTATGCTCGTTGCGATTCCAAGTAAGATCCTGCAGATAAACAGTATCGCCTCTTTGAAGGTCGATAATCACAACGCTGTCGCGCACAAACATAGTATTGCGGCTATCGTTGGTCACCGCATAGCGGGCGCGCAAGGTGGCAGTGGGTTTTTTGTAGCCATTGAAGAATCGCATAAACACCCCCTTCGAATATTCCGTCTTCGACTCGGGTTTGGAATACTGCTCAACCAGCGGAGCCGACATCAGCAGCTGTAGTTTGCCTTGCTCGCTGCGCCTTATCTTGGCATTGCGGATAGTATTGTCGGGCAGGGTTTGGGGTTCAAACAGCTTCACCTTCTCGATGTCGTTGCCACACCCCGCAATACAACAGATAAGAAACAGGGCCGCAGCCCCGTTTCTTATCATATTTGTAAGTTTTGCTATTAGTTGTCGGTACATTAGCGGGTTCTGATAACGGTAGATTTGCCAATCCAACCGGGCACCACATAGCTTTTGCCATCGATGAGGTCGAGCATAAAGGCGTCATTCTTCTTGGGGAAGTAGCCTGCATACTGGCCAATGAGCTTGTCGGCCATGCGGGCAATTTCGTCGGTAGGCTCAACGCTCTTGGCGTGGCGGCACTCGTCAACAGCCACCCAGTAGGCCGAACGTCCGCCCATGCCGTCATCGATGCTGCGATAGCTGGAAGCGTAAACCATAGCCAGGTAGATGTAGGGTTCGCCCTTGGTGCGGTCGATTTCGGCAGCCTTCATCAAAGCGTTACGGGCAGCGCTATAGTTGTTCTGGCCGCTGTAGCTGTTGCCCAGAATCAGATATGCACGATAGAGGTCTTTTTTCTCGGTAAGGCTCTTTACGGCATCCTGGCAGTATTCGATAGCCTTGCCGTACTGTTTCTTACCAAAGCACATGGCACCCATCTGCATAGCGGTTGAGGGCGAGGGCTCCAGTTCGTAGAGGTTCTCGGTAGCAGCAAAGAACAGGCTGTTTTCGGTGCAATGCTTCTTGTACATGATGTTGGTAATCTTTCTCAGCAGGTCGGCATTCTTGGGATCGGCATCGAATTTCTTCTGATAGATTTCGATCAGCTGGTCGCAGGAAGCGTAGGGGGAGAATACGGCCTCAACGTTGTTGATATAGCCGCTGATTTTGGCCACCTTAACGGTATCCTCAGCCACCTTGTCAAGAATGTTTTCCAAGAGCTCGCTAGCGATATCGTAGTTGTCGATTACCAACGTGGGCTCGGCGAAGCCGGCTTTTACATAATCTACGGTAGCCTTAAAGTAAAGGGTTACGTAGTTTTCGTCCAACTGGTCGGCACCAGTATTGATAGCATCGGCATAAATCTCGTACACCTCTTTCACGGCAGCAGGACGCAATACGCTGAGCATATTGGCTTTCATGGCCTTAACTTTGGCAGCCTCGCCAAAGTTCTCGATGCGCTTGTCGTACATAGCCATCAGCTCGTCGATGTAAGCATCGCGCTCTTCGGCGGTGGTAGCAGCGTTGATCATAGCCTTCATAATGGTTTCGCCGCGCTGGTACACAGCCTTGCTATAGCGGGGACAGTGCAGAAGAATCTGGCGCCAAGGCTCGTAGCAGTCGGTGTAAGCCTTCTGCTTGTAGAATTCCTGATACAGCGATACATTGCTAATGCATGCGATACTGTCGTCGGGGGTTGCACCAAATTTGCTTTGTGCGTTGGCAGCCACGCTGGTCATCAGAGCTACGGCTGCAAGCATTACAATTTTCAGTTTTTTCATGGCTAATAAATTGTAGGGTTATTTCCTTTTTAGTGTTATTAAT
>JAGHRY010000289.1 GCA_018066145.1 Candidatus Colimorpha merdihippi | reverse complement strand
TAATATTATTATACAATGAAGAAATTATTGTTATTGGCAATGGCGTTGATGCTCGGATGGGCAGCCAACGCGCAAAACACTTCGGCATGCCCAGGATTCAAGAATCCTGCTTCGTTTACTTCGGGTTCCACCTCTGGAGCCAACATCGGCTACTACTCGGGAGCAACCGGTGTTAAAAACAATGATTCGCCTAACTCGCTCACCGGAACCACTGGCTACACCATGAGCAATACCGTTACGGCTGCTCAGCTGGCCAACACCACCTCTAGCGGTTCTAACTATTGCGGTTCTACGCTCGACCCCACAACAAGATTCCGCATCATGTCGGCCACCGAGGGTCCCGGAACCGGATCGCAGTTGGGCAAAGACCCCATTGCCAACAACTACGCACTCTCCTACTGTCCTACCGAATTCGATTCTTCCATCACCAAATCGATTCGTTTGGGCAACTGCTACGTTGATGGCGCCGAGGCTTTGTATTACACCATGCGTGTGTCTACCACAAACTCTCTGATGTCGGTATACTACGCCATTAATGTGCAAAACCCCTCACACGGCACATCCGGCAACCCGGCTTTCGTGGTGCGTGTTTGCCGCCAGAACGGCACCACTTGGAGTCAGATTAGCGACACCCTGTGCTACGCTATCTCGTCGGCTAGTGCAGCCAACAACGTTGATGGTTGGCATAGCTATAACGGAACTGGCGGAGCTGCTTTCTATCGCGACTGGAATAAGGTGGCCATCAACCTGATTGACTACCTGTACGAAAATGTGCGTTTGGAGTTCTATATCGGCGACTGCGTATACAATGCCCACTTCGGCTATTGCTATATCGCCGGCGACTGCCAGCCTATGGAAATTAAAACTTCGGGATGCCCCGCAGGTGCCACCACCGTGGTTACCCAACTCTCTGCTCCCGAAGGCTTGTCCAACTACCAATGGTATCGCAGCAAAACTGGCGGCCAATATATCTCCAACATGTCCAATATTCCCAACACCGTTACCTGGCAACCGCTTGCTTCTGGTACCAACAACTACTCATACGACTGCCAGATTGAGGATTTCCGCATTATGGAAGGCGAAGGCGTTGGCGAACTGACCAACAATATGGTATTCCGTTGCGACATGACCTCGGCCATGGACCCCGCTAAGCCTTTTACCTCGCAGCTGTTTGCTCGCGTTAACAACACCAAGCCCCTGATGTCTATCGACACTTTGAAAAACTGCGACGGCGGCGTAACCCTTAGAAACATGAGCTACGTGCCTAACGATATCGACGGTTGCGATACGGCAAATTCTATTTGGTGGATGTATAGCGGTTCTAACAATAATACTACCATTGTAGACTCGGCAGTTGGCGCCCAGATATATGCCAACTGGGACAGCTGCGGCCAATATGCTGTACGCGTTCGTTCGTTCAACGCCGATGATCACGAATGCTACAGCGACAGCACCTATACCATCAATGTGCTCTGCCGCCCGAATCCCGTTTTGGAGGTAGATCCCGCAAATAAGGTATGCGCTGCAGACTCTGTGATTCTACATGACGCCACACCCGGAATGGTACGCCACGATTGGGTGATTGACGATGTCATTTACCCCGGCCCACGCTCCGGAAATACCAATAACGACTTTGGCCGTGTGTTTACCAAATACAGGACCCCCGTGGAACTGGTAGCCTACAACGGCCTTTTCACCCGCGACAGCATCAACACATACGATACCATCTGGTGCACCTCCAGCGCTTACGATACCATCGAGGTATTCCAGCACCCCGAACTGCTGG
>JAGHRY010000245.1 GCA_018066145.1 Candidatus Colimorpha merdihippi | reverse complement strand
ATTAATAATCAAATTGTTGAACTAAAAAGTTCCGAAGTATTGTCATTTAATATGTCGCCTTTATTCATTCATAAAAAACTGCCATTCCGTAATCCTACAACTAAAGCATTGAGTATTATATTGAATTTACGACTTCATTAAGCTCTTTAAGTACGAGATTGACTGCTTAAACTCTTCGATTACGGTCACCTCGTTTTTTGTGAAACCACATTTATTCGAGCCACAACTACCGCAATAACCATCAACCGACCCCACCTTAGAACCGCACTTACAGCGAATTACAGTTGATTCTTTCGAAAACAAACCCGATTTTGTTTCTTCTACGAAATGGCTCGATGGAGTGTTTTCAAGATATTCTACAATCTTTTCCATGGGGGCAATATCTGAGGCTGTATACAACTTCTTATTAGTACTGATGAGACTGATAATAACACTATTTGAAATACTTTCCAATAGCTGCTGGATTTTTTGGGGACTGAATAAGTGGTTTTTGTCTATTAATGTAACAATTTTATCCCTAAGCAGGACACCTTTTTCCAAATTATTGTACAACAAATCAACGGCATCGTCGTAGGTCAATCTCTCAATGAAGGACGGGAACCATGCAATATAATCGTACTCCATAGAGATCTTAGCATCCTTCTCAATTGCATTTTGGTAAATATCAAGCAAACTAGGAGCCAGTTCTACCAATTGATACTTATCAATTACTTCCAACGTCGCCTGGGGTAAAAACGATTTCCCTTCGCAAGCTTTCTTTATTCTCGTTAATTCAATCATACGGCGCAGTTCGTCGTTTGTAACTCCGGGTGTATCGCCGACAACAACCTTCTCCTCCGACACATCTACAACCACAGCTGTACCTACTATCGACACCATCAGCATACTTTTCTCTTTACCAGAAAGTTCATCATAATCAATATGAGTGCCAACAACAGCATTTGCGCCCATTGAAGAGGCTTTTTCCATCAATTGTTTCTTCGCCACCTCAAGAGCTTTATTCATCTCCTCAGTGTATCGCCCTGATACACCACCAAAGACATCTGAGAAAGAAGCGAAAAATTCCTTTACCAAATTAACACCCATAACAACATTCGCTGTTACGATTCCTAAATATTTTTGCGTTCGGATACCGTCAAGAAAGGGGGTTGTTGTAAGAATAATACTGTTTGAATGTGCCATGATTTTTTAGTGGGCCCTAAAATACATTTTTAGCTCGTAGGTGTTCGGCGTAGAGCCCTTTTAAGTCGCTTTGCACCTAAAAATCAGAATGCAAATATACACATTTTATTTTGATATTAAGAAATTCTCCCTTAAAATTCCATCGAAATTTCGGATGACTTAATGATTATCTACAATTTATATAATAAAAAAAGAACAAAAATCCTAACTGCTAGTGGGTTCTGAGACGAGTTATTTGCTCCAAGCGGCAGATGTGCGGCTTGATTCCGCATTGCTTGTTGAAGTCGATTTGCTATCAAACACCTGTTATTTTTGAGAATTCATGCCCCAGCGGGTATAATTCAGATGCGAGAGCTCGGGGGAATTCGTATCGTTTCATTTACTAAAATCTTTTCCTCAAGATGCGTCAAAAGGGGATTTCTTTCACAAAAAATCCAGTGTTGCACTACCCCGAAAACATATCTTGACAAGAAAAAGGAGGGAAAATATGAAAAAAATCCATCCCAAAAGGGTGGGATAAATTGAAAAAAAACGATAAAAAAAGGGACAAATTTTGAAATTTCGGCACCAAAATAGCGATTTTCGTCCCATTTTTCGTCCCTTGTCACAAAAAAAATTTCACTTCAGAGAAAGGGGGTAATTTTGCAGCAGAAAAGAACAAAAATACATCCGCATGAAAACTTCCCAACACACCAGAAAAGGGTTCGTCATCAGCACCACCCGACTCGCCGAAAACCTCTTTATCTTTACCATTGGCGACATGCCCAAATCGCACCTTCAGCACCACCTGAAAGAGGTGGATGCAGGTGCCAAAATAGTGCTCCAATATGGGGGCAACAGCTGCAATTTCGACTGGAAGTCGATAGCCTCATCACCCGAAGGATACCATCTGCCGAAAAGGAGTATCGATGCTTTCGAATCTACTTATAAAGAAATTATAGACCAAATACTTGCACATGGCTGCACACCCATTATTGCCACCCTGCCGGCACTACTTCCACAGCGCCATTTCGACCACATAAGCCATGGGTTGAACAGAGGCAATATACTCCAATGGCTGCATCACGACGTGAACACCCTGAGCAACTATCACGAGCAGCACAATCAGACACTGAAACAACTTGCCCAAGAGCGGGAAATTCGGCTGATGGACATCAGCAATATTCTCATCGATCAGCGCAGCCTAGGCGACGGATATAGCCGCGATGGAATGCACCCCAACAAGACCGGGCAATCCATCATCAACAATGCCCTTTTGGCGACTTTTTTTGCAGAAAAATAAAAAAAAACTTGCTATGTCGAAAAAAAGTCGTATCTTTGCACCCGAATTCGAGAGAGGAAAACACGACTCGATTTCGACCAAGGGAGTATAGCTCAGTCGGTTCAGAGCATCTGCCTTACAAGCAGAGGGTCATTGGTTCGAATCCAATTACTCCCACTACAAAACCAGCAAGCCATACAGACTGCTGGTTTTTTTTATATTAAAAAACGCGAATTCCCATCGAAAAATTGCATTTCGGAAAGTTTTAACAATATTTAACCACATCCGCTTGCAACAAAATGGGTTTTCTTGTGTCTATATAGTATGACATAAAAATTTGGAAACATAATATTAATATGACAAAATATAATTTTAAAGGAATCGCCTTGATGGCATTGGCCATACTGTCCATCGGCAGCCTTTCGGCCCAAGAGAGCTTTTGCAAGGGACTGAAAAACCCCACAAGCTTTATGATTTCCGGTTCCAACCCGGGCAATGCCCAATGGTATGGATTCACCGGCTCGCGCAACTCCCAAGCCAGCGTTTGCGGCACATGGGGCATGGCCAACTGGGGCTCGCAGATTAATGCCAGCCAGCTGGCATCGCAGTCGTCGGGTTCGAGCTGCACCAATGGCAACTCGGTGGATATCAACGGGCAATCCGACTATATGAACCGTTTTGTCATCAAAGGTTCGGGTACCGACCCCCTCACCAGCAACCATCTGTCCTACCTGCCTCCAGACAATAGCTTCACCAGCTCCATCCGCCTGGGAAACAACTGCGGCGGCACCCACGAAGCCGAAATGCTGTGCTACCAGCTGGACGTGCGCCCTCAGAATTCGCTGATTTTCATTTGGTATGCTCTTTCGCTCCAAAACGGTCAGCATCCTGTGGCCGACAACCCTGAATTTGCTATCGAAATTGAGAAAAAAGTCAACGCTACCACCTGGCAGCGCGTAGGTGGCGACACCCTGTGCTACATACGTCCTACCCCGGCCGGTAGCGGCAGCGTTGCCCCCTTCTTGCGCGGCGCCACCGGTCAAACCGGAACGGGTACCTATGGCGAGAACATCTATCTGCCTTGGAACAAGGTGGCTATCAACCTGAACAACTACCTGTACGAAACCATCCGCATCAAGATTGGTGCCGGCGACTGCAGTATGAGCGCCCATTATGCCTGCGCCTATATTGCCGGAGAATGCCAGCCGATGGAAATTAAAACTTCGGGCTGCCCTGCAGGTGCCACCACCACGGTGCAGACCCTTACCGCCCCTACCGGACTGAGCAACTATGTATGGTACAAGGCTGATGCCGGCACCGAAGGCATCTCGAGCCTATATGCCGTTTCTGACGATATCGCATTCACTCCCCTTACATCTACCACCGCCACCAATACCAACAATGTGTACGAGTGCCAGATTGAAGACTTCCGCCTCACAGCAGGTTCCATGGCCGGCGAGTTTACCAACGAACAGGTATTCCGCTGCGACATGACTTCGCAGATGAATGAGGATATCCCCTTCACTTCCAGCGTATACGTGCGCGTTGTCAACACCAAACCCTTGATGGCTATCGACACCCTGAAGAACTGCGACGGGCAAATCACCCTCACCAATACCAGCTATGTGCCCCACGATTTGGATGGCTGCGATACCTCTATTTCAAAATGGTATTTCTACAGCGGTTCCAACAACAATACAACCGTGCTCGACTCTGCCATTGGCGCTGTGGTTAACTTCCAGTGGGACAGCTGCGGACAGTATGCCGTAAAAGTTCGTTCGTTCAATACCGACGACCACACCTGCTTTAGCGACAGCACCTATACCGTGAATGTGCTCTGCCGTCCGAACCCCGTTATGGAAGTAGACCCCGCAAATAAGGTTTGCGCTGCCGACTCTGTGATTCTGCACGACGCCACCCCCGGAATGGTACGCCACGATTGGGTGATTGACGATGTCATTTACCCCGGCCCCCGCTCCGGTAATACCAATAACGATTTCGGCCGTGTGTTTACCAAATACAGAACCCCCGTGGAACTGGTAGCCTACAACGGCCTTTTCACCCGCGACAGCATCAACACATACGATACCATCTGGTGCACCTCCAGCGCTTACGATACCATCGAGGTATTCCAGCACCCCGAACTGCTGG
>JAGHRY010000307.1 GCA_018066145.1 Candidatus Colimorpha merdihippi | reverse complement strand
CTTAGCACGGAATAACCTGTTGAAAACACTAAAAAAACTTAATGAATTCTTAAAATCGGTTGCTCTTTATGTTCTCAAAAATACTTCTTGACTGGTATACCGAAAATGGTCGCCAACTGCCTTGGCGAAACACCGAAAATGCCTATTATATATGGCTGTCGGAAATAATCCTTCAGCAAACCCGCATTGAGCAGGGTCGAAGCTATTATAGCCATTTTGTTACAGAGTATCCTACGATTCTAGATTTGGCAAAGGCATCGGAGCAACAGGTGCTGAAGAGTTGGCAGGGGCTGGGGTATTATTCACGTGCTCGCAATCTGCATGCTGCTGCCAGATATGTGGTTGAGGAATTGGGCGGGCGTTTCCCTGATACGTATGAAGGGATTCTGTCGCTAAAGGGGGTTGGCCGTTATACGGCAGCAGCTATCGCTTCGTTTGCATATAAGCTGCCGTATCCGGTGATTGATGGCAATGTATATCGTTTCATTGCGCGAATGTATGGCATCGATACCCCCATCGGTACAGATCAGGCCTATCGCGAGTTCGAGCAGTTGCTCAGCAGATTGATTGATCGCGAACGTCCCGACCTGTTTAATCAAGCGATAATGGATTTTGGTTCGTTATATTGCAAGCCTACGGGATGTGACTGTTATGGGTGTGTGTTCCGGCAGGATTGTGTGGCATTCAACAAGGGCAAAGTCGACCTTTTGCCGGTGAAGGCCAAAAAGACTGCTGTGAAAGACCGCTATTTTTATTATGTTGATATCCGGTGGAACGACCATTTGGTTTTGCGTAAACGCGAGGCTGGCGATATATGGCAGGGGCTTTATGAGCTGCCGTTGGTGGAAACGGATAAGCCTATTGCTCAGCGATGGCTGCTCGGCCGCATGCGGAAACAGCTGCTGTCATGGGTAGGAGAGGCTCCAGCCCAGTTGGAGATTGGGCCGGAAATGGTACACCAGCTGACGCATCGCACGATTAAAGCCCAATTTTTTCGTGCCAATTATCAAGAGAAACCCCATCTGATGGACGAAAAAATGCGCATTGTAGACATGGATGAGCTAAAAACTCTCCCTATTTCGCGTTTGATTGACAGGTATTTGTCCAAATTGTGAATATCTTTATGTGGTGATTTCTTTAAAAAGTGCTATCTTTGCAATTGTAAAGTCTGGTGACAACCAGATAAACGTGATATTTATTAGTATATAT
>JAGHRY010000275.1 GCA_018066145.1 Candidatus Colimorpha merdihippi | reverse complement strand
TCGACATGAGCGGCCGTGTTGTTTACAGCCAGAACATGAACGCTGAAAGCGCTCAGGTTATCAGCCTCAACAACCTCGCTAAGGGTGCTTACTTCGTACGCATCACCAACGATAAGTTCAGCAAGATAGAAAAGCTGATTGTTCGCTAAGAATTAGCATGCGAAATACAAAGGAAGCAGGGTGCTTTAGGGCATCCTGCTTTTTTTGTTGATTTTTTGCTGAATGAAAAAAAGTTTGTATCTTTGCAAAATCAAACAATGAATATTAATTAACATTTAGAACATGAAACACAGTGTACTCTCCACCCTCGTACTGGCAGGCCTGCTAGTTTTTGGCAGCATGGGCGCAAAAGCCCAGAAAGTGATAGGCCACCGCGACTATCATGCATGGGATGGCGGCAGCAGAATTAGCGCTAGCGCCATCAGCCATTACAAATTATTTGCTCCCACAACGCTGTATCTGGAACCAGCACAGTTGTCGCCTGTGGAAGTGGGCACCGAAGTGCTGGTGATGCGCAATCCCATTGGCGTTAACCGGTTTAGAACCAGCGATGGCATTTTTGCCTACAATACCTTGTTTACTTTTGCTATTGAATCAGCCGACAAGACCCATTGGGACAACTATATGGCTTTCTCGTACTGCCGCAAAGACAGCGAGGGAAAGACGGCTGCCGTTACCCATTACTTTCTGAAATGGAGTACGCCCCAGCTTGATTTGACCCTTCCGACAGAAGCAGATATCGAGTATTTCGAGTACCAAGGGCAAGAGAAAACCAACTTCAAGACTTTCCATGCCAAGGTGGCCTTTGCTCCCAAGAGCATCACTATTGGCGAGGAGGAAATGGAGTGCGTGTCCCTTTTTGCCGATAAGCTGCAAACCAAGCTGAACGGCAAAACCATGAAGCTGTATAGCAAATATACCAGCAATCCCAAGAGCAACACAAACGATGAAATTCGCGAAGGCCATTTCCTGGTGACTTCGTTGCTGGAGGAATAAAGGTAGGCAATAGGCCGGATGATAATAATACAAACATCCCCATGTGACGTTGGTTACATGGGGATGTTTTTTTTTATGCGGGGTGGGGTACCAGACTATCCGGATATTCCGGCGGTGGTGGGTTACCGCAGGAGGATTACAGAGCCGCGGGCGGTTTGGTTGCCGTTGGGCGAAATCTGGTCGGTGTAGCGGCAGAAGTATACATAGTTTCCTTGGGGGCATTGAACGCCATCCTTGGTGCCATCCCAGCCGTTATTCATGTCGGTACCATGATAAACGATATCGCCGCGGCGGTCGTAGATCCAAATCTCATAGCTGATAACGCCATGGCCTATGCCAGCAAAGGTGTTGTTGATATCTTTGTTGGGCGTGAACACATTGGGGAAGATAATGCCGGAACGCAGGATGGGGATGCCTTTGGAGGTTGCATCGGCGCAAGCGCTGCTGCTGACCTGAAGCGAGATGGCAACAGTGTCGACATAGGAAGGCACATCGATATGGAGTACGGTGTTGGTGTCGGTGAACGATAGGTGCTCGTCGTACCATACATACCATAAATGGTCGGTATAGCGGCCGCTACTGCGGTTGTAGGCTGTAATAGAGCGGTCTTCGAGGGTGATGGAATTGGGCACTGTTTCGATTCGGGCAATGGGAGCGTCGAGCGGCAGGATAAAGATGCTGTCGACAGCGGGGCAGAGGGGAGTAGGCCGATAGTCGGCATAGAGGTAGTAGTTAGTAGCCACATCGGGGTTGACATCGATGGAGAGGTTTTCGGCAAAAGCGCTGATAGCCGCATCTGTAGGAGTAGATCGCCATTGGTGGAATGGTGCCTCGGTTTGGCCGTCGAGAGTGTAATGGGGATTGGGGGCGCAAGTGTGCGAGCTATCGATGCTGATGGCGGGCGGGTCGAGGGTGACGAGGGTGAGCGTGATGAGGGTGTCGCCCAAAGCAGGATTGTGAGTGAAAAGGGTGTCGGTGTATTCTCCTGCAAGGTGTACATAGCGATTGATGAAGAATACTGAATCGCCATTGCAGATACTATCGGTGATAGACTTGCGGAAGACCTCTTTGCCGATGAGGGTGAAAGTTTCGGTAGAGTCGCAGCCCGAGATGGAAGTGTAGTGGATGGGATAACTGCCGGGGATAGTGTAGGCTTGGCCGCGGAAATAAGAGGTATCGCCCAAATAAATGGTATCGTAGAAAGAAGCGCTGTAAGTGGGATTGACATGGAGGTGGAGGGTAATGCTACTATCGCATTGAAGGGCAGAGGCAATGACTTGCTGGTGGCTGCCGGCTTGGCGGTAGTAGCTGCCCAAGAAAAGAATGGAATCGTTGTCGCAAATGGTGTCGTAGAGGTGGATGTCGTATACGGGATTGATGTGCAGCGCCATAATGATGTTGCTATCGGCGCCATGCTGATTGAGTAGGGTGGCATACAAGGTGTCGGTGAGAGTGGGAAGCGGCTGAGTGGGGGAGGTGCCAACGGGAGGAACGAGGGAAGATGTTTGGCCATTCCATACCAGCGATGAAAGCATATTGCTGCAGATGGTCGAATCCAAATGGCTTTCGACATTGGGCCATACTTTGAGGTGAAAGCTAATGACGCTGTCGCAACCGCCTACGCGAGGAATGACGAAGTTGTAAAGGGTATCGGAATCGAAGTGCATGCCGTGGAAATAGTAGGAGTTGGCATTGTTGGCAACGATGGTGTCGAAAATATCGGCAGAGTCGAGATTGATGATGGCCAGTGCCAGGGTGACAATGCTATCGCAACCATACTGATTGGTGCGCGAAAGGGTGAAATTGCCAGCAGTGGTGTTGGAATAAAACGTAGTGTCGCGCCAGGTGTAGCCGGTATTAAGGGAATTGAAGCAGACAGTATCGTATACTAAATCATGATTGCTGTGATGGATGGTGAGGGAAGTGAGATTGAGGGTGCTGTCGCAGCCTTGGCTATTGACAAAGATTTGGCTGGGAAGGGGCATGGCCGTATAATGGCTGCCAAACCAGTAGAAACTGTCGCAAGCGGTGGCAATGCTGTCGTGCGATGAAGAGTAATTGACTGTGAGTCTGAGTGTAACGGTGGAGTCGCAGCCGTGGACGTTGGTGGTAAAGGTTGAGGCTACCTGAGTGCTGGACGAGTAGGTGATGCCGCGCCAGGTGAAGGCGTCGCATGCCGTAACCGTGGTGTCGCCGGAGGTGATATTGTAAACAGTAAGAATCAATGTGGTGGAACTATCGCAACCCTGGTAGCTGGGCAGATTGTGCTGGTAGGTGCCAGCCGTAGTGTAGGTGGTGCCCATGAATTGGGTGGACTGGTTGTTGCAAATAGTATCGTAAATATAGCTGGGCGAAGGGTGCAGGACGTTGAGAACCAATGTTACCGTGCTGTCGCATCCGAATTGGTCGTTGCGGGGGAAGGTAAAGGTGCCCGAATTGGTGTTGCCGTAGAATGTGGTATCGCGCCAAGGATAGCCATTGGTGAAGAGATTGAAGCAGGCTGTGTCGTAAATGGTGGAGGGTTGCGAATAATGGATTGTGAGGTTTGTAAGGCGCACGATGCTATCGCACCCGTGACTATTGACGAGAGTGTGTGAAGGCATTGGAGTGGGGACAGAAGTGAGCTGCTGGCCATACCACGAATAGCTGTCGCAGGCAATGGCGCTGCTGTCGAAATAGGTGGTGTTGTGGATGGTTAGGTGGAGCGTAATGGTGGAGTCGCAGCCTAGGTGGTTGCCGTTATAAATGGTATGAGAGGCTTGCGTGGTAGCGGAATAGGTGGTATTATGCCAAGTGAATTGGTCGCAAGCAGTGGCAAAGGTGTCGCTAGTAGAGGCAGCATACACCGTAAGGTGGAGAGTGCAGACGCTATCGCAGCCGTTGACGCTAGACAGATTGTGGGTATAGGTGCCGGTGGTGTTGTAAGAAGTGTTTTGATATGAGAAAGATTGGCCGTTGCAGATGGACTGATAGATTGGGGTTTGATAGGTGGGATTTACGGTAAGCACCAGGTGGACCAAGCTGTCGGCGCCCAGGTGATTGGTGAGGGTGAAATCACGTTCCCCTGCAGCGGTAAACGTTTGGCCTTCCCAGGTGTAGGGCAGCTGATCGTCGCAAATGGTGCGATATAAAGTAGCTGAGGTGTTACGATTAACGATAAGGGTGTAGAAAATCAAACTGTCACAAGTTTCGCCGTTGGACACATGGAAAGTGTATTCGGCATCGGAAGTGAAGGTGTGGCCACGGTGAGTATAAGGCAGTTGGTTCTCGAAAATGGTGTTGGATTCAGTCTTGGTTGGGGTGGTGAGGAAAAGTACCGAGAATGTGGTATCGAAACTGCATCCATTGGAGTCGGTAATGGTAACGGTGTAGGTGCAGAGCGAATCAGCGGTGAGGTGAGTGGGGGCAGTGATGGTGAAAGTGGTGTCGCTATTGCGGCTTTGGTATGGGCCTACCATGGAGGCGTATGAAACATCGACTTGATTGTCGATTTGTGAAAGCCGGTCGGGATTCAGCGACAGTTCCCAGCCGAAGATGTAGCCATTATCGCCACCCCAACCATCGATTACTTCGATATACCAAGTGCCATTCATGGGGCAGCCGATAAGGGAATCGAGGTGGTCGTCGGGATGGTAGAAATTGGTGCCCTGTGCAACATTTGAAGAGTCAACAGAAAAGGCACTTGTGTATCCATAGCTGGAATTGAGCAGGTGGGAATTGGCAGCACGGTAGATGCGGCCGTCGTCGGCAGCATAGGAATATCCATGATCGTTGCAATTGGACCAGCAGTAGCGCCAGCCTATGCCGGGTTCGTTTCCAAAATTGGTAGAATCGCAATAGTTCGAACCTTGATTGTCGTAGGCGTCGCCAAGGAAAGTGCTTTGATTGGTATTGTCGAAGGTATTGTCCCAACCGCGGTGCGAGTTGTCGATTTCGCTAGTGCAATCCGACGTCCCCATGCCCGAAAAACGCAATAGGTCGGCATTTTGGCCATTGGGACATGTGATGTTGATATAGATATCGCCAATCCATGAGTGTTCGATATTGAGCATCACATATCGGATATCGTTGGCAGAAGTAATCATGGCATTGCTCTCGAAACCAGAGAACTCGAGCTCGGACCGGTAAGAGCATCCATTCGGTTCGCAGTAGATGCCATCGGGAAGGAAAGTGCGCTGAGATTCGGAAAGGGTGGATTCGCCACGAAGCACATGCACCGAGCGACCCTCGTCCAAACCCACTGAGATTTCGGCAGTTTCGCCGGGGCACATGGTATAGGGGGTGTTGAATTCGATGAGGAGTTGTTTGCCGTGGACATGAAAATCGAGGGTGTCGCCACAACCGCCATTGGAAAAGGCGATGAGCTGGTACCAGCCGGTGTCGGTCACGGTAATGCTGCGGGTGGTGGCACCAGTGCTCCATTCGTAGGATGAGGCACTATCGGCAGTAAGGATTAGATTGTCGTTGCCGCAAAGCGAACGGTTGCCGTTTACCTTGGCTTTGAAACAAGGGGTGTGCAAAAGGATAGAATCAGCACAATAGGGGCTATTGCTGTTCATCGGGGTGACAACAAAATTATACGATTGATTGGGCGTGAGGTTGTTGAAACGGCAAGAGTCGGCGTAAACCGTTGTATCAGAAGCGCCATAGGTGATGTGGAAAGGGCCAGAAGCCGACGTGGAGTTCCAATTGAGCAATACCGAGGTGGGTTTGAGAAAATGCGAACTTAGATTGTATACATAATTGGAACAAGGATTGTTGGTGATTGTATAAGTGAGTTCGAAACCAGGATTAACAAGGCTGCCGTCGGAGTGGAAAACCAAGGTAACCATGCCATGACGTGATGTGATATTGACAGTACCGCTTCCAGAAAAAGTGCCTATGACAGTACCGCTGATATTATCGCCTTCGTAAATAGTAAGTATATCGAAATTGTATTCGGTTTCGTAGCTTCCTTGAATTTGGACGATATCACCGGGATCACAATTCATAACAATTATAGCCTCAGTATTGTTATGGTAGTAGCCAGTATCGAGTCCTTCGTCAAAAATATAGCCATAACAACCATTATAACAATTTAAAGTATTGACGTATCCATTCAAAAATATCAAAGTATCTTGTGCATTGACTTTTCCAACGATTAATGATAACGATATGAG
>JAGHRY010000318.1 GCA_018066145.1 Candidatus Colimorpha merdihippi | reverse complement strand
GCATATATCATGAACCGATTTTTTGTCATATCGGGTTTCCGTCCGAACAAGTCAATAAATGCCAAAATTGTCAAAGAACTCTTTAATATCGCGGCTCCTGCCGCCTAATTGTTAACTTTTTCTACCGAACCATTGTCTGATAAAATTTCCGTAATTTAATTATGGCTGAGGTATGATGGTTGTCCAGAATCAGCCACCCTTTCGCGTGGCGCTAGGTGGGATACAGTCCAATACTCGATGCGTAACAACACCCACGTATCGCCCACGTATCGCCCACGTATCGCCCACGTATCGCCGAGGTATCACCCACGTATCACCGAGGTAGCTCCGAGTGGCAGTCGGAGCTACCTCGGAGCTACCTCGGAGCTACTTCGGAGCTACTTCGAATCAGCAGGGGAGTTGCTGCCATGCCATGCTTGTTATAGATGAGCAATAATGTAGGTGTTGATAAAATACAGTTCTACTCGATTTCGATACCCGCTGAATTTCTCTATGTTGCATTTGCTTATTGACGATTGGCAGAGTCTTTATTTTTGTCTGGAAATAAATTTTTTTATAAAAAGTGTTAAATAGTGAGAGCGGTTGAAAAAAAAGTTGTACTTTTGCATTCGCTGATAAAGAGGCGGACTTTTGCAACTGTTGCCTCTTTTTGCATCGAAACCAATTGATTATAGAAAAATAAATAATGTTTGCTTATGAAAAAAATGTTTCTTTTAGTGGCTGCCTTTTGTTTTACCCATTGGGTTATGGGCCAGGGCAGTATCGTAAAAGCTCCCGATTTGAATTGTGGCAACGGCCTAATCTGCCATCTGGGGGCAGGCCAGTATGCAACCTATTCTCAAACTGCGGATGGTAGAAACACCTTTTCGCTGCATAGCGAGGGTTCGCCTGTGGTAAAGAGCGTTATTATTCCCGATGAATTCGCCGTCAACGACATGAAGATGCTTGGCGATACCTTGTATTTTTGCGGCTATTATGATGATGGATCCCGCAAGCGTGGTATGATTGGCTATCTGCCGTTGGCATGTTTTTACGAAGGCGGTATGTTTCATGCCGACATTGCCCCGCCGTATACAATTATGAATGATCATTCTTCCTCAAGTGGCACGCCCTATCTCAATCATATAATCTATATCACCCGTATGGACCTGTACCGCTATGGGGGGGATGTGAATGTGGTGTTTACTGCAGATAATATGCAGACGCTTAACGGAGTGAAGGTGTATGATCATGTCGGGCTCGGGCTGCTGACATATTCCACCAACGGGATGGATGTCCGCTTTCTGTACAACAAGGATGGGGTGGAGCGCTTTACCGATATTGCCGCTACCGAGAACTATGTGGTGGCGGTTTCGCGCACCGTCGACTCGTCGCTGCTGTATATTCGGGTGATGCCAAAAAATGACTATCTAACACCAACCTTCGTGTTTTTACCCTCAGGACTTCCTTGGTGTTATTACGCCAATGCTAGATGCCAGGGAATGAACGACCAGCGTGTGTTTTCCGATGTAAGGGTAACGGCTCTGCCGGGCGACTGTTTTATGGCAGGCGGCCTCTATGATCTTGGCACCGAAAAGGGCATGTCGTTAAAAAGTTTCAGAATCAATAGCAATGGTGCCGAACTGGTGGAATCGGCCAATCTGCCGGCTGTTGATTCTTCTGCCGAATGGTGGAAAATGCACGATATGCGGTATTGCGTCAACACACAACGTGTGATGGCCCTTGCCGATATGGCTGACCAGAACGAATCGACTATTCGGAGCCGGATATTCGAAATAGATGTTCCTTTTTTGTCGGCCCCAATACCGAATGAGTATATGGAATACCACTATTTCCGTTCCTTGTCGGACCGCCCCTTGGGCGGATTCTATGCAGGAGGCTTTTTGGGGGGCAACTCCATTTTGCATTGTTGGCATGAGCCGACCTTGGGCTCAACGGGATGCGGAGTGTCAGGCTCGATGCCGTTATATAATACAGATCTAAAGCTGTATACTATTTTGCGGCCTGGCAATATGAACAATCCCTCTTTTCAACCCTTTGAACATCCCATTGAGATAGAAGAATATGACGACCAAAATGTTTGTCAATAAATACCAAATGTCATGAAAAAGTTTTTTTTATTATCAGCGTTGATTCTAGTGGCCTTTGCTCCGGCAGCTATTGCTCAGCATTATCGCTATGCAGATACTACTTATTACCGATACTATCAGTTCGATCCCGAAGAATGGATTCGTGCTGATTCTGCTCACAATTTTCTGTGGGCTGAAGGTTATGGTGATGATGGTTTGATCGGCATTTTTGAAAAGTTGCAGTACAATTATACCGACAATCCGCAAGGTGTTGAAGTTGCCGGTATTGCAATTTGCTCTCACCAAATTCCTATAAATGATGATATTCATTTGTATGCCTATCTATATGAAGCCGATGAGGATACATTCGTTCTGATGGATACTGTGCGTTTCGACCCATGGCATTCTCCTGATTTGCCCGAACAACTACTTGTGAATGTGGGTAATTTATACCAGGTGGGCGATTGTCCAGACAACTGTATGCGGGGGTGGATCCCTCGCATTTGGCATGAATTCTATTTTGAAAAACCAATACGTGTTTTCGACTCTTTTTACGTTGGTGTAGATATCGGAGATTATTTCTTTTCGAATGAAGAACGATTGGTCGACCCTCTATTACTAATTGATCATTATCAATCGGTACCAGGCTATGCTGATACTTGCACTTTCCCACCAATTTTGTGGAAGAAATGCCTTAGGTATCATTATCCTTCCTGTCCTTTTCTTGGTCCACCATTGAACGAATGGCGCTATGATGAGCAAACGGAATTTTTTATGCTTGTGCTTCCCATTTTTATGGATATCGATTCCACGGCCGATCTGCCGCCATGCCCCAATGTGACTAATTTGCGCATCTACCGCCAATTTGGCGACGAGGTTACCCTTAAATGGAACGCCAACGGAGGTACGATGTGGGAGGTGTCGCGCGGCCCGCTGGGGTCGGCTCCCGGCGAGGGCATCCTCGATACCGTTACTTCTCCCCAGTGGCGCACTGCTGATTCCTCCTTTGCCGATACTACTAGCATTGCCTATGTGCGCACAATTTGCACCCAATACGACACCCTGCGCTATAGCGATTGGAGCCGCGGCGTTTCCTGGCACGGGTCGCGGGTGGGTATGTATGAATTGGATGCGCCCCAGACGCTGTCGGCTGTCCCCAACCCGGCCCACGACCGGGTGTCGCTCGTTGGGCTGCCCGAGGGTGAATCGCAAGTGATGATCTACAACAGCCAAGGCACCCTGGTGCTTTCTACCACGGCTACGGCATCCGACAATGTCGTCAGCCTCAGCACCCTCCCCCAAGGCGCCTATGTGATTAGGGTAATCACCCCCAACGATAATGCCGCTATCAAGATTGTTAAATCGGCAGGCAATTAGCCTATCAATTCTCTATTTGGGATAGAAAAACAAAAAACGCAACCTCATCCGGGTTGCGTTTTTTGTTCATTATTAATCCTAAAAACCAAAGAGTTAGCGTGTATGGCAAAGGTAGCTTCTTGCTTTGATTCCGTTTGCAAAAATACACACTTCTCCAAACATTACCAGTAGCGATTCTAGGTGATTTTATCCCCGTTAGATAGCTATTTGTAGCGACCGAAAGGCGTTACTTGTGATAATAATATTGCTGTAGTTTGTTGATATTTATATAGTTACTGGATGTGTGGTGTTGGAATAGCCTTTGTCGAACATTATTTCCCTTTACGATTACTAGCTACCCTAATACAACCAATGAATAGTCGTCCTTATCCAACACGCCATTTTCTTGCAGCGAAAGCATGTGCGACTCAAACCTCTCTGCCGACTCTACCGAAGCCAGCAAATCTTTCAGCACTTTGTCAAAGTCCATCGGCATCTGCTCTGCCACAGCCAGCAATTGCCCATTGGTAGTGCCGCTATTTCGCTCTGCTATCAGTTCTTCGTAATAGTCTCCACAATGGGCCAATTCATAGCACATCAAGATGTAGTGCGACAGCGCATCGCTTGCAGCAAACACCATCGATGTTTCATCTAATTCAAACACTCCCGAGCGAAATCCTTCTTCAGCCAAAGGGTCTTTGCAATTAATCAGATGCGGTGGTTCCAAAAAATCCGCCAACTGGGTGAAACTGTGCTCCAAGGTCTTGTTCTTGGGTGAATAATGAAACACCACGCTGTCGCCATAGCTCATCCAATGGCAATGCTTTTCGTCAATCTTCCATGCCGCAGCCAAGGTGGCAAAAGATCCTTCTTTGTAGTATTTCTGCACCAGCATTGCATCGCCCAGCTTGGCCTTCTCCTCATGTGCTTCGTAGAATGGTTCCCATATCTGGTCTATCCATTCGTTCAGTTCCTCGTATGTGGTCAAGGGGCTGTCTTGTGGTAGGTTGGCCAACAGATATGCCGACCACTCATCGGCAAACACGCCGCAACCTCCCGCACCGTCCGATACGGCTATGCAGTTCTCTGCCACCAATATGGCATCTTCGTTGGCCAGATGTTCGCGGGGCTTGGCCAGGGTCATTCCTCTGCTCATAACTATTGGTTGTTGTTTACCCAAGTGCTCGACAGTGTGCCAATCTTCATCATCTTCACCAGGTGCTCCATGCCGGTGTTCACGCCCATGGCGCGGTAGCGGATGTCGGCTTGCTTGTCATCGCCAAACAACTGACGAATTTGTTCGTTGTAGTTCAATGGCAGCAGACTCGACATATTGAACAGTTTTTCGCCATAGCCGTTGCCGTTCAGCTCGCCCACGGTGGCTGGGAATGCTACAGCCTCGCTGTTGCCTTCTACAATATGCACATTGAACAGCAACACATTACCATCGTTGGTAAAGAGACTCTTCAACTCATTCGACACCTGCGCCATCTCATCGTGGCTCACATGGTTGTACTGGCCGTCGGTGATGTTGATGATGGTGGGCGGATAGCAGTCTTTGTTGGCATGGTCGGCCATCCACACTTCCAGTAGCTTCTGTGCTTTGCGGAAGGCCAGGTGCATATGGGTCCACGAGCCGTCGTGCCGTGCACCTATCCATTGGTTTTTCTCCACCTCTTTCACACTGATACCCTTGCGGGTACGCACCTCTTCGCGCACCGTGATTTTGCGGTAGGGGTTGTCTCTGATTTCTTGTGGTGTCACGAAGTCGCGGCCCGCTAAGTCGCCCTGCCATGCCGAGTAAGCCTCCTCGCCATAGCCTATTACGGCAATGTCGAAGTAGTGCCTTGTCTCGTCGCTCTTCACGCAGCGTTGTATCAACTCGTTTATCTGCCCATTGACGATTCTGGCCACAGCTTCCGACATGGTCATATCCTCGCCGTTGAAGGTGGTCAGTCGCTTCATCGACACGCTCTGATCCACCAAGAAGATGAATGCCGTGGGGTGCTCACGGTCGATTCGGGCGGTGTATGCGTTCTTGCTCTGCAGTGCCTGAGGCTGGTTGGGAATGGGTATGCCGAAATTGCCTATGTTGGTGATAGCCGACAGCGGTATCTTGCCCTTCACCAATATCTCAGCCTGGAAGTAGGGCTGCTCGTCGGCATCCAAGTCAAAGTGCTTGCGAGCCTTCACCGAGTTGAAATGTATGCACTTGAAATCATTCAACGTATTGCCCACATTTGCTTCGCCTCTTGTGGCGTTCATGTTGGCATATCGGGTCTCGGGGTCGTATATCACGCTGGGGTCAATCTCCAAGATTACGGGGTTGCTGATGCGGCCCTCGTTCATGGCCACATACATCATAGGGTGCTGGGTGGTGAAACTCACCCGCACATAATGGCTCAGTCCTGCCCGTTGGTCTAGTCCCCACGATAGCGAACCAGGGCCGCCACCGCCGGGCTTGGCTATGCTGATGCCTTGGTCTTGGCAGTCGCCCCATGAGAGCAGGCCGCCATGTTTGATAATGGATTCCAAGTTGTCGCGGTCGGTAAAATGATACAACTTGGTGATATGGTGTTGGTCGAGGATGGCTTTGAATTCCTCCCAGTTACTGCGTTTGTTCATATTATAATAGTATTAGTTGAATAGGTCCAGTTGGTTGACATCGTTGGTTTTCTGCCCGAAGGGATATGTGCCTTCCGCGTAAGCCTTTATCAATGCGGCGTGTGATAGGGGCTTCTTCGGGTTATCTACATCGGCGTTGGTCTCATAGTCCAGCAGCACTATGGTCTTGGTCTTCGAGGCCTCCCGCAGTCGGGCTATGATGTCCTGCACCTTGTTCTCCAGCACCCATTGGTAGGTGGGGATATAGATCTTCTTTCGTGCCGTGATGTAGTCCAGCAACTCGGTGCTGTCCAAGCCGTACTGGTGCCCTAGGGGCTTGCCGTATTTGCGCACGGTGCGCTTGATGTTCTTCATCGTGTTGTTGCCAAACATCGCCACATCTACCCCGCACGATTCAAACACCTTCAGCCCCTGCCAAATGGCTTCCACACAAGCGGCTTTCACCCCATGCGAGTTGGGCACAGGTATGCCACCATGGGGGTAGAAAGGGCTCAGCTTCACCAGCTGTGCATTGTCCGACTTGCTTGTCACGTCGGCTATCACAGCACCGGGGTAAAGCTTCTGCAGCGTCTCTATTTTCTTTCTTTTTGATTCTATGATTATCATTATTTCTACTTATATTTCCTCTACGTCTAGCAACTGCTGACCGATTACAATTTGAATTACTCTTATCAATATGAGTAAAAAATGTCGTTTTTCTACCTATATCTATGTCGATATGTGCAAAAGAATGCACTTTTTTACTCATATCAGATTGTAATTATGCCAGTCGGTTGGGAGTGTTTTTGCCAATCAGTGTTGTCATATTCATCCCAATCCGGTGCAACCACCCACACCTTTGTCTTGTCGTCCCCATCATAGCTAAAATACAGACAGTCGCCGTCTTTGAACTGGATGTGGAAGGCGGAGTTTGGGGTGGGTTCGTTGATGATGATATAGTCGAGTTCTTCTGTAGTCATTAGATATTAATCTTTAGCGTTACCCTTACTGTCCATAGGTTAGTTCCCCTGCTGTTGAAGTTGGAAGATAAGCTTTTGCTGCTCAATTTCTTTAACCAGCTGCTCTTTTGTGGGAAGGTAGGTGAGGTATTTTGCTTGGAATAATTGTTCGTTGCCATTGAGTACACTGTACCGTGCCATGTCTGCGCTAGTCTCAGAACAAAGCAATAAACCTATTGTAGGGTTGTCTCCCTCGGTGCGCTGCGTTTTATCATACATACGCACATACATATCCATCTGCCCAACATCCTGATGCGTAATCTGAGATGTCTTAAGGTCGATGAGAAAGAAGCATTTGAGGATATAATTATAGAACACCAGGTCGATGTAGAAATCACCCATATCAGTGCGTATATGCTTTTGGCGTGCAACAAATGCAAACCCTTTGCCCAATTCCATAATGAACTTTTGCAGATGACTGATAATATTACTTTCAAGTTCTGATTCTGTGAAATCCGTGCTTTGCGACAGTCCAAGGAATTCTGCTACCACTGGATTCTTGATATACTCTAGCTTGTCCTGCATGAATGCGGTATTTTGGTGCATCTCAGCAATTACCTTATCCTTTGCTGGCGACTGTATAAGGCGGTAGTAGTATTGTGACCCGATGTTGCGATGAAGGGTGCGGCTACTCCACATTTCACGCAGTGCCTCTTGCTCATACCATTTGCGTGCCTCAGCATCTTCGACGCGTATCAGCTCGCGATATAGTGTCCATGGTAACAATTGCGAACTCGCTGCGTCCTTTTTCTCGAATTGTTGACGCGATGAGTCAACAATTTCAGGGAACATATTGTAGAATCGTACATAGTTATAAAGAGAAATTCTATCGAATCCTTTGCCATATCTCTCGGTAAGGATTGCCGCAAGTGTTGCCATCACCTGCTTTCCATATTCCGCCCGGCCGTTATCTTCTAGATGTTCGCGAGCTATGCGTTCGCCCAGCTGCCAGTTGCGGATAGTCAAGGCATTATTGACTGCACGGTATGCATGCTCGCGTGCAGACTCTATGATGTTGCAAGTATCGTTGACCAGTACGTTGTCAGGCATTAAGTATTGCTTATTGTTGATGTCCTTCATCATCTTACAATGTGTTTATGTGTTCATTAATATACTAGTGCGCAGTACAATCTGACGAAATGTTATCTTGGCTGCATGTCTGTTGGTTGACCATAGTTTCTCGGAGTGCCGCTGCGCTCTGCCCTGGGCTATGGACGCTATGCGCTTGCCCTTTCAGGGCGTTTCCCATTTCTGGTTGAGTCGTTTTGGCGTTATCGTTGATTATTTGTAGCACTTGTCACATCTTAAGAAAAGGTTCTGCAAGCAACATGTGGATTCCTTTAGTCAGTTATTATTTTCACTTTGATGAGGTCAACATTTGTTTATTCAAGTAGTTTCTGAATCTTGATCTTGATGGACTGCAGACTGCTGCAACCCTCGAAAGCCCACAACCCAATCTCCGTGACCGAATCAGGGATGACGATGGACTGCAAGCTGCTGCAACCATAGAAAGCAGATCTCCCAATTCCCGTGACCGAATCGGGGATGACGATGGACTGCAAACTGCTGCAACCATAGAAAGCACAATTCCCAATCGACGTTACCGAATCAGGGATAATGATGGACTGCAGACTGCAACCAAAGAAAGCACACTCCCCAATCTGCGTGACCGAATCGGGGATGACTGTGTTTTTGCAACCTGCAACTAGGATGTTGCTTGCAGTCTCAATAATGGCGTTGCAATTGTTTCGGCTATCGTATTTCGGATTGTTCCTATCTACAACGATGGACTGCAAACTGCTACAACCAGAGAAAGCCTTCCACCCAATTTCTGTGACCGAATCGGGAATGACGATGGACTGCAAACTGCTGCAACCAGAGAAAGCCCACGCCCCAATCTCTGCGACCGAATCTGGGATGACGATGGACTCCAAACTGCGGCAACCAGAGAAAACACTATCCCCAATATACGTGACCGAATCGGGGATGACGATTGACTGTAAACTGTTGCAACCCTTGAAAGCATGGTTCCAAATTTCCGTGACCGAATCAGGGATGACGATGGTCTGCAAACTGCTGCAACCATAGAAAGCGTCCCACCAGATCTTCGTGACCGAATCGGGGATACCGATGGTATGCAATCTGTTGCATGCCCGGAAAGCACATTCCTCAATTCCTATTATTTGGTATTTTGCAACCTTACGAGGAATTGTTATCTTCCCAGTCGGATGGGGATAATCTTTCCAATGGGGGAAATCATCCACATACGGTGCCACCACCCACACCTCAAAATCATCATATTTATCATATTTAAAATACAGGCAGTTGCCGTCTTTGAACTGGATGTGGAAGTCGGAATTGAGGGTGGGCTTGTTGATGATGATATAGTCTAGTTCTTCGGCTTTGGGCTTGCTGAGGTTGAAGAGGCGGAAGGAGATGTGCTGGAGGGTCTTCTGGCTGAGGGCGGCAAGGAATTGGCTGGCAAGGGTGGTGAACTCTTTGTCGTACATCAGTTGTTGGAGCTTGACCCATATCTGGCTTTGCGATAGGTCGCGGTAATCCTCGGCAGAGAATAGCAGGCGGTCGGTGCCGCCACAGGTGGCGTAGAAGTCGGCATCTAAGGCTATGGCTTTGAGCGAGAGTGCCGTGGTGGCCAGGGCAAAGTCATCGATGGTCTCGTCGAAGTCCTCCACGGTGCGCTCGGGGTGGGAGAAGTCGCGGGTGCCCAGGGTTGGCGACTGTTGTCCTTTCATGGCTGGTACGAACATGCCGTCGTAATCCACTAGGGTCAACGAGCTATCGGGCCGCACAATCACATTGTCCGGCTTGATGTCGCCATGAGCCAGGGCCTGAGATCGCAGCCATGCCGCCATACGGCAGAATCGATAGCAGAGCCACTGCATCTTGGTGGAATCCTGATGATTCTCACGGATGTACTGCTCCATGGTGATGCCCTCCACCCAGTCCATGAGCAGCACGGGGAACTCGGACTCGTCGGCGCAAGAGCTATCCACAAATAGCTCCTTGTCGTAGTACTGCACGGCGGTGATATAAGGCGAATCTACAGCCGACAGTTCCTCGGCAATCAGGCGGTAGGCCTCGGCTCGACCCGACTGCTCCTCGGTGAAGCACTTGAGGGCATAGCATTTGCCCGAAGCGGGGTCCTGCATCTTGAACACCACGGCAAAGGCACCGCTGCTGCGGTAGGGCTCGCCATGGTCGTCCAGCACTGGGCGCAGGTGCGACAACTGATCCAGATTGTCTTCGGATGAAGCGATAGCTTGCAGATATTCAGTAATTAACGGATAGTTCATACGGCAGACTTACACTAGAATGATGATGCAAAGATACGAAAAAAAATGAGAAAAGGCATTTTTTATGGTGGATTATTCTTGGCGAAATAGTTCAAAATGTTATTAATCATAATTCTCGAACCAACTGTATGGCCGAGGATTGCTTGCTGTCATCCCACTGGTTTGAGAAATAAAAGTGAGATGCGAAAGGTCTCTTCGTGCAGAGAGCACCCTATTGTATTAGGGGTTGTAATGCAGATAACTCGTGGATGCTGTGGTATTATTGCGAGGTATAAGCCGCAGTATGACCGCAATGACCCCGCATGAACCCCGCAGGATAAACGAAAGAGGATCGATTCTGGGGTGGATGGAATTGAGGTCTTTTGGGGGTGGGTGATGTCGAAAAATGGGGGATATTCGATTGGGTGCAAAAAATTTTGTTAAATCCGATGGCATGTTGGGTTTTGAATGGTTGTAATTTTATGGTTGTAATAGTGTGGGTATTATTGTGTTGAGAGTTTGTTGCTAAAAGTGTTATAAGCCAATAACAAGAGGGAAAATTGGGAAGATTTGTAGTCGAATCATTCGACTCCATTCGACTGCCATTCGACTAGGAGCATAGCACTTCAGGCAACGTTTTGCGGCATTTGTTGGCATTGTGCGGATGTGATGGTGCGCTTGTTATTAGCTGGCATTCAGCGATAATTGATTAGTGATTTTTGTTGATAGGTGTGTATGTTTTGTAAACTGAGTTGGCAAAATATAGTGCTTTATTGAGCAGTCGAATGAGTCGAATGAAAAATGAGAGGGGTATTGTTGAATTGATTATTCAAGAGGCACTGGTTCGAATTTGATGGCTTTTGATAAGATGATATTTTTAACGACGTACACGATCGATGTTCGACGTTAGTTATGTAAAATTGTGATGAACCAAAAAAAAATACGCCTTGGGAAACCAAGGCGTATTTTTGGATAGATTATATTATCTAGCGGGTGCGGGAGAGCGACCAGTGTTCTATTTCTATGCCCATCAGGGTGTCGGAAATGTTGCCGGATTCGTCGTTGAGGTAATATTCTGAGGTGTCTGTGCGCTCCATGATTAGCGAGGTGGAGTCGAGTTTCAGCAGGTTGTAGTTGCGCTCAAAAATGCCCATGATGTTGAATGTGATTTCGTTGGTGTCGGCTGTATAGGTGGCCGACAGATCCCAGGGGGTGTCGGCGTGTCCGTCGGCGTAGAAGTTGAATCCATTCTCGCTCAAATCGGATATGATGGAATCTATCAAAGTGCCATCGGTGCGCGAGTAGAGGTAGATTTTATATGCTGCCTGATTGTCGGGTGCCCAGTTGCCGACCAGCTGGGTGAGGTCAACCGTGGGTAGGGTGGGGGTGTCGGGGGTGTCAAAAATAGGACGTATATTGTCTTCTTTGGTGCATGCTACAGCCATTAAGGCAATGCAGGTTGCAATTGCAAAAATGTTTTTTCTCATGTTTGAAAAAGTTATATGATGCTGAATAAAAAAGCGGGGTAATCAACACCCCGCTTTTGAAATTAAACCATTTGTTCAATGTTCCAGACGAAAGCGCGAACGCCTACTTCTTCGTTGCGTTTGTCGAGTTTGCGCACAGCCAGAAGGATGCTTTCTACTTTTTCGTCGTCGACAACAGCCATTACGGCGTTGTTCATCTCAGGCCAGGTATGCGTGCCACGATGCGGGTCGCCGTTCTCATGGCCGCGGCCTTGAACGTTTTCCCAGAAGGTGAAGCCGCGCACTTGGAGCTCGTCAAGCAGAAACTCTACACGCTCGGTGTTGGCCTGGTTGAATACTATCATTACACTTTTCATATACTACTTGTCTAAATCGATGTTCATGAATACGAATTTCTTGCGGAGTTTTTCTTTGCGTTCGGCCTCGCCGCGGCGCTCGAAGATACCGTAAAGCACGGGCACCACAATCAGGGTTACCAAGGTCGATACCAGCAGACCGCCGATAACGATGATGCCCAGGGTGGTCCATAATTCAGAGCCTTCGGCCTTGGAGGTGGCCATAGGTATCATACCGAGGATGGTGGTGAATGCGGTCATCATAACGGGGCGCAGACGGCTCTGTCCGCTCACAGCAATAGCTTCGTAAAGATCCATACCGCGTTCGCGCATCAGGTTGATGTAGTCGACCAGCACGATACCGTTCTTTACCACAATACCAATCAGCAGGATGATACCCAGCGAACCCACCATATCGATATTCTGACCGGTGATCATCAGGGCCAAAATGGCGCCAGTGAGTGCGAAGGGGATGGAGAACATGATGATAAAGGGTTTGGAGAAACTCTCAAATTGCGATGCCATTACGATGTATACGAGCATCAAGATAAGCACACCGAGGAGCAGCATGTTGCTCGAGGTCTCCTTTTGGTCCGCGTAGCTACCGGCTAGGACCACATGGATACCGTTGGGCACGTTCATCTTGTCGATTTCGGCCTGTACAGCTTCAGCCATTTTACCCAAAGAGGTGTGGTATGGGGTGACGCTGATGGTGAGGTATCTTTGGCGATTCTTGCGCTGGATAGTGGGCGGGCACCAGTATTCCTCAACGCTGGCAAGCTCTTTGAGTTTGATGGTTTGTCCGTTAGAAGTTGTCAGAGGCAGGTCTTCGATAGCGGAAATGGTGTTTCGGTAGTCTTCCTGCAGGCGGCATACGATATTGTATTCGTCGCCGTCCTCTTTCAAGAAGCCGCAAGGCATGCCGTAGACACGGTAGCGAACGCTGGCTGCAACAGCAGAAGAACTGAGACCGTGGTAGGCCAGTTTCTCTTTATCGAAAACGATTTTCAGCTCGGCGCGGTCTTCGTCGCGCGAGAGGTTGCAGTCGCGGGCGCCGGGAACGTTGTCCTGGATGCGTTTGATAACGTCTTGTGCAAATTGGTACGACTCGTCGAATTCATAACCGTAAATCTCCACCGAAAGATTGTTGTTGCCGCCACCGCCCATGCCGCCTTCAGAAACGATAACGCGGTTCAGTTCGGGATATTCGGCAAATTTGCGACGGAGCATCTCCTGCATTTCAAAAACGGTGATATCGCGCTCGTATTTGGTGGTAAGGCGAATCTGCATGCTGATCTTGTTGTTGGTGGTGCTGTTGAAAAGGGCACCAAAACCGGCATCGTCGTTAGAACCTGCCGAAGTGGAGAAACTGATGAGGTTCTCGCCCAACATTTCGCGGATGTCCTGTTCCATGTGGCGGGCAGTTTTGAGGGTTTCCTCAATACGTGTGCCGCGTTGCAGTTCGGCGGTGATGTTGATACGTCCGTTATCCTGCTGCTTCATGAAGTCCATACCTATTTTGCCCATACCCATAGGCAGCATAGAAAGAATGAATATTGCGAAAGCTGTCAGCAAGGTGATGCGCTTGTGGCCCAGGCACCAGCGGAGGATGTTGGCATACCACTCTTCGATACGGGTGAAGATGGGGTTGATGGTTTTGTTGAAACTGAATCGTTTGGCATCCTGTTTGGCCTGGAATTCTTCTTCCTCCTTCTTGCTCAGGAAGAAGGGCTTTTCTTTCAGCATTATGCTGGAAAGCATAGGAATCAGCGTGATGGCAGAGCCGGTGGATACACATACTACGATGGTGATAATCCAGCCCAATTCCTTGAACATGATACCTGCCATACCGGGCAGCATGGTCAGCGGCACAAATACTGCTACCAACACCAGCGTGGTGGCAATAACCGATGTCCACACCTCGTTGGTGGCACAGATGGCTGCTTCGCGGGGATTCTCGCCGCGGTCGATATGTTTGGATACGTTCTCCAATACCACGATGGCATCGTCAACCACCATACCGATGGCCACGGTGAGCGAAGCTAAGGAGATGATGTTCAACGAACTGTCGGAAATAAGCAGATAGATGAAGGCGGTAACCAGCGAGATAGGAATGGTAAGACCGATGATGAAAGCGCTGCGCCAATCGCCCAAGAAAACAAATACCACAAGCACCACAAACAATAGTGCATACATGATGGAACTGGTAAGGCCGTTGATGGCGTTTTCGATAGATGAGGATTCATCGCGGATAAGGGTGATTTCGATGTCGGGAGGAAGGGTCTTTTGAATCTCTTCGAGTTTTTTGCGAACATTCTTCACAATAGCCACGGTGTTGGCACCCGTCTGTTTCGAAATGGTCATTCGAGCACCATCCTGGCCGTTGATCTTTTCATCCAAAGAAAGGTCTTTGATGGTGTCGCGCACAGTAGCCAGATCGCGCACATAGATGGGCTTGCCGCCGATGTTGGCCACCATGATTTCGGCTATTTCGGAACTCTCTTCATATTCGCTCTTTACGCGCATCTGATATTGTTCCTTGCCCATCTTAATAGTACCGGAAGCCATATCCAGATTGTTTGCGCTGATGGCGGCTCCTACGGCTTCGACGCTTAAGTGGTAAGCTTCGAGCTGCTTGGGGTTGAGGTCGATGTAGATGTAGCGTTCGGGGGCGCCGCTCACGGTGATGTTACCAATGCCGTTGATGCGGTTAAGCTCATTGGTGACATTCTCGTCGATGATTTTTTCCAGTCCGGGGTAGCTCTCTTTGGCGGTGAAGCCGAGAACAACCACAGGCATAGCACTGGAGTTGAGTTTCAGAATCATAGGACGCGAAACGCCGTCGGGCAGATTGTCGTATACGAGGTCCACATAGCTGCGGATGTCGTTCAACGCTTCGTCCAGATTCGAGCCCCATTGGAATTCGAGGGTGACGACCGAGATGTTGTCTTTGGAGGTTGACGTGAGGTTTTTGAGTCCGTCTACCGAGTTCAACGAGTTTTCGATGGGCTTGGTGATGTTGGTCTCGATATCGCTGGCGTTGGCGCCGGCGTAGGTGGTCATTACGGTAATGTATGGAGGATCCATTTCGGGCATCTGGTCGATGGGCAGACGTGACAGCGAGAAAAGACCCAGCACAATTACGGCCACAAATATCAAGCCCGTGGTAATGGGCTTGTTGATTGCTGTTTTGTAGATTGCCATGGCTATTTAATTACTTCAAGGGTTGCGCCATCAACAAGACGGCCCTGACCGGTAACCACAAGTTGGTCGCCTTCCTTCAGGTCGCCAGGGGTGACGGGAATAATTTCAATGCGGTCGTCGTAGCGTTGGCCGAGGGTTACGGCTACACGGTGGGCAGCTCCATCCTGGTTGGTGAAAACATAGCGGTCGTTGCTGCCGGTGAGCTTAAGCACGCTCTGGTAGGGTACCACGATGGCATCCACTTCGCCCAAGGCCAGGGTGGCCTTGACATACATGCCGGGACGCAGTTTCTCGCCGCCATTGGGAATGCTCAGTTTGCACTGGAAAGTGTGGGTCATCGGGTCGATGGTGGGGTATACGATTTCGATGCTGGCAGGGAAGGTCTGGCCTTTGTAGATGTCGGATTTGATTTCGAGTTTCATGCCGGGCTTTACCAAGGGGTAGAAGCTTTCGGGGATGCTTACCAGGGTTTTCAGTTTGTTGATTTGGGTGAGGGTGAGGATGGGGGCACCGGCGTACATCTCGCCGTCCTCGTAGTTCTTGGCGCTGATAACGCCAGCAAACTGGGCTTTCACATGGGTGTTCTCGTTCTGGAAGCGCTCGCTCTCAACCAACTGGTCGTACTGTGTTTTCAGTTGGTCGTAAGCCTGCTGGCTAACAGTTCCCGAGGCTTTCAGGGCAGTCATGCGGTCGAGTTCCACTTTCACGCTGGCCAGGTTGATTCGGGTGGTGTTGAGCTGGGTTTGGTCCATACGCACCAGGCTGGCACCTTTGGCCACGCGGCTGCCTACCTGCACATAGATGTGCTCGATATGGCCGGTGATGCTGGGCGAGATGTTCATGGTCTCGTAGCCTTCGAGGGTGGCAGCGAGTTCGATGTTTTTGGCAATGCGCTCACTTTGGAGCACCTGCACCTTTACTTTTTCGGCCTCTTTCTTGGAGGTGGTGGCCGTCTTTTCTTCCTTTTTGCCGCCGCAGGATGCCATTATCAAGGCAGCAAGGGCAAAAACAGTAAGTTTGGTTGCTTTATTCATTATTTCTTAATATTATTATTTCAATGAGTGTTTTCGGTTATTCTTTGCAAAGCAGGTTCTCGAGTGCCACCTGGGCGCTGATGACGTTCATCACGGCCTGTATATAGTTGCTTTGGGCGGTGATAAGGTCGGTGTTGGCGGTGGTTACTTCGAGGTTGCTGGCATGGCCGTATTTGTATTTTTCAGAGGTGTTGTCGAGCACACGTTGGGTTACTTCGAGGTTGTCTTTCTGTATCTGGTAGCTTTCAAGCGAACTGATAAGGTCGTAGCTCAGCTGGTTGTATTGCACGCGCAGTCCGTCTTCGGCCTGCTGTTTGCTGTTGATGGTTTCTTGCAGGTCGATTTTTGCACCTTTGATTTTTGCCATGCGGGCGCCGCTTTGGAAAATGGGCAGCGACACGCTGGCTCCAATCATGTTAGGAGGCGTCATGTTGAAACCTTCGGATTTGCCGAAATAGGTCTTGGCGCTGTACTGGTAGTAAGCCGAAATGACAGGGGTGAAGTCCATCCAAGCCATCGAGAGCTGTTTCTCGGAGAGGCGCTGCGACTGGTTCAGCAGTTGATAGCTGTAGTTGTCTTCGATGTTAAAACCGCCCATGGTTAGCTTGCTGGCATAGTCTACGTTCAACAGCTGGTCCAGCTGGGTGGTCAGGTGCAGCTTGCTGTTCACGTCGGCACCCAGTTGCAGTAGCAGCGAGTTGTAGAGCATCTCCAAAGTGCGGCGGGTAGAGTTGATGCTGTTGCGGAGCGATGCAACCTGGATGGCGAATTTGTCGGCGCTGATCTGCTCGGCTGCACCGGCCTTAACGCTAGCCAGGGTCGACTCATACAGCTGCTGCATGTTGTTCAAACTGCTGTTGAGCAGCTGCACGGTTTGTTCCATCACCAGAATCGAAGTGTATACGCTCTTTACGTTGGCTTTGGTAGTCATCAGAGACTGCTTGTTGGAGATGTTGGCCATATCCAATGCGATGTTGCTCAAGCCGATGCCTACGATTTGTGCACCAGTGAGGGCTATAGAAGCGGTGATGCTGAAATTGCCGCTGGGGTTCATGGGAATGCTTGTGGCAGAACCTTCGCTTTCGCCAAATCCTTCGGGCAGGCGAATGGGCATCCACATGCCGCCAATTTGTATCGAGTCGGGAATCATCGAACTCATTCCGCCACCACGGCTCCCGAAATTCATTTCGTAGCCACACATGTTTTGATAGTCGAAACCTGCCTTTATTTGAGGCAGCATAGAGGCAATGGCCTGCCATTTTGATGCTTCGGCTTTGCGCACATCCAAGGTGGCATTCTGTAGCGCATAGTTGTGTTCAACAGCGTACTGCTGGGCTTCGTCCAGCGATAGGCTCAGGGTCTCTGTCTGCTGAGCATGGATGGCTGTGCCACCCCAGACCGAGACGAGTAGTGCTAGAATCAATTTTCTTGCTTTCATGATATTTATTAATATATTTTTATTTGTCAATTGTGTGTAGTTGGTTTCTGAATTCGGCTTCTTGGGCATCGTACATGGCTATGGCTTCTGGGGTGAGCATGCCTCGCAGGAAGGTATATCCCATCTCGCTCATGGCATTGAGCCATGATTCTTTGTCGTCGATCTCGTCGGGTTTCTGCGACTGCATCAATGACGACATGGCTTCGACTGCCTGTCCCACATTGGCACTGGGCCGAATCAGCCCTTTCTGCTGTGCTTCGGTTAGCGCGGTCAGCACCGATTGGTGGAATTCGTATGTGTTGAATTTAAAAAAGTTATGATTGATTTCGGGATAGTAGCGTCCGATATCTGAGAATATTCGCTGATATCGGTGGCGCATCTTGGCTGCATTCCGCATCATAAATAGAGCCAGCAGCAGAGGCTCTTTTGACTGCTTGAATGCTTCGTGTTTGCTTTTGCATATCTCGGCATTTACCGCTTCAAGGCATGCCTGAAGCAGTTCCTCTTTGGTGGCAAAGCTTTCGTAGAGGGTGCGTTTTGAGATATGCATTTGGGTGGCGATGTAGTCCATCGTTACCCGTTTGCATCCTTCGCGCATGAAAAGTTCTGTTGCTGTGCGAATGATTTTTTGTTTGTTCTCTTCTATTGCCATATTATGTAAGTGGTCGGGACACACGTAGTTGAATATTGCGTACCCCGTAGATAATAATATGCAAAGATACAGAGAAAACTTTGAAAACGAAAAAAGTTTTCAAAGTTTTATGATGAATTAACAATCCATATTCCTATTGAAAAAAACAATAGGGGAGGGGAAGCCGGTTTACTCGACAATTAGTTTTTGCGTTGCTGACCCGAGAGGTGTGAAAATGGTGACATAATACACTCCGGCGGGATAGGCCGAGAGGTCGATAGTGTATCTATCGCCTGCGAATTCTTTCCTGAAGATTTCTTTGCCGGAAGCATCAACAAGTGCAAGCAGCCTTTTCATATCGTCGAATGGCATTTGCGGCAAGGCAATGCTGACGGAATGGTGGGCCGGATTGGGCGAAGGGTGAATTGGTTGAAACTTGGTACAAGAGCATCTATGGATGCTGTGGTATCGGCATGGTGCGAAGTGTCGGGCATAAAGTTGCCGGTGTGGAAGAATATCGGGTCGCTCCAAGGACCCCAGAAAGATGTGTCGATCTGTTCGCAATGCTTGTGGCATTTGGCACGGATATAGGCGGCATAGTAAGTTTTTTCGTCCCAGATGCCGGTGTAGGTCTCGGGGTTGCTGGAAGCCATCCGCCACAGGTTGGAATCTGCCGGCACATCGTAGGGGCCAAAAGAGATTTGGAAGTCGGTTTGTTCGCCAACAGTATCCCAAGAGAAAGAAACCTGGTTGGGCGAAAGGACTTCGAGGCCGAAATTTTCTACTTGAGGGCAGGGTGCTATTGTGCTATCGCAAGGCAGTTCGATAATGGGAAATACTACGGCATAAACACCAGTAGAGTCTAATGCCCCGGGGATTCCTGTCAATGTATAGGGCTTCGATGGTGAAAAGGGATCCAATGATGAAAAGGGTTCGATGTACATCCATCCAAGACCGTGCGCAACGACACCGCACCCTGCAAAATAATCTGATAGGTAAGCCAAACCCAGAATGTCTCTCGTCGACCCTTCGTTAGGATGAGGGCGACCGTCGGTGCCGAGTGTCTGGAGACCAATGTAAAAAGTGTCTGACATTATATGCGGTTGAGTGAAATAGAATTCATACAATGAGGGTGCACTGTCGATGATGGTATCCCCTCGTAGTGGGGCAGATTCGCAGATATTGTTATATAAGAAATGATGCTGCTGTTGTGCTATCTGGGACGACCAATGGCAAAAGTCGATAAATACATTGTATCGCCACGTTTTACCCATAGCATGGCACGCATGTCGGTGACATGATGCATGGTAATGGCTGCACCATAAACGGTGACAGGCTCTTCGGGAATATATGCTCCGACTAATGGCTTTGCAGCATATGCTGACATGTAAAAGTATGTTGCGGAAACGCGCGGGGGGATTATTCCATATCTGTCTTGACTGAAAAGATGGAACTTGCATCTGAGGGGAGGAAACATATATCTGTAATAGCCCCAAGACACGGTGTCCTGTGCGTGCAGGTTGCTAGCGGAAAGAACCAAGAGTACTATGGTTGCATGAAAATACTTTTTTTTCATGATTCTGGTTTTTTATTAATTTTGGAAACATTCTATTGAAAGAGTATTATTCTCGATGGTGTATAACCCTGCTACTGTATTTGTTGGTATGGTTTGTGACCGATGGATGTGTAATAATGGGGTTGGGTCGATCAAAGATTTCAAGGCAACGTCAACCTCAACAACACGGTAACAATCGGTTGGAACGAATGTTAGGGCAAGCAAATATAAAAACCATTTGTTGCCTCCGGAAGCATAAAATGAGTTGGTAAATGTCTTATCAATCGACTGGTATCTTATTCGGGGGTTATACATTCCGGGCGTATTGTAGCTTGAGTAAGAAAAGGGGTGAAGGTTGAAAAATGTGCTGAACGTGTTAGTCGGCGAATCAAATGGGTATGGGGTGAGTAGTATGAGTGACTCTTGCTCAGGATAATAAAGCAGCTCTTGAGGAATAAGTTTTTCTCCACCGATTGCGACCGATTGATGGGATAGCATGGCCATGCAGGCCAAATCGAAAGTGTGCAGCCGTATTTCGGTAGTGTTGTTGCTGCGACTGCCTAAGCAGGCAACTACGGCAATGCTGTCTGCTGACAGGCAGGTGCCGATAAAGGGCGAGATGGTTGCATCGTCGGGATAGGGATAATAGCTGCATTGACCAAACGAGGCAAGAACGTTGCTGGAACGTGGACATGGATGAATCACAACCCCGTCGCTGTCGATAAGCTGCCCAACGAATGCGACATAGTTATCAGTATGGATTATTTCGTCAACAATCTCTCGAGAGTTGGTATGACTAGGAAACATTAAATCGACGTTGCCGTTAAGGTTGTTTTGGAGGTTACATTCGATAATCAGCTGGTTGGCGAAGGTTGGCGAAGCGGCTGAGTTGCCAAGAGCAACCACATGGGCGAAATCGTTGTCGTTGAAGACTACCATCCTGTGCAGGCTGTAGACCTCTTCAGAAAAGGCCTTGTAAATAATTCCTTGCAAGGGATTGCCAGCCATCAAAGAATAGAGGTCTATTTTGCCGATGAATGCCGAATGCTGGTAGCTGCCACAGAAAAATAATTCGTTATTCAAAACACACATATCTTCGACCGTTCTGCCTGGCTCCAAAGGTATTTTAACCACCGTAGTAGGGTCGTGTCCAGCAAGTGCAATGAATCCATGATCGCCTCCAGGGTAATAACGTAAAGAGCATCCCATCCAGTTTCGAATAATTGAGGTTTCGCGACTGGCATACCCTTCTGTATAGCGTATGTGCGCTGTCTGTCCAAAAGCCAACTGGCAGACAAACAGCAAGATTGTGGTAATCGCGATGTTGTTTTTTATTAATTATTGTTATTGTGTATTTTGTTGATTATGATGATTTTGTGGTGGTGTGATAGGTTTGTTTTACTTTGCAAATATACGTTTTTTTAAAAAAAAGCATAGTTTGGATGAAAAAAGTATCTAACCTATTTCGGTTGGTTGTAGGTGGGTTCGATTTATTTCACATAAGAAAGTGATGAAATCAATTATCATTTTTCTTAAATATCGATGTTGTTTCGGCATCTTTCATATTGTTTAGTTATCATGTACAGCATTTTGTTCTCTGCTTCGATATCAAAAGTCCACCGAAATTTCTTTACCTTCGGTAGCGAAACCTACTAAGAATGAATACTCGGCAATTTATTTAAAAGAGGTGTAGCGCCCAAGTTTTTCGTCCAGTCTCTCCCCCCCCAGGCCGTCCGAGAACGGCATTTTGAGGCATATCACAATGAGCAGAGTCGCTATCGCGACACCACTTGAGCCCATCTAAGGGCATATAAGTTTTCATCTTAATATTTCAGTTTATGTT
>JAGHRY010000147.1 GCA_018066145.1 Candidatus Colimorpha merdihippi | reverse complement strand
TTTTTTTTTTTCTGTTTTTTTTTTTATTTTATTTGTCAAAGGGATAAGAAAAATACTAATTTTGATGAGATATTACGCAGCTTTCGGGGAAGATGTCGATGAGTTCGGCCTGCACCCTTACGGTGTGGCTGCGGGTATCGGCCAGCTGGAGAATGACACGCACTTCGCGGTTGGCGTCATTGCGTTCGAAGATGACCTTGGACTGGAAATTTTGGGGCAGCCGGTTCATCTCCATCAAGGCCGCCGCATTGGATCCTGCAATGCAAAGTTCGAGGTCGTACAAAGGACCTTTAGGACGAACCTGGGTTTGCGTGGTCACCGTATCCTGCGGGGAGGGCTCAATAGTGGCCGGCTGTTCCAATGGCAGTGATGGCGGCTGGGACCGTTTGGGGGGAACGGCTGCTTTTGTTGCCTTTGCCACCATATTGGAAGGCAAAGCATTAGAAGCAGGCTGAGCATCCGCAGCAGAAGGCTTGCAACAATTATTATATGGTGATATTCGACGATTGGAGCTACGATCGCGAAAGGCCAAATACTCCTCACGGGTCATGGCAAGGGTATCCTGTGTAGCCCATATCATGTAGCCCATCGTGGGATCGAGAATGGTAACGTTGACCCTGCCAGAGCCACGAATGCCAAGTGCATGAACAGCAATCTTGGTCATATCCAAAACGCCTGATTTGGGGCAGCGATCATTAACCCTCACTACTACGCTTTGCCCCGTGGTGGGATAGGTGACTAAAAGATAGGTACCGAAAGCCAACGAACGGTGGGCAGCAGTGTACTGATTCTGCCTGAAAATGTCGCCGCTGGAGGTATGGCGTCCCACGAACCGGTCGGCATAATAGGTGCCGAGCATGGTGGTAGCGGCAACGGTATCGGAATCTGCATCATCGAGCACGGGACTTTGTGCCCGAAGTGAAAGAACCGACACCATCAAGATGAGTAAAGTGACAAAATGTTTGATAGGCTCAATATTTAGTTAATACTATGCTGTCATTAATCATATAGATTCTATCGACAGCTATTTGAATTCAGTTTTATGTCGTTATGCACGGCCATAATATAGGGAGATCACCAGGTAAGAGCGGCATGGTTATCGTTGGCAGGATCAAACCATTTGCCTTGGAGCCGAAGCGTTTGTTCGATAATGTCACGAACACAGCCATGTCCGCCGGGACGGATGGAGATATAATCTGAGATCTCTTTGATTTCGATAGCCGCATCAGCGGGGCAGGCTGCAACACCGCAACAAGACATCATCTGATAGTCGGGGATGTCATCGCCCATACACACAACCTGATTGGGGGTGAGGTGGTTGTCAGCGAGGAAACGGCGATAAGTGTCGAGTTTATTGGAGCATCCGGTGAGGCACTGGGTCACACCGAGGGAGGCCATGCGATGGGTGATGCTTGAGGAGACTGCGCCTGAGATTACAGCTACGATATATCCTTGCTTAACTGCATATTGTAGGGCATAGCCATCTTTGACGTCACCACAGCGAACGGGCTGTCCATCAGGAAAGGTGTATACGCCGCCATCGGTCATCACACCATCGAAATCAAAAACGAAAGCACGGATTTCGTGGAGTTTTTCTTTATAATTAATCATTTTGATAAGCATATTTGAGCACCTCTTCATACACATTCCGCCAGCCCTGCCAGCCGTATGACTCACAGAGATTCTGATTGTGGAAGATACAGATAAACGTCCCATCGACGGCACGAACCTCATCGATAAGCTGTCGATACTGAGCCAAGGCCTCGTCGGAAGTTAACTGCATGTGGGTATGGAAAGTGGTGTCCATGGTGACAAAAGGATGAAGTTTGATATCCAGTTCCTGATCGCTAGCCAAATCGAAGAAAGGCACGATGGTACAAGTGCCTAAACGGAAGCCTGGCAACTCGGCAAATCCCATCGAATAATCATGGGCTATCCCGAGTCGTTCGAGATTACGGTAAGCATGAGGCAGCGCAAAGCGGAGAAAATGGAATCGGTTGCGATAAATCGGCCTATGGAGGATATTGGTAAGACGATGGATTTCGGCATCGAGCTTTGCAGCATCTTCGGCAGAATAATACGAACCGTGTATGCCGACTTTTGAATAGTCACCGATGTGCTGAATAAGCTGGCGGAAATCGGGGACAAGGTATGAAGCAGGCTTGTCGTATAAGCCGTAGTCGCCCAAAAGAGCGAAAAAGAGAAGCTGGCTATCGGGGTAGCGGAGACTTTGAGAGATGATGTAATCGAACGAATCGTAGGGATCGTCGGCATCACCGCGAAGCACACGGATACGGTGAGCGACTTCGGCAACATCATGATTGACAAAGGCATCGCGACACATGCCTATAAAATTACGGACGACTCCTTTGTGCTTGAAACAATAAGCAGCATCAATATCGATGGTTTGCACAAAGTTGAATCGGCGCTTACGGAACGAATGTTCAGGGTAGTGGCGGAGGATGGCATCCCGAACCATGAAAGCCCACTTGTCGACGACTGGAAGATGAAGGAATCCATGTTTGTAAGCAATACTTTCGGTAGCGAGGAAACGTCCATGAGCATCTTTGCAGTGGGGCAGGTACTCCTCATAGCGGGAAATCATAAAAAAGATGGCGGCAAACGGATCGAAAGGAAGGTCGATTTGGGAGCCGAAAACCGGGAAAATCATGGGGATTCCATCGGTTTGGAAATAGCGGTATTCTTGGTCTCCAATGACTGTTTCGAATAGCAAATGAGAAGACTTAATATAGACAGAATGAGGGTCGCCCACAAAGTTCGGCGCATAGCACAATTTTGCCCCGAGATGCTGGTTAAAAGTATCCAAATCGGACGTAATTGCAAATTCGGTTTGCAAAATATCGCGCATGACAACATTCAAAGTGTAGCCAAGGCGGTTGGTCAATTTTGGTACATATATCAGCAGCATAACGTGTTGCAATTAAAATTGCAAAGATACAACTATTTTTCGGAATAAAGAAAAAAAAGTGGATTCGGCACCTCATGGGTATGCGGAACAGCGTTACGACAGCCAGGCTATTACCGCATAATATCCGAACTAGGGAAAATTTCAAAAGTGGTCATTGAAGCATCGTAAGGTTCACCTCGGAACCCACTTCTAAATGAGCGATACCACCCATAGGCAGAGCGCAATTGTCGCTACCGATATGACCTGCGGGGAAGTCAAAACAGACAGGGTAGCCGTATTCTGCCACGGCCTCTAGAATGATTTCTTCAGGCGTATGTCCGAAAGGAACGGCATTATCGTGCATATCAGACATTTGTCCCACAACCAATCCAACCAAACCGGCAAAAACGCCATTACGTTTGAGGTTCTGAATCATACGATCGATATGATAAAGATACTCATCAAGATCCTCAATAAATAGAACTTTTCCCCGGGTATCGATGGCACTAGACGAGCCACACAGACTGTATAGGATGGACAGGTTGCCACCCACCAAGGGCCCCTCCCCTACTCCCTGACGGTTGAGGTTGTGGCCAGCAAACCGATAGGACATGGGAAGACCGAACAAGGCATTGAATAAAGTGTCGGTAGCAGGATAAGACAATTGGGCTGCATCGGCAGGGATATTCAGCGGCATCGTGGCATGAATTGTTTGAATGCCGCAATGGCGATGAATGTGACTATGAAACACCGTAACATCGCTATAGCCCACCACCCATTTGGGACAACGGGTGAAATGGGTGAAATCAATTCGGTCGATGATACGAACCGAGCCATACCCACCTTTGGCGCAAACGATGGCCCGCACCTGGTCATCGTCCAACAATTGTTGGAATAAACGGGTGCGGACATCGTCGGGACCTGCAAACTGGCAGTCAGCATCAAACAAGGATTCTGGCAGCCGAACGGTGAGTCCCCAAGACTGAAAGAGATTGACGGCAGAAGCCAGATCTTCCGGCGTCACCTTACGGGCAGGAGCCGCAATGGCCACAAGGTCACCCGGCTGCAAAAAAGGAGGCCTAGAACAAGCCGGCAGCACGGAGTCCATTTACTAGATATCTTATCAAGAACAACACGGCCAGCACCCACATGGTGACACTGATTTTCTTGGCGCGACCATGGCCAGAAACACCATTGAGGATAACGAAAACAATAACACCTATCATGATACCTTCCGAAATGCTGTAGCATAATGGCATTAGCAGCATGGTAAGGAAAGCTGGGATAGCCTCGGAATAGTCGTTCCAATCGATTTTTGTGATACTGGAGCACATCATGACACCCACAATAACCAAAGCTGGCCCCGTGGCTGCGCCAGGGATGGCCAGGAAAAGGGGACTAAAGAAAAGCGATAAGGCGAAACATGCTGCGATGACAAGAGCGGTGAGACCGGTACGACCGCCCTCGCCGACACCAGAAGCACTTTCGATATAGGTAGTGGTAGTGCTAGCGCCCAGGCAGGAACCTGCCGTAGTGGCAACAGCATCGGCCATCAGTATGCGTCCAATTTTGTCAATCTTGCCATCCTCATCAACCATGCCAGCCTTCATCGAAACGCCAACGACAGTTCCGATAGTGTCGAACATATCAATAAACAAGAAAGTGAAAACCACAATGACCATATCCCAAGTAAAAATTTGGCCCCATTGGAATTGCAAGAAAATAGGAGCAATACTGGGTGGCGTGGATATGACACCATTGAAGGTAGTAACTCCCATAGGAATACCGATAAGGGTGGTAGCCAGGATTCCCCAAAGAATACCGCCTTTGATATTGAGCACAACGAGCAATCCTGTAATGAAAATACCAATTAGACCGAGGATGCCGCTGCGATCGGTAAGGGAGAAGAGTGTAACGGCAGTAGATTCGCTATTGACGATAATGCCCGCATTGCGAAGTCCGATAAAAGCGATATAAAGTCCAATACCCACACTAATGGCAGCCTTCATGCTGTTGGGAATAGAATCGACTATCAGTTCGCGAACCTTGAAAATGGAAAGAAGGATGAATATGATACCTTCGATAAAGATAGCTGTAAGTGCAAACTGCCAGCTATAGCCCATACCCAAGCAAACGGTGAACACAAAGAACGCATTCAAGCCCATGCCAGGAGCTAATCCAAAAGGCTTCTTGGCCCAACATGCCATCACAAGCGTGCCCAGTATGGCAGCAAGTGCAGTAGCAGTAAATACCGAAGAAGTAGGCATTCCTTGATCGTTAAGGGCACTAAAAATACCAGGATTGACAGCCAAAATATAGGCCATGGTGAGGAAGGTAGTGATACCGGCAATAATTTCCGTCCGAATCTGGTGGACAGAAGAATCGAATCCGAATAATTTCTTCAACATAATAATATAGTATTATATATTGGCGGCCTTAAGAATGAGCACCGCCAATGATATCATCAAACTTGACTTACGAGGGGATATATCACATTAGAAACCCCATTTGATGCCCAAGCAGGGACGGACGGTCCAACCCCTGGCAGCACCAGAGAAGTCGTGTGCGATTTCCAATTCGCCTCCAATATTGAGATTGTCGCATTTGAAATGGCGACCCAACTGATACCACAGCTGAGGCTCAGCCAAAAATACCGTATAGGTTACATCCGGGTCGAGCAAAGAACCCCAATTGTGGTCTTCCCACCAGAAATCAGCAAAACCCGAGAATGACAGGCCGGGGGCACCAAAAAGATTATCCATACCCCAAACAGCGGTAAACTGTAACGGAATCTTGCTGGTAGCATGGCGAATATCCTTATACATCACCTCCAAGGTGAGGCGCTGGCTAAAATCGTTGTTGGCGATAAAATACTCGATACCATAGAGCCAAGCATTATTAACGGGATAGCCACCAAAGCCAAGAACGCCTAAATCGTAGATGCCGCAGCCACCATTCCACTCAATGTGGAGACTGAGGCTATTGAGGAAATTGTCGCCGATACTTGAACTTTTGCCCCAGAAATTGATTGAACGGGCAATTTCGGTATAGAAGTCGGTAGGTGCCACATTATTGGTATGATAAATATCGGTGAAGAAAAATGTACTTCCCCAATCATCACCTTTAAACATCTCTAAGGTGGTAGTAAAGTGTCCACGACCGAAGTCATACATCTCCTGAATGTTAGTTTGGGCCTTTACACCCACCATGGCAAGCAGCATAACTGCAACTAATAC
>JAGHRY010000039.1 GCA_018066145.1 Candidatus Colimorpha merdihippi | reverse complement strand
TGAATCAGGAGTGTCGTGCGAGTTTAAGCGCTTTAGTCCCACGCAGTTGATTTTTAGCCAGCGACGCACAGCCTTGAACTTTCTTTGTTTCGTTTCTTTCTTTCAAGAGAAAGAAATGAAATAGGGTCATAGGGGCCACGCCCCTTAATAAGCAAGACATCATCGACAAGAAAAAACGAAATGGGGTCATAGGGGCCACGCCCCTAATAAGCAAGACATCATCGACAAAAAAAAACGAAACGGGGTCATAGGGGCCACGCCCCTAATAAGTAACAAAACCCCCTCGACAACAAAAATGAAATAGGTTTTTTCGTACGGCGCCAGCCGACTTTCAAACATACTATATGTTTTTTCTCTTCAAAGAAACAATATTCCTATCATGATGATTTTCAGCGGAAAAATAATCAATATTCGCCCTTCATTCCAAAAAAGAGACATGTTTTTATATTTAACTCACTTTTTTTTAGTAATTTTGCGCAATAAATAACAATAATGATTTATATACTATGAAGAGCAAAGTCTTTTTTACCGACATGCATGTCCATCATGGCGACAGCCTATTATCAAAATTCGACCGACTGATTACCAAAGCAGGTATTGACGAAATTGATTTTACCGATAAATTTGTGGCAGTAAAGATCCATTTTGGCGAAGTAGGCAACATGGCTTTCCTCCGCCAGCAGTATGCCAAGGTGCTGTGCGACCATATCAAAAGTCGTGGCGGCAAGCCTTTTTTGACCGATTGCAACACCCTTTATGTCGGATATAGAAACAATGCCCTCAACCACCTCGATGCCGCTTACATCAATGGCTACAGCCCATTGTCGACGGGTGTCCACACCATTATTGCCGATGGCCTGCGCGGAACCGACGAGCGCGCCATTCCCGTGGAGGATGCCGAATATTGTCCTGCTCCCAAGATTGGCGCCGCCATTGCCGAGGCCGATATCATCATCTCGCTCAGCCACTTCAAAGGCCATGTTGTGGCCGGTTTCGGCGGCGCGCTGAAGAACATAGGCATGGGATGCGGATCCAAAGCCGGCAAAATGGAGATGCACTCCAGCGGAACACCCCGCATCAACCACAGCCAGTGCATCGGCTGCGGCATGTGCGTGAAAAACTGCAACAACAACGGTGTGCATATCGTCGACAAAAAAGCCGTTATCGATGAGTCTAGCTGCGTAGGATGCGGCTATTGCATCGCCTATTGCCCCAAAGGTGCCATTATGACCAAATGGGACGAGGCCAAGCCCGTTATGAATAAAAAAGTGGCTGAATACTCCAAGGCCGTCCTCCAAGGCAAACCCAATTTCCATATCAGCATGCTCATTAATGTATCGCCCGAATGCGACTGCGAAGGCAGCAACGATATTGCCATTATCCCCGATGTGGGCATGTTCGCCTCCTTCGACCCCGTGGCTATGGACCAGGCCTGCGTAGATGCTGCCAACAAACAGCCCGTTATTATGGGCAGTGCCGCCGATCACGACCACCATGAGCATCACGACCATTGCCATTGCGAAAACGACCACGACGTCTTCCGCATGGTGCATCCCGATACCGACTGGGCTGCCGGCCTCGACCATGCCGAGAAACTCGGCATCGGCACCCGCCAATACGAACTCATCACCATGAAATAATGGCTAGAAGGGCTAGAATTGCTATCCATTCTAGCTTTTCTAGCCCTTCTAGGCTTTCCTTGCCTCGGCCTTAGGCCTCGTTCACGTCGGGCACCAGGTACGACTCCTGCATCTCGCCCGCGTAGCTCTTGATGGCGGCATCCAGGGCCTCGGGGGTCTGATAGTTGGCCAGGTAGCTGTTGGTCACCTTCAGGCGCTGGGTGCTCACCTTGGTGCCGCTGGGGGTCCTGCGGCTGTGCACCCAGGCAATGCCGCCGTCGATGCTGGACGAGGCTGCCAGGTTGCCGTCCACGATGCTGAAACCGCCTGCGCCCACCAGGCTGCGCACCTTGGTCACACTGTCGCTCTGGTCAAGGGTGATCTGCTGGGCAAGCACCTTCACATAAGGCACGTGGGTCTCGATGTTCTCGTACTGCTCGGCAATGAACACGGTAATCTCGTCGCCGTTCTGGTAGTCGCGGTTGTTCTGCACCACGGCATCGCTGAACTCCTTCACGGTAGTGGTAGCGCCGAT
>JAGHRY010000311.1 GCA_018066145.1 Candidatus Colimorpha merdihippi | reverse complement strand
ATAGCAGAAATTGTTTCCCCACCAGCAGAATGAAAATGACATTTGACACTTTGACACTTTGACACAAATGGGGAGGGGCGGTGAGATTTATTCCTGTTTATTTGATTGCTAATTTATAATCAATCGTCTAAGCCACCTATCGGAACGAATCGGAACAAATCGGAACAAATCGGAACAAATCGGAACAAATCGGAATTGCAGTCAGAAAAAGTTCGTATTTTTGCATTGTCTTCTTGGGGACGTGATCACCCCCAACAGACTGTGTCTCAGCAACCCCCGGACTAAGGACCCGGTTAGGCATACCGAAAAACCAAATAAACTATGGCAAAACTTGGCGGATTTATCAAAAAGCTTACCAGCTTTATCGGTAACATCACTTTCAAGCAGATGGGCGACCAGGCCATGGTCTGCGAAAAAACCGCGCAAAAGGCTTCACCCAAACGCTCCCGCGCTCAGATGCTGCGCCGCGCGCTGTGGACCAACCTGGCGAACCTCTACCGCGCTTTCAAGGGCAAACTGCACCCCAGTTTCGAGAAGCGTGCCGCCACCGCTAGCGATTACAACGAGTGTATGGGTGCCAATTTCGGCTCGGTGCCCGTGTACATGACCAAGGGCGATGCCCGCCAGGGCGGCACTATGGTGGCGGGCTGCCAGATTACCCGCGAAAGCCTCCCCTCCAATTTGCCTGACCACAGGCACAAAAAAGGGGAAGGCGCAAAACCTCCCCCCTTTTTGATTAAGTATAGCAAATACTATTTGTTGACCTGGAATTTGGTGCAGCCGGTAGCAAAGAAGTTGCTGATCTGGTTGGCGGCGGCGATACCAGCGTTGATGTTGGCCTCTTCGGTCTGGGCACCCATCTTTTTGGGAGTAGCGAAGTAGCGGCCTTCGAATGCCTTGAACTCAGCATCTGCATCGGGCATGATGTCGGAGATGTAGCGGAGGTCGGTGCGGTCGGCCATCAGTTTGAGGAGTTCGGCCTCGTTGATGACTTCCTTACGAGCGGTGTTGACGAGGATACCACCCTTGGGCATTTTGTTGACGAGCTCGTAGTTGATGCTGTTCTTGGTCTCAGCAGTAGCGGGGATGTGGAGGGAAACCACGTTGCAGGTCTCGAAGAGGGCAGCCTGGTTGGCAACAGCGTGAGCTACGCCGTCGGCCTCGATCTGCTCGGCGGTGAGGAATGCGTCGAAAGCATATACATCCATGCCGAAGCCCTTGGCGATGCGAGCCACGTTGCGGCCTACATTACCATAAGCGAGGAGACCGAGTTTCTTGCCCATGAGCTCGGAACCGGACTTGCCGTTGTAGAAATTACGAACGCAGAAAACGAGCATACCCATGACGAGCTCGGCAACAGCGTTGGAGTTCTGGCCGGGGGTGTTCATGGCGATGATGCCGCGCTCGGTGCAAGCAGCGAGGTCGAGGTTGTCGAAACCAGCACCTGCACGAACAACGATCTTGAGGTTCTTGGCGTGGTCGATAACTTCCTTGGTGACTTTGTCGGAACGAACGATGAGAGCGTCAGCATCAGCGACAGCTGCGTAGAATTCGTTCACGTCGGTATATTTTTCGAGAAGAGCCAGGGTGTGGCCGTTTTTCTCTACCACTTCGCGGATGCCGTCAACAGCAACTTTTGCGAAAGGTTTTTCGGTAGCTACTAAAACTTTCATTATGTTGTTGGTTTGTATAGGTAGCTAGAAGTTCTAGATTTTCTAGCAATACTAGGTTTTCTAGATTTTCCAGAACTTCTAGTTAATTATTCACTAAAATTTATTTGTTAGCTTTCTCGAAGTCCTGCATGCACTGAACGAGAGCCTCAACGTCTTCCTTGGTAACAGCGTTGTAGAGGGAAGCACGGAAGCCACCAACGGAACGGTGACCCTTGATGCCTACCATACCGCGCTCCTTAGCGAATGCCATGAAAGCATCCTGGAGGTTCTCACGACCTTCGGCCATGACGAAGCAGTGGTTCATGATGGAACGGTCTTCCTTCTCAGCGGTGCCGCGGAACATGCTGTTGCGGTCGATTTCTTCGTAGAGGAGGTTGGACTTCTCGGTGTTGATCTTGTTCATGTTCTCAAGGCCGCCGATGGTGTCCTTAACCCACTTGAGGGTCTCGTGCATGACGAAGATGGGGAGCACGGGAGGAGTGTTGAACATGGAGATGTTCTTCTTCTCTTCAGCAGCGTGGGTGCGGAAGTCTACCATAGTGGGCAGGGGGTTCATGTACTGACGGTCGGTGATCTGGCCGAGGAGCTCTTTCTTAACGATAACGAAGGTAACGCCGGCAGGGCCTACGTTCTTCTGAGCGCCACCATAGATGCAAGCATACTTGGTAACGTCGACGGGACGGCTCATGATATCGGAGGACATATCAGCGATGAGCTTGATGGGGCAGTCCATGTCGTACTTGATCTCGGTACCATAGATGGTGTTGTTGGTAGTGATGTGGAAATAGTCAGCATCGGTAGGGATGGTGTAGCCCTTGGGGATGTAGCTGTAGGTCTTGTCTTCGGAAGAAGCAACGATGTCGACAGGTCCGAAAAGTTTAGCCTCTTTGCCAGCTTTCTTAGCCCAAACACCGGTCTGGAGGTAAGCAGCCTTCTTGTTGAGGAAGTTTGCGGGGATATCGAGGAAGAGGGTGCTAGCGCCGCCGCCGAGGAAGAGCACTTCGTAACCTTCGGGGATGTTCAAAAGATCGCGCCAGAGCTGACGGGTTTCTTCCATGGTGCGTTCCCAACCGGGGGTACGGTGAGAGATTTCCATAAGGCCGATGCCGGTATTATCGAAGTTGCGGATGGCGTTGATGGTGGACTCAACAGCCTCTTTGGGCAGGGGGCAAGGACCTGCATTAAAGTTATAAGCTTTCATTTGAATTGAATTTAAGTTATTTATTATTTATAATTCGGGTTAACTAATCGTTTTTTCAGACTGCAAAGATACTATTTTTTTTAAATATAATAAATATTCAAATTAAAAAAGTTTTCAACACAGGTGGGAAACAATCTGTCGGGACAGAATTCATGGAGGTCGCCGGGCAGATTTTCATATCAAAAAATATCGATTTTCCAACCAGCAATGGGA
>JAGHRY010000068.1 GCA_018066145.1 Candidatus Colimorpha merdihippi | reverse complement strand
ACTAAAATGGGAATTATTGGAAGTATCAGAAAACATTCGTGGATAGCCGTAGCCATTGTAGGTATAGCTATCGTCGCATTCATCATCGGTGACCTCACCAAGAATCAGCGTGGCGTACCCGATATGGGCAAAATCAACGACCAAACCATCACCTACCAGCGCTTCAACGAACTTACTGAAGAGATGGAAAACAACTACAAAGTTCAGCAGGGTGTCGCTCAGATTCCTGCAGATGTAGAGTACCAGCTGCGTGAGCAAGTATGGCAGAACCTGGTGAACGAAACCCTCACCGATGCCGAGTTTGCCAAATTGGGCCTCACCGTTACCTCTGCCGAGGTGAGCGATATGTACGTGGGTACCTTTATCCATCCCTATCTGCGTCAGAATTTCACCGACCCCCAGACCGGCGTGTACAACACCCAGGCCATTGAGTATTATGTGAACAATTTCGACAACCTTGACACCGCTCAGCGCATTCAGTGGATTGAACTGGAAAAAGCCGTCAAGGCTGACCGCAAGGCTCAGAAGTACAACACCCTCATTTCTCGCGGTATGTATATGCCTAAGGCTATTGCCGGCCAGATTGCCGCCATGGGCAGCAAGCTGAGCAACGCTTACGCTATCAACTGCAGCTACCAGTCGGTGGCCGATGATGAGGTTGCCCTCACCGATCAGGATTACCAGAACTACTACAACAAGCATAAGGTAGAGTTCCGTCTGCGTGACGAAATGCGCGAGGTAGACTATATTGTTTACCCCATCGTCCCCACTCAGGAAGATATGGCCAACATTCAGAAGAGTGTTGAGGAGACTTGGGAAGAATTCCAGACTGTGGATCCTGCCGAGCTGACTTTCTTTGTGAATGCCGAGTCTTCGCGCAACTACGACTCCACTTTCCGCAAAGCTAGCGAATTTGCAGCTCCTATGGACAGCGCCATTATGGCAGCTGGCGTTGGTTCCTTCATCAGCCCCCGTATTGCCGGCAATGAATGGATGATGGCCAAAGTGCTCAAAATCGAAAATCGTCCCGATAGCCTCCGTGCTAGCGCAATCTATATCTTCAACAACAAGGTTGGCGGCGACATCAACCGTACCGATGAAGAGGCCAAAGTACTTGCCGACAGCGTAATGAACGCTATTAAGAGCGGTTCCATCAGCTTTGACGAAGCTGTGGCTAAGTTCAGCGATGATCCTCAGAAGGCTCAAAACGGCGGCGATATGGAATGGCAGCTCGATGGCAACTACGGTTTCATCAACGAGGAACTTGTCAATACTCCCGAAGGCGGACTCTTTGTTAAACAGCATCCCAACGAGGTTGGCTACTTCCTCGTAAAGGTAACTGGCAAGACCGCTGCTCATCGCAAATATCAGGTAGCTGCTATCAGCCGCGAAATCGTGGCTAGCGACGCTACTTCACGCAATATCTACAATGAGGCTAACAGATTTGCCGGCAACAATCGCACTTATGCCGAGATGACCGCTACCGCCCAGGCCGAGAACCTGCAGGTACGCAACGCTATGGTAAGCTCGATGCAGTATTCTATCGCTGGTGTGAAGAATGCTCGCAGCATCATCCAGTGGCTCTACAACGAGAAGACCGAAAAGGGCGCTGTGGCCGATCAGATTTTCGAAGGTGACGACATGTATATTGTGGCTGCTCTGAAAGATATCTACAAAGTGGGTTATGCTACCCTCGACCAGGTTCGTCCTATGATTGAGAACCAGGTTCGCATCGAAAAGAAGGCCGAACTTCTGAAGGCACGCCTTGAAGAGGCTCAGAAGGCCAGCAGCGATTTGAATGCTATTGCTGCTAAGATGAAGGTGTCTGTTGATACCCTCGACAGCGTTTCGTTCAACGACTATTTCCTCGGCCAGTATGGTATGGAGCCTAAGGTTCAGGCTGCCATTGCTGCTAGCGAGGCTAACAAGATGGTAGGCCCCATCCAGGGTGCCAACGGCGTGTATATGGTGAAAGTTAACGCTAAGGTTGACAATCCCGCTGCCGCTGATGTGGAGGCTATCCGCAACCAGAAACAGCAGAGCTACATGCAGGCTATGCGTGCCGTTCAACAAGTGCTGAAAGACAACAGTAAGGTAGTTGACAGCCGTAGCAAATTCTTTTAATGGATAATCATATATTTGATACCATAAAGGAGAAAGGCGCAGCCCTGCGGCTGCGCCTTTCTAATAATTGGCAGGATTTTAGTGAGAGGATGCACCATAAGCACCGTTTGGTGATTATGGACACCGACACACTGAAAGAGAATTTCTCAGCGGAACTCACAGGAGTGAATATATTCACTTATGTGAGTTTGAGCGTTATTGTGATGATAGTGCTCACTATCCTGCTGGTGGCATTCACTCCGCTGCACCATCTGGTGCCGGGCTATATCAAGCCCGACCAACGCGAGGAGATAGTACGCAGCGCACAAGTTATCGATTCGCTGGAGACGTTGATAGACCATCATGAGCGTATGATTGCTATCATTCAAGACGTTGTGAGCGGAAAACCGCTTACTGCCGAACAGGTGCAGCAGGTGGAGGAAGTGAGCGATCAAGCCGTTGTGTATCGCCACTCCAAGGCCGACTCGCTGTTGAGGTTGGATGTGGAGGCCAGAAAGAAAAACGAACAAGAGCGCAAGAAATCTGAAAAAGAACGTAAGAAAAAATAGTAACTATATTAGTATATATGAAACGTATTGCTATCTTAGGTTCAACCGGTTCGATAGGAACGCAGGCTTTGAATGTGATACGGCGCCATCGCGATTTGTTTGCAGTAGAGGTGCTATGTGCCGGCAGCAACGCCGACTTGCTGATAAAACAAGCTATCGAGTTTGAACCCAATGCTGTGGCTATTGCTGATGAGACCAAATACAATATGGTTCAGGAAGCATTGGTCCCACACGATATCAAAGTGTTTTGCGGCATGGAGTCGGTAGCCGACTTGATGGAGATGGACTCAATCGATATGGTGCTGGCTTCGATTGTAGGGTTTGCCGGTTTGCGTCCTACGCTGCGCGCTATCGAGCATCACAAACCCATAGCCTTGGCCAATAAGGAGACAATGGTGGTGGCGGGCGAAATAGTTACCCGCGCGGCTATGGAAAACCATGTGCCTATACTGCCGGTAGACTCTGAGCATTCGGCTATTTTCCAAAGCCTGGTAGGCGAGGGCGGAGGCATAGATAAAATTTTGCTCACCGCTTCGGGCGGACCGTTTCGCGGATTTTCGCGCGAGCAATTGTCCAAAGTGACTCTTGCCGATGCCTTGAAGCATCCCAATTGGAGCATGGGGCGTAAGGTAACAATTGATTCGGCCTCGTTGATGAACAAAGGGTTGGAGGTGATTGAAGCCCGTTGGCTGTTTTCTGTGCCGGCTGACCGTATTCAGGTTCTGGTGCACCCCCAATCGGTGGTTCACTCAATGGTGCAGTATGTTGATGGCAGCATCAAAGCACAGCTGGGAGTGCCCACGATGGAAACGCCAATACAATATGCATTCAGTTTCCCGGAACGTATCGAGAGCCATCTGCCCCGACTCAGTTTCGAGCAATATGGCCAGCTGACTTTTGAGAATCCCGATATGGATACCTTCCGCTGCTTGGCATTGGCTTATCAGGCAATAGAGAAAGGGGGCAACATGCCGTGTATCATGAATGCTGCCAACGAGGTGGCTGTACAACGTTTTATCGATGGTAAGCTCAGTTTCTTGCAGATTGCTGATTTTGTTGAAGAACAAATGGTCAAGGCTACTTTCGTTGCGCAACCGACACTTGACGACCTGCTGGCTACAGATGAGGCCGTGCGCCGCGGCGTGTAGTTTTTGGACAGTACAATAATTTATGTTTTTTCACGATATAGAGGAACGCTTATAACAAACTAACCCGTTGTCGGAATTAATCTAAAGCATATTTGACATGGCCAATGGGTTTGCCAGCAAGATAATTGACGTATTGTAATGTAGTGAAAGACGCAGTCTTACTGATGATTCTGGCAAATAGACCCTGTGGTTGTTTGGCGAAGTTCCGATTCAACATAAACTGCCCCGCAAACTGAGAGAAATCAGTTTCTATGCGCTTTCTGGCCTTTGCAAAAGGGATAAAGGTCGGTTTCCAATCCTTCTGATACAATCTGTAGGGAACTTCCAAGCGAATGTTGGCCGATTCGAAAAGATCCAGCTGCATTGAGGCGCTGATATAGC
>JAGHRY010000158.1 GCA_018066145.1 Candidatus Colimorpha merdihippi | reverse complement strand
ATATGTTGTAGTATAGTTAATTATGTGTTTTTTTTACATGTAGTTTGTATGTTTTTTTGCAATTTTCAAAAAAAATATGTATTTTTGCAATCAATTATAATTGTCTAATGGGGGTTAATGGGCTCTGATCTCCAAACCTAGGCAAGTTGTGGGCCCACAAAAGTTAAATAACATGAAGAAAAAATTATTTTTATTAATCGTGTTTTTCTTGATAGGAATTGTTGCTGCGAAAGCGTACGATTTCCAATCAGGAAGCCTGTATTACACTATTATTCCAGGCACAACGAATGTTCGGGTGGTGAATAATGGTACAGGTAATACCTGGACTTCGAATACATCGAAACCAACAGGAAAAGTTGTCATTCCCACTTTAGTCCAGCATCCAAACAGTGGAGTTTATTACGCAGTGACAGAGATTGGTTCATATGCCTTCAATGCCTGCGGAGGAGTGACCGAAGTTGTTATGACCCCTAGTGTTACTACTATTGCGAATTATGCCTTCTATAATTGTAGTACTATGGTATCAATTACTGGGCTAAGCAATGTTGTATCTATTGGGAATTATGCATTTAGTGGTTGCAGAAAATTAAAATCCATCAATCTGCCCAGTGGTTTAACTACCCTGGGTACCTATGCTTTTAATAATTGTTCCGTTCTTGACAGTATTGTTATCCCTACCGGCATTACAAGTATCCCCGCTAATGCTTTCAAGACATGCTCTGGACTGAAGGTAATAACCTTCCATAATGGCATTACTAGTATTGGTAATAGTTCATTCCAACAATGCGGTTTTGTTAATCTTGAACTTCCTGAAGGATTAGAAACTATTGGTTCTGCTTCCTTTCAAGGTTGCAATAAATTGCGCAATCTCACTATCCCGGCAAGTCTTACTAGTGTAGGCAATACTGCATTTGGTACGCTTTCAGTTCTTGAAAGTCTCACCTGCCGTGATACAGTTCCGCCGACTATCACATCAAGCACTTTCAGTCAGACGTCTACTGCTAATGTTACATTATATGTTCCCTGCGCAAGCACTGGTGCTTATTATTCTTCTACTTCTTGGAATACCTTTACTAATATCTTGCCGTATGACACCTGCGCCAATTGTTTTTATCTTACTTCTATAGGCACAGGAACTGAGATGGCCGTATCTCGCTGGGCCCATTCAACTAGCGATAAAAAAGTCCCTTTTTCTGGAGATGAAGAATATTTATCCATCCCCAATTCGATAGCAGTTCCCACATCGAGTTCTCGCATTCAGATTTACAAAATCAGAGAAATCCGTAATGAGGCTTTTAGAGGTTATCCCAACCTTGTTGCAATCAATATTGGTGACTCGATTAGAAAAATCGGTTCACGGGCATTCTACCAGTGTCCTAATTTAAGAAATGTAGTTATTGGTAAAAATGTTTCTGAAATTCAAACCGAAGCCTTTGCCGGTTGTGATTTGGATTATCTCGAATCTAAAGCTATTGATGCTCCCACTTTGGGAACGAATGTATTTAATGGTGTGTCTGAATCGCTTGAGGTACACATCCCTTGTGAAAACCCAAACACATACTACTCTTCATGGAATTATTTTGACAATTTCGCCACAACTACTATTCCTACAGTTTTTGGTGCCGCGGCTATCGAAAATACAGGAGCTGTATACACACTAGAACAGCCCTCCTGCGGCAATAACTATGCCCTCCTGCTTGCTCACCCTGCCCAAGGTTATGTTTTTTCTCAGTGGGGAGATGGCTCCACTACTAACCCTAGATATTTGAATGCCGACAGTGTGACCACTGACGCAACCACTGCATATTTTATACTTGGTTCGGTCGGCTCTGGCGGTGAAGCTCCTGCACAATATTTATTATCCTTGAGTTCTAACCAACCCAATGCCGGTGACGTAATCGGTCAAGGTTTGTATTCGGCCAACACAAGTGTTACGATTTATGCCCGTCCTTTTGGAATTAACGAGTTTATTGACTGGAGCGATGGCAGTACCGAAAATCCTCGTACGATTACGATTACCGGTAATATGACCCTTTCTGCTAACTTCCGTTTCAACGAGCCTACATTTAATATATATGCTTCCAGCAATAACAATAGCCTCGGATCGGTTACCGGTTCGGGTATCTATAGCTGGGGCGACACCGCTACGCTGGTAGCCACTCCCACCAGCGGCAATATCTTCACCGGATGGAATGACGGCAACCAAAACGCTACCAGAACCATAGTGGTTGAAGCTAGTGGTGCTTACGTGGCCAACTTTAGTACTGGCGAAACTCCTACTCTTCCCACCTTCACCCTCACCGTCCTTAGTGGAAACGCAAACCAGGGAAGTGTGGCAGGTAGTGGTGCTTATCACGAAGGCGACAACATCTCTATTTCGGCTATACCCAACAATGGATTCGTTTTCCTGCGATGGAACGACAATAGCACTCAGAATCCCCGCACCATTAGTGTTAGCGGCAACGAAACCTATACTGCATATTTCGAGGCTGTGCCTGTATACTACACTTTGACTGTTCTCAGCAACAATAACAACTTGGGTACCGTCACCGGCGGCAATAAGTATATGTCCGGTTCCAACGCCACTATCACCGCTACCGCTAACAACGGTTACCATTTTGATGGCTGGAGCGATGGCAACACCCAGAATCCCCGCACCGTTACCGTCAACAGCGATATGGCCTTCAGCGCCAACTTCAGCTTGATCCAGAACTACTACG